>CAZVQL010000034.1:15997-17380 GCA_964629305.1 uncultured Roseicyclus sp.
CTCCTGCCGCGTGGCGCGGCGCTGGGGTCGGATAGTGACAGGGCAAGGCGATGGCATCATCTCAGGCGCATCCCCTCGGGGTTGAATGTCATTTCGACATTTTGCCAGTGTTCGTAGCTTTCGGGTGGAAGTTGATAGCCGTCTCGTCCGTTGCGTGCACAACGTAGCAAGGCTCGGCGCGCAGCATCAAAAGCTCTTTCAACGGCCGTTTGTGAGCCACCTTCCGATGCAATCAGACGTATGCTCTCAGCTATCGGATAGCCCGCCCGATCCATCGAAAATGCTATAGTAACTTCAGTTCGTTGTGTTTCGTTGCTCACGGTGCCGACGTTCCAGCAAGCCGAGACCGCAACGCGGAATCCGTCGCGCGCTGACGCCGTCAGGGGCGGGCCCGAGGGCTGTGCGGGCGGCGCGGGGTCTGTCACGGCATCCGCGACTGCGCTTGCAATGGCGGCGGCCAGCGGATCGGCCTCGGGTGCGGGGTCGGGCTGCGGCGCAGGCGTCGGGTCTGGCGCAGGCGCGGCCGTCTCGACGGGCTGCGGGCGCTCGGGGCGCGTGGGCGGACGGATCGAGGCGATGGGCCCAAGCGGGCCGCCAGAGGGCGTCTCGGCCTCGGTGACGATCTCGGTCGTGGCCTCCTCGGGCGCGGCTTCCTCCTCGCGGTCGACGGGGATGTCGGCGGGGGCCGGGTCGGCGGCCTCGGGCGTCGCCTCGGGTGCGACGGCGACATCCTCCTCGGGGGCGGGTGTGGGCACGGGTGCGATGCGGTCTGCCGCGCGCGGGGTGGGCGTGGCGTCGGGCGGCAGGTCGGGCGCACCCGACAGGGGCGCAGGCGGCGCGATCGTGTCGGTGACCTCACCGGGGGGTGTCGGCTCTGGTTGCGGCGCGGGTTCCGGCTCTGGCTCGGGCTCCGGTTCCGGTTGCGGTTCTGGCGGCGGCTCTGTCTCGACAGGGCGCGGGGCGGGCGGCGGCGAGGTTTCGACCGCGACAGGCGTCGGCTCGACCGCCGAGGTCAGCGCCTCGAACTCGGCCGTCGACAGGATGGTCACGCCCGTGACCTCGAACTCCGGCTCGGGGCTGTCCCGGAACACGGCACCGCCGAACGCGACCCACAGAAGGGCCACGGCATGCAGGGCGGTCGACGCGTAAAGGGACCGGCGCATTCGTCAGCCCCCCTCACTCTCCGCTTCCGTCAAGGCGCGGTCCGCCGCTGTCGGTCACAAGACCGATCTCGCGGAAACCGCCAGCATTGAGCGCACCCATGATCCGCATCACGTCATTATAGGCGATGCCGCCATCCGCGCGAAGGAAGATGCGCGTGGTATCCCGCTCAGCCGCGATCGCTTGAAGCCGGGTGATCAGTTCGCCCTCGGGCACCGGCGT
>CAZVQL010000035.1:0-9203 GCA_964629305.1 uncultured Roseicyclus sp.
GGCAAGTGGCGGAGAGACAGGGATTCGAACCCTGGAGACGGTTTCCCGCCTACACACTTTCCAGGCGTGCGCCTTCGACCACTCGGCCACCTCTCCGTGCGGGGCGGGATAGCGCAGGGGGATACGCGAAGGCAAGTCCAAAGCGGCGGCGAACAAGCCATGTAAAAAAGATTCACTTTTTTCGCCCCACCCCCTTGTGCCGATACGCCGATCTCCCATATTCGTTAATGTGATTAACATTTACATTCACCCGCCGAAAAGGAGACCCCGATGACCACCACCGCAAGTGCCGCCGTTCCGGCGGAGGCCACCGTCCAGCGCGCCAAGGGCTGGTTCGCCCGCGCCGAGGCGTGGCTCGACGACAAGGGCAAGGGGGCGTGGATCGCCGCCATGGTCCTTGGCTTCATCCTGTTCTGGCCCATCGGCCTCGCCCTTCTCGCCTACATGATCTGGAGCAAACGCATGTTCAACGGCTCTTGCGCGTCCAAGCGCACCGCACACACCCACAGCTTCCGCTCGTCCGGCAACACGGCCTTCGATGCCTACAAGGCCGACACGCTGCGCCGGCTGGAAGAGGAACAGGACGCCTTCGAGGCCTTCCTCCAGCGCCTGCGCGATGCCAAGGACAAGGCCGAGTTCGACCAGTTCATGGATGACCGCGCCAAGAGCGCGCGCGCCGACAGCGACACCGCCGAGGCGTAACCCCCCGTTTCGCCTGGCGCGTGGCCCCCGGATGTCCCCCGGGGGCCACCTTTCGCCCGTTTCCCCTTTCCGAATCCCGTGAAAAGACCCATGTCCATGATCATGTCTACTGCCCTGCCCGATCCCGATTACGATCACGCCTTCTACGACGGTGTCCCGGCCAAGCGCCTTTTCGCCTGGGTGGTTGATGTGCTGATCGTCACCGTCATCACCTTCATCCTGGGGCTGCTGACACTCTCGGTCCTTTGGTGGATCTGGCCGCTGACCTTCATCGCGGTGAGCTTTCTCTACCGCGCGGGCAGCATCGCGGCGTGGTCGGCGACACCCGGCATGCGGCTGATGAACATCGAGTTGCGCAATTCGATGGGCGCGCGCTTCAGCGGCGGGGAAGCCGTGCTGCACACGCTTGCCTTCATGGTCGCGACCGGCTTCGTGATCTTGCAGATCATCTCGATCGTGATGATGGTGCTCGGCAGCCGCCACCAGGGCCTGCACGACATCCTGATCGGCTCGGCCGCGATCAACAGGCCGCGCTGAACGGCCCCTTCCCGGCGTGACGCATCCGCAAAAAACCTGTTGCGGCGCCCCTTGGGCCTGGTGCAGGCTTCTGCCACACTCCAAGGAACGGCCCTGGCCGGAACGACCCTATGCGTCATACCCTGCCCATCGCCCCACAATTCTACGTGACGGCACCCCAAAGCTGCCCGTATCTCGACGGGCGGCGCGAGCGCAAGCTGTTCACGGCGCTGCAGGGTGAACAGGCCGAAAAGCTGAACAACGCGCTCAGCAAGCAGGGGTTTCGCCGGTCGCAGAACGTGCTCTATCGGCCATCCTGCACCGATTGCGCGGCCTGCCTGTCGGCGCGTATCCGCGTGGCCGACTTCGCGCCGCGCAAGCGGCACCGGCGCATCCGCAAGCGCAACGAAAGCCTCTCGCGGCTGGCGCGCTCGGCCTGGGCCACGGAAGCGCAGTACGAGCTGTTCCGCCGCTACCTCGATGCGCGCCACGCCGATGGCGGCATGGCCGACATGGATGTCTTCGAATTCGCCGCCATGATCGAGGAGACGCCGGTCCGCACCCGCGTGATCGAGTACCGCGACGAGGATGCCCCGTCGGCGGATGGCGAGGCGCCGCTGGCCGCGGTCTGCCTGACCGATATCCTCGATGACGGGCTGAGCTTGGTCTATTCTTTCTTCGATCCGGACCGGACGGCGGACAGCCTCGGGACCTACGTGATCCTCGACCATGTCGAGATCGCGCGCGAGGCCGGGCTTCCTTACGTCTACCTTGGCTACTGGGTGCCGGGGTCGTCCAAGATGGGCTACAAGGCGCGTTTTCCCGCGCTGGAGGTCTACGTGGGCGGCCAGTGGCAGCCGCTGGGCGACCCGGCCGACTATTCGAACCACACCCACCCGCTCTCGGTCGATCCGATCGCGCAGCAGGTCGCGCAGATCAACCTGCCTGACCTGCGCAGCGAAGACTGAGATCCCCCTCTCCCGCAACGCCTGACCCGTCGCACCTCACCTTTGGCGCGGCATCTTGCTTGCCCATGAAACGCGGCAAGGGGGCCGAAGCCCCCCTGCCCAGTTTCCGGATCTGTCCAGCCTGCTAGTTCAGCAGGTCGGGCAGGATGGTGACGATCCCCGGGAAGAGCCACAGAAGGCCAAGGCCGAGCACCTGGATCCCCACGAAGGGCAGCACCCCGCGGTAGATGTGGCCCGTGGTCACCCCCGGCGGCGCGACGCCCCTGAGATAGAACAGCGCGAAGCCGAAGGGTGGCGTCAGGAACGAGGTCTGCAGGTTCACCGCGATCATGATCGTCACCCATGCCGGATCGAGCGTGCCACCGTAGATCACCGGCCCGACGATCGGGATCACGATGTAGATGATCTCGAGGAAGTCGAGCACGAAGCCCAGGATGAACAGGATCAGCATGACCACGAGGAAGACGATCAGCTCGTTGTCGAAGCTGCGCAGGAACTGCTGGATGTAGTGCTCGCCCCCGAAGGAGATCAGCACGAGGTTCAGAAGCTGCGAGCCGATCAGGATGGTGAACACCATCGAGGTCACCTTGGCCGTCTCGCGCACCACCGGGCTGAGGATGTTCATCCGGAACAGGACCCAGCAGCTGTAGAGCAGGCCGAAGAAGGCGAAGTGATAGGCGAACTGGGCGAGAGTGTACGCGACCCAATCCTCGAAGGGCACGACCTCGCGCGTGATGCGCAGGTCGAAGTTGACGCCGAGCAGGATCATGATGACCAGCGCGAAGGAGGCCCAGATCACGATCTTCGATTTGCCGTTCTCTTCCTTCAGCTTGCGGTAGGCCGCGAGCATGATGGCACCCGCCGCACCCAGCGCCGCCGCGGGCGTCGGGTTGGTGATGCCGCCCAGGATCGAGCCCAGCACCGCGACGATCAGGACGAGCGGCGGGAAGACCACGCGCAGAAGCTCGTTCTGCGACAGTCGTCCCATCGCGGTCCGCGCGCCGTAGAGCGTCAGGATCATCGGCACCGCCATGATCATGAAGGTCGCGCCCGGCCCCGTGGCAGGCGAGATGAACAGGATGTCGAGGATCAGCGCGAGGATCACGCCGAAGGCCCCCACGATCAGCGGCACCGGGTTCGCCGAGGGCGAGACGCCACGTGCAAGGATCAGGACGAGCGCCAGCAGTGTGAAGATCACCGCCACACCCGAGCCGATCGGCGCGGCATTTTCGAAGGCGGCCTCGAGGGCTGCGGCGCGCTCTTCCTCGGTCAGTTCGACGGCGGCGCCGGTGTCGCCCGACTCGGCCATGGCGGCGCGTGTCGCGACGGCCTCGTCCCAGGCCTCTTGCCCGTGCAGGTCGATCATGGAGGCCTGACACTGTTCGGACACGTTGGTCCGCAACACGGACCCGCCCTCGCGCTCGGCATAATCCGAGACGGCGATGGTCTGGCTGCCGATTACGTTGGAGCTGAAGGCCAGCACGACCGCAAGGATCAGGCCGACGGGCGCGAAGAGGTACCAGGTCAGCGCCTCGTTGCGTGTCACCGGCTCACCGGCGGCGGCGCTGAACTGCACCGGCGGGGCGCTTGCGGGACGCACCAGCGCGAAGCCGAAGGCGTAGAGCGCGTAGAGCAGCGCCAGGAAGAGACCCGGCAGAAGCGCCGCCTGGAAGAGGGTGCCGACCGACAGAACCGCCGGTTCGCCAAGGAAGGTAAGCGCGTCGTTACAGCCGGCAAGCTGCGCGCGCGTCTCCTGCCCCGTGGCATAGAGGTCGCCCACAAGCGTGCCCAGGAGAACGATCACGATGGACGGCGGGATGATCTGGCCAAGCGTACCCGAGGCCGCGATCACGCCCGTCGCCAGTTCCGGCGAATAGTTGTTGCGCAGCATCGTGGGCAGAGCGAGCAGGCCCATGGTCACGACGGTGGCCCCCACGATCCCGGTCGAGGCGGCGAGGAAGGCGCCCACGATCACGATCGACACGGCCAGACCGCCCGGCAGAGGGCCGAAGACGCGCGCCATCGTGGTCAGCAGATCCTCGGCGATCCTCGAGCGTTCCAGCGTGATGCCCATCATCACGAACATCAGAACGGCCAGCAGCGTCTCGATCGATTGGCCGGCGATCACGCGCTCGTTCATCCGGTTCACGATGAACGAGATGTTGCGCTCCATCGCCTGTTCCCAACCGCCGGGGAACACGGGTTCCTCGATCCTTGGCAATTCCGGGTATCGGAAGACGGATATGCTATCTCGGATCACGCCTTCGGCCACAAGCGCCGCGTATTCCGCCGAGCTTGTGTCGATCGCCTGGTGGATCAGCAGACCCGCACTGTCGAGTGCCGCGATGATGGCGAAAGAGATGACGCCCGCGCCACCGATGGCGAAGGCGACCGGAAAGCCGGTCATGATCCCCGCGAAGAGGGTCAGGAAGACGATGATCAGACCGACCTCGACCCCATCCAGTCCGAAAAGCATGCTGTGATGTCCCCTTGGCTCGTTCGGCGGCTCGTGCGACGGCGCGCGCGGCTATCGTGTTGTTGGTTCAGGTCGATCCGGAATGGATGGCGTGCTCGAGGTCTTCGGCCTCGTCCCCCATGACGTCGCGGTCGAGATACTTGCCCTCGCTGGCCTCGCCTTCCTTCCACTCGCAGTAGGAGCGCCAGAAGAAGGCGACAGCCTGCAGGAAGACCATGACGCAGAAGAGCACGATCAGGACCTTGAAGAGGAAGTAGGCGTTGAAGCCGTTCGGGCTGAAGCCGATGGTTTCCACGTTCCAGCGGAAGATGCGGCTTTGCATGATCATCCGGTCCAGGTCGCTCGTCGAGGTGACCGAGGGCGTCATCAGGTGGCGCCACATGAAGAACCAGGCGTACATGTAGGTGATGACGACGGCCGGGATCATGAAGAACAGGCAGCCGAACATGTCGATCATCCGCTTCGTGCGGAACTTGACCGCCGAGTAGACGAGGTCGACGCGCACGTGGCTACCCTGCACGAAGGTGTAGGAGACGCATAGGCAGACGACGATGGCGTTCCAGAATTTCAGCCCCTCGGCCCACCAGCTCAGGTCGAAGGCGACCGCGGTGCCGAAGGGCCCCAGCTCGATCGCGGCGACGCGGAAGATGCGCTGCAGGAACACGATCATCACCTGGATCAGAACCATGATCAGGCCGGCCCAGGCGGCCGTGCGGCCAACGGCGTTGGCGAATGTTTCGAGTATGCGCACCCCTGTCCAAAGGATCTCGCGGTTCCAGGCCATGCCGAGCGCGGTGATCACGAGGAAGGTGGTGAAGACGACGAAGAAAAACTCGACCGAAGCGCCGTAGTAAATGAAGCGCATCACGGCTTCGGGGTTGGACCAGTCCAGCCAAGCCCCGGGGTTCGTGACCGCCACGAACAGGTGATAGGGCGCCAGCGCGATATTCTGGAGCACCCAAAGAATGAAGTCGATCATGCGGTAATCCCCCGGAACGCCGCTGCTGGGCGGCGCGTCATGTCTCGGACCGGTCGCGAAATCCCCGCCCGGCACAGGGCCGGACGGGGCGATCTGTCAGGCTGCGATCAGCCTGCGTTGACGCGGTTGCGCTGGCGCATGAACTCGCCATCGGCGACTTCGTACCAGCCCGACGACTCGTTGATCGAGGCGAACACGCTGTTGGCGATCTCGGCGTAGATCGGGTCGCCCATGTTCTCCTCGCGGACTTCCGCGGCGGCGCGGCCAAAGGCATCCCAGACGTCTTCCGGGAACTGGCGGACCTGAACGCCACCGGCCTGCAGGCGGGCCAGCGCGGCACCGTTTTCGGCCAGCGACAGCGCGGTGTTCTGCGCGTGTGCAGCTTCACAAGCCACCTTACAGATGGTCTGCTGCTGGGGCGTCAGGGACTCCCAGATCTGCTGGTTGAAGACCAGCGACAGGGTCGAGCCCGGCTCGTGGAAGCCAGCGGCGTAGTAGATGTTGGTGACTTCCTGGAAGCCCATCCGCTCGTCCGCGTAGGGGCCGATCCATTCCGCGCCGTCGATCTGGCCCGAGGCCAGCGCCTGGTAGATCTCGCCGCCGGGGATGTTCTGCACCGACGCGCCGAGACGGCCGAGCACCTGGCCACCCTGGCCGGGCATACGGAAGCGCAGGCCCTGCAGATCCTCGACCGAGTTGACCTCGATGTTGAACCAGCCGCCGGGCTGCATCGCCGTCTGACCACACATCAGCGGCTTCAGGCCGAAGAGCGAAGACAGGTTGTCATGCAGTTCCTGACCACCGCGGCGGTAGTACCAGTTGGCCATTTCCTGTGCCGTCATGCCGAAGGGCACGGCGGTGAAGAAGGCAAAGGCCGGGTGCTGGTTGAGGAAGTAGTATTCTGCCGAGTGATAGACGTCGGCCTGCCCGGAGGACACGGCGTCGAACACCTCGAACGCGCCAACAAGGCTACCCGCGGGCATCTTGTTGAAGGAGATCTGACCGTCGGTCATGGCGGTGATGTAGTCGATGGCCAGCTGTGCGGCGTCATCGAAGACCGCGAAGCCATCAGGAACCGAGGTGACCAGCGTCAGTGTACGGTTGCCCTGTGCATAGGCCGGTGCGGCCAGAGTCGTCGTGGCAGCTGCGGCGCCGCCGAGTGCAGACGTTCTCAGAAAAGAACGACGATCCATTCGGTATCCTCCCCGATAGTATGGATATCTCCACGACCCCCCTCGGACCGCGGACGTGGTTATGTCCCACAAGTGAAGGCACGTTAGCGAAGGCATTCCTCGCAGAAAACTAGTTTTCCACCTCGAACGGTCGATTTCTGTAAAAAAACCTTACCAAAATTGCCTGTAGGCACAGTTTACACGCGCAAGTTGTGCGCCAGCGCGCGGCGTTAGCGCCAACAGGTGCAGATATGTGAAAGTGAGGGTGCATCCGCGGATGCACGGAATGTCGCGGCGCGTCTGGCGCGCGGCAGAATCGTTTGTTCATTGCGACGGCAACTTTCGATTCGTTGCGCTGCCCCCCTCCCCCGCGATACTTTCCGACATTTTGCAGGTTGACGCCCGCGCGCACCGTTTCTAGTGTCCCGCGCACGCAACCGCACGGAGTGGCAGGCCATGGCCCGCATCCTCGTAATCGTAGGGACACAGCGCATGGGTCGGTGACGACAGCCATACCGGTTTCCCATGCGCCCTCGGATCGAAGCCGGGGGCTTTTTTATGTCGAAAGACACCGCAGACGAACAATGATCTCAGACACTGAAGTCGACAGTAGAAGGACAGACGCGATGACACGGCAGATGACCGGCGCGAAGATGGTGGTCGAGGCTCTGAAGGACCAGGGCGTCGAAGTCGTATTCGGGTATCCCGGCGGGGCCGTACTTCCGATCTATGACGAGATCTTCCAGCAAAACGAGATCCGCCACATCCTGGTTCGCCACGAGCAGGGTGCCGTCCACGCGGCCGAGGGCTATGCCCGCGCCACCGGCAAGCCGGGCGTCGTGCTGGTGACCTCGGGCCCCGGCGCGACGAATGCCGTCACCGGCCTGACCGACGCGCTGATGGATTCGATCCCGATCGTCGTTCTGACCGGCCAGGTCCCGACCTTCATGATCGGCTCGGACGCCTTCCAGGAAGCCGACACTGTCGGCATCACCCGCCCCTGCACCAAGATGAACTGGCTGGTGAAGGAAACCGAGCGCCTGTCGGGCACGATCCACGAGGCGTTCCACATCGCAACCCAGGGCCGCCCCGGCCCCGTCCTGGTCGACATCCCCAAGGACGTCCAGTTCGCGACCGGCCCCTACACCGAGAAACCCAAGGTCTCGCTCGGCCACTATCAGCCCAAGGTCAAGGGTGACCCCGAGATGATCGAGGCGCTGGTCGCGGCGTTGGAGACGGCAGAGCGCCCGGTCTTCTACACCGGTGGCGGCGTGATCAACTCGGGCCCCAAGGCCAGCGCGCTGCTGCGCGAACTGGTCGAGGCGACGGGGTTCCCCATCACCTCGACGCTGATGGGTCTGGGCAGCTACCCGGCCTCGGGCGACAAGTGGCTGGGGATGCTGGGGATGCACGGCCTCTACGAGGCCAACCTCGCGATGCACGACTGCGACCTGATGATCAACGTGGGCGCACGCTTCGATGACCGGATCACGGGCCGCATCGCCGATTTCAGCCCGGGCTCGCAGAAGGCGCATATCGACATCGACCCGTCCTCGATAAACAAGGTGATCCACGCGGATTTCCCGATCATCGGTGACGTGGCCCATGTGCTGGAAGACATGCTGCGCATCTGGAAGGCACGCGGGCGCAAGACCAACAGCGCGGCGCTGAAGAAATGGTGGACCCAGATCGAGGAATGGCGCGCGGTCAAATGCCTGCGCTACACGAATTCCGAGACCACCATCAAACCGCAATACGCGCTGGAGCGGCTCGAGGCGCTGACCAAGAACCACGACCGCTACATCTGCACCGAGGTGGGCCAGCACCAGATGTGGGCGGCGCAGTTCCTCGGCTTCGAGGACCCCAACCGCTGGATGACCTCCGGTGGCCTCGGCACGATGGGCTACGGCACGCCCGCCTCGATCGGCGTGCAGGTCGCGCATCCCGATGCCCTCGTCATCAACGTCGCGGGCGAGGCCAGCTGGCTGATGAACATGCAGGAGATGGGCACCGCGGTGCAGTATCGCCTGCCGGTCAAGCAGTTCATCCTCAACAACGAGCGTCTGGGCATGGTCCGCCAGTGGCAGGAGCTGCTGCACGGCGAGCGCTACTCGCACAGCTGGTCCGAGGCGCTGCCCGACTTCGTGAAGCTGGCCGAGGCCTTCGGCTGCAAGGGTATCCTCTGCACCGATCCCAAGCATCTGGACGACGCGATCATGGAGATGCTGGAGTATGACGGCCCCGTCATCTTCGACTGCCTCGTCGAAAAGCACGAGAATTGCTTCCCGATGATCCCGTCGGGCAAGGCGCACAACGAGATGCTCCTCGGCGAGGCCGAGACGAAAGGCGTCATCGGCGCAGAGGGCGGCGTGCTCGTCTGACGCCATCCG
>CAZVQL010000035.1:9231-13737 GCA_964629305.1 uncultured Roseicyclus sp.
ACTGCGGCCCGCCGTTTCGCATTTCGGCCCAAGGCCCTGTTCATGAACCATAAAGCTGCGCCTTCCGGCTGTGCCGGGCGGGGGCTTGCAACCGTGGCGACGTCTGTTAGCCTGATTGCGACATGAATAATGTCGCATTTGGGCGATTGCCCGTCGTCCTGCACCATGTTGGCCGGGCCGTCATCCCACTGAATGCGTCGGATAAACCGAAAGAACGGACAGGAGGGGCATGTGTTCAGTCATATCATGGTGCCGGTCGATCTGGCCCACCCCGACAAGCTCGATGCCGCGTTGAAGACCGCGGCCGATCTTGCCGGGCATTACGGCGCGCGCGTCACATACGTGGGCGTCACCACCGGGCAACCCAGTTCGGTGGCCCATACCCCGCAGGAATACGCCGAGAAGCTGGCGAAATTCGCGGCGATGCAGGCCGAGGTGAACGAGGTGGCCGAGGTCGCCTCGCACGCCATTACCGCCCACGACCCGGCGGTGGAGCTCGACCACAAGCTCGAGGAGGCCGTGCACGAGATCGGTGCCGACCTCGTGGTGATGGGCTCGCATATTCCCCGCACCTTCGACCTGGGCAGCCACGGCGGCCGGGTCGCCACCCATACCGACGTCTCGGTGATGCTGGTGCGCGCCTGACCTGAGGTCTCGCGCCCGCATCCCCATCCAGACAAAAAGGAAACGCGCATGACGGATACCACACCAGACCAGGGCATCCCCCAGCCGGAAGGCGAGGTGGACCTGATCGAAACGGAGTACGACATCGGGCAGGACAACATCGAGGGGAACCTCGGCCCGTTCGGCTTCGACATTCACAACCCGGTCTTCCTGATCTCGGGCCTGTCGGTCGTGGCCTTTGTGGCCTACGCCCTGCTCGCCCCGAACCAGGCGGGCGAGTTCTTCGGCTGGCTACGCCCGACCCTCACCTCGAGCTTCGACTGGTTCTTCCTGTCGGCGGCCAACATCTTCGTTCTGTTCTGCCTCGTGCTCATCGTCCTGCCCGTGGGCAAGGTGCGACTGGGCGGTGCGGATGCGACGCCCGACTATTCCTACGCGGGCTGGTTCGCGATGCTCTTCGCCGCCGGCATGGGCATCGGCCTGATGTTCTTCGGCGTGCTGGAGCCGGCCTATTACTTCGGCACGCCCTGGGGCGACGCGCCGCTGGGGGCTGTCCGACCCTTTGACGAGGACGGCAACCTCATCGCCGCCAATGTCGAGGAGGCCCGCCGGATGGCACTGGCCGCCACATCTTATCACTGGGCCTTGCACCCCTGGGCGATCTACGCGGTCGTGGCGCTGGCGCTTGCGCTCTTCACCTACAACAAGGGCCTGCCGCTGACGATCCGCTCGGCCTTCTACCCGCTTCTGGGCGAACGGGTCTGGGGCTGGTGGGGCCACGTGATCGACATCACGGCGGTCTTCGCGACGCTCTTCGGCCTCGCCACGTCGCTGGGCCTTGGTGCGCAGCAGGCGAATGCCGGTCTGGAATACGTCTACGGCATCCCGATGGGGACCAACGTGCAGGTGATCCTGATCATCGCCATTACCGCCATTGCGCTGGTATCGGTGCTGCGCGGCCTCGACGGCGGGGTCAAGGTCCTGTCCGAGATCAACATGGGCCTGGCCGTGCTGCTGCTCCTGTTCGTGCTCTTCGCGGCGGGCGCAGGCGTGATCCTGACCGAGTTCGGCAAGGGTCTGGTCGCCTACGTTCAGGAGGTGATCCCGCTTTCCATGCCCTTCGGGCGCGAGGATGACGGCTACCGTCAGGGCTGGACGGCCTTCTACTGGGCCTGGTGGATCAGCTGGTCGCCCTTCGTCGGCATGTTCATCGCCCGCGTCAGCCGCGGCCGCACGGTGCGCGAGTTCATCACCTGCGTGCTGATCATCCCGTCGCTCGTCTGCATCCTGTGGATGGCCGTCTTCGGCGGCGCCGCGATCAACGACATGGTCGCCAACCCGGGCACCTCGGCCGTCATGGCCAACGTGATCGAGACCTACAGCCCCGAGCTGTCGCTCTTCGCGATGCTCGAAAGCCTGCCCTTCGCGGCGGTCACCTCGACCGTGGGCATCATCCTCGTGATCGTGTTCTTCGTCACATCGTCGGACAGTGGATCGCTCGTGATCGACACGATCACCGCGGGCGGCAAGATCGACGCGCCGGTGCCGCAGCGGGTCTTCTGGTGCACCTTCGAGGGGCTCGTGGCCATCGCGCTCCTGATCGGGGGCGGGCTTGCCTCGCTCCAGGCGATGGTGATCTCGACCGGCCTGCCCTTCACCATCGTGCTCCTGTTGCTCTGCGTCTGCATCATCATGGGCCTGCGTACCGAGCACGCAGCGGTCAAGGGCGCAGCCCCGGCCGAATAGGAATAAGGCCGAATAGGCCCTTTCGCATCGCGGCCCGCCCGGCTATGTCGGGCGGGCCGATTTCATGCCAGGGACTGCCCATGTCGCCGCTCAACATCGAAAAGGGCTCGTCGAGCCATTCCGCCTACGATCTCCGCAGCCACATGTCGGACACGGTGGAAACCCACACGCTGGCCGTGCTGGTAGAGAACGAACCGGGCGTGCTGGCGCGCGTGATCGGCCTGTTTTCCGGGCGCGGCTACAACATCGAAAGCCTGACCGTGGCCGAGGTCGACCACACCGGCCGCCGCTCGCGCATCACCATCGTGACCAGCGGCACGCCGCAGGTGATCAACCAGATCAAGATGCAGCTCGAGCGCATGGTCCCCGTCCACGAGGTCAGCGACCTGACGGTCGAGGGGCCTTTCGTCAGCCGGGAACTCGCGTTGATAAAGGTCGTCGCCAAGGGCGAGCACCGGGTCGAGGCGCTCCGCATCGCCGAGATCTTCCGCGCCAACGTGGTCGACTCGACGCTTTCGAGCTTCGTCTTCGAGATCACGGGCACGCCCGAAAAGGTCGACGCGTTCTGCGAACTGATGCGCCCGCTGGGCGAGGTTCGGCTGGCGCGCACCGGCGTCGCGGCCATCGCACGCGGCACCTGACGCGATACTTCCAAAAACAGGAGGCGCAGGGCCGTCTGCCCTGCCCTGCGCCCCCTTCAACCGCAGCGAAGCCTGGGGTCAGCCGAGCGTGATCAGCCCGGCGTCCTCCGCTGTGGTCAGTTCGTCGGCGCTCAGAAGCCCGTCGGCATCGGCATCCATCGCCTGGAATTCCTCCTCCGTCATCTCGGGCATCGCCATGAGCAGCTCGGTGTAGCTGACAAGGCCGTCACCATCGGTGTCGATCGTATCGGCCTGGCCCATGGCATGGCCCGCCCCGACCACGCCGAGGAACAAAACGGCAAGGGGCATCGGGCGAAGAAACGGTCTTGAGGTCATCTCGGGGTTCTCCCTGTCTGAGACGTTGTGACGAGGCCGCCGTGCATGGCGCCCTCGACCCAAAGACCGCCGGGCCGGGGTTTTCTTCCCACCCCCCGCGCCGTCGGCAACGGCTTGCCCAGTCTGCGGATCGCGCGTGCGGAACCCCGCCGAGTGGTGCCCGCGGTGGCAAGAGGCCGCCCGCCACCGGCAAACGGCGGCCCATCCCGGCGCCCCTCTCGCGCAAGGCTTGCCACGGGCGCGGGCGCGGGCCGTAGCTGGCGGCACGAGCCGCCGGAGAGCATCTGCCATGCCCGACACCTGTCCGACCGATCCACCCCCGACCCCCTCGCGGGCCTTCGTCGCGCTGATGCCCGACCTGCGCCGCGCCGCGCGCAGGCTCACGCGGTCGACGGCCGATGCCGACGACCTGGTGCAGGAGACCCTGCTCAGGGTCTGGTCGCGCATGGCGATGGTCCAGCGCGGCCAGCATGACGGGACGCCCGTGCTCGACCTGCGCGCCTATGCCTTCACCACGCTCAGGAATTGCGCCCGCACCCGGCCACCCGGCCCGCCGCAGACGGCGAACGGTGCCCCCGACACCCGCGCCGATCCCGGCGCCGACCCCGAGGCGCGTGCGCTGGCAACCGAAGCGCTGCGCGCGCTTTCCGCCCTGCCCGACGACCAGCGCCGCCTGATGCGGCTGCGTGCGCTCGACGGGCTGAGCTATTCAGAGATCGCCGCCGAGACCGGGCTGCCGATGGGCACCGTCACCTCGCGGCTCGCGCGCGGACGGCGGGCGCTCAGGGCCGCGCTCGAGTTGCCCAGCGACGCGCCGCTCGCCGACCTCTTCCCCCCGCCGAGCGGGGGCCGCTAAGTCTTTGCCGGACCGCGCGATGTCGCCTTCGTGCAAGACGGACGCGCCCCGGGGGCGAAAGATCGGGCAGTGTCCTCCAGCAGCGGAGCCCGGATCATGCCCGAAGATCACCGCCCCTCGGCGCTTGCCGATGTCCTTGCCCCGATCGAGCGCGCCCACGGCCTGCCCAACGCGCATTACATCGACCCCGCCACCATCGCGGCCGAGAACCGCGCCTGTCTCGAGACGACGTGGTCGGCCATCGCCGTAGGCGCCGAGGTGCCCGAGCCGGGCGATGCCAAGCCGATCAGCTTTCTCGGCCAG
>CAZVQL010000035.1:13783-17269 GCA_964629305.1 uncultured Roseicyclus sp.
ATCTGCCGCCACCGCGGCATGATCCTGGTCGAGGAGCCGCGCAGGATTGAGGGCGCGATCCGCTGCCCCTATCACAGCTGGTGCTACGCCAAGGATGGCCGCCTCGTCGCCACACCCCATGTCGGCGGGCCGGGGCAGAACGCGCATCCCGGCATCGACCGCGCAACGCTGGGCCTGTCGCCGGTGCGCATGCATGTCTGGCGCGACGTGGTCTTCGTGAACCTCTCGGGCGACGCGGCCCCCTTCGAAGAGGTCCACGCCGACCTGATCGCCCGCTGGGCCGAGTTCGACCAGCCGATGTATCACGGCGGCCCCGACAGCACCTTCACGCTGGAGGTGGCGACGAACTGGAAGCTCGCGGTCGAGAACTACTGCGAAAGCTACCACCTGCCCTGGGTGCATCCCGGCCTGAACAGCTATTCGCGGCTGGAGGATCACTACCATATCGAGGTGCCGGGCGCCTATTCGGGCCAGGGCAGCTATGTCTACCGCCAGCTGCGCGGCACGATGGAAGAGACGTTCCCGGATTTCGCAGGCCTGTCCGACAAGTGGGACACCGGCGCGGAATACGTGTCGCTTTATCCCAACGTGCTGTTGGGCGTGCACCGCGACCACGCCTACGCGATCATTCTCGAGCCGGTGGCGCATAACCTCACGCGCGAGCATGTCCACATCTACTACGCCACCCCCAAGACCGACGAGACCCTGCGTGCCAAGAACGCGACGCAGTGGAAATCGGTCTTCGTCGAGGACATCTTCGTCGTCGAGGGGATGCAGCGCGGCCGCTTCGCCGCGGGCTTCGACGGCGGGCGCTTCAGCCCGGCGATGGACGGGCCGACGCATTGCTTCCACGCCTGGGTCGCCTCGCGGATGGAGGCGATGGAGAACGGGGGGGCTGCATGAGCGCCCCCGCTCCGGTCCCCGCCGGCGCGATCCTCGCCGCCGCGCCCGGCGCGGCAGACCCCACGCGCGCGGCGCTTGACGCGGCGCTTCTGGCCGCCCATGCGGCAGACGACCGCCCGGCGCTGATCGGCCTTTACGCCGAAGCCGCGGAGGCCGCCCGCGGAACCGCAGCGGCCTTTTACCTGACGCATGCCTATGTCTACGCGTTGGAAGCCGGTGATGCCCGCGCGCCGGTTCTCAAGGCACGGCTGGTCGCCATTGGTGCGGATGTGCCCGACGCGCCCTGACGGGAGCGGCCTGTCAGCCCGACCCGAGGATGATCCGCACGTAATCCTGCGTCTCGGCGTAGGGCGGGATGCCGCCATGCTGGCGCACCGCCTCGGGGCCCGCATTGTAGGCAGCAAGCGCGTGGTCCCAACGGCGGAAGGCGCGATACTGCATCGCAAGATAGCGCGCGCCCGCCTCTAGGTTCTGGGACGGATCGTGAGGATTGACGCCCAAAAGGTCAGCCGTACCCGGCATCAGCTGCGCAAGACCGATGGCGCCCGCATGGCTGACGGCCTCGGTGTTCCAGCCGGATTCCTGCTGGACGAGGCGCAGGAACAGGTCCTCGGGGATGCCATGGCGGCGCGCGGCGGCGCGCGCGACCTCGAGCCAGGGGCCGGTGTAGGCACCGGAGAAACCTGGGATCTGCTCGCCGTCGGGGTCATAGTCGGGCCGCAGGCGGACCGAGGCCGCGTATTGCGTCGAGGCCCGGCTGTCGAGCACGCCGAGCGCGCGGTCGAAGCGCGCCATCGGGTCGGCCACGGCGGGGGCGACCGCCAGGCAGCTGAGAAGCGCGGCAAGGAAGCCGGTTCGGATCATGGCTGAGAGCCCCGTGTGACGTATCGAGCCGGGAAATAAGCCAAATCGCGGAAAAAATCCAGACCGATGCGGCCCACGGCTTGCATGGAAGCGCGGGATTAACCTTTTCTTGATCAGGATGGGATGATCTAAGCGTCACGCGCCGGCCCGGTGACTCGTATCCGGGCGTGGTGCCGCGCATGCCAAGACCGGGGGAGAAACGAGACATGGCCGGATCCGTCAACAAGGTAATCCTGATCGGCAACCTGGGCCGCGACCCCGAGGTGCGGTCGTTCCAGAATGGCGGCAAGGTCTGCAACCTGCGCATCGCCACCTCCGAGACGTGGAAGGACCGCAACACCGGCGAGCGCCGCGAGCGGACCGAGTGGCACTCGGTCGCGATCTTCAACGAAAACCTCGCACGCCTGGCCGAGCAGTATCTGCGCAAAGGCTCCAAGGTCTACATCGAGGGCAAGCTCGAGACGCGGAAATGGCAGGATCAATCGGGTCAGGATCGCTACTCGACCGAGGTGGTTCTGCGCCCCTACGCGGGTGAGCTGACCTTTCTCGACAGCCGCGAGGGCGGCGGGGGCGGTGGCGGCAGCTACGGCGGTGGCGGTGGCGGCGGTGGCGGCTACCCTGACGACCGTGGCGGCGGCGGCTTCCCCGATGACCGTGGCGGCAGCTATGGCGGCGGCGGTGGCGGTGGCGATGTCGACGACGAGATCCCGTTCTGACACTGACACGATCGCATGAAAGCGATAGGCCAAATCCCTTGCAAGGGATTTGCGCCTGTGGTGGGCGTCTGGCCCTTTTGACCGGCGCCTGTGCATCTTGGCTGGCCGGGGATGCCTCCGGCGGCCATATTTGAAGAACGAAGATGGGGGGTGTCGCCCTCAATCGACACGGGGAGCGCCGGAATGCAGCCGATCAATCCGACCTACACACGGACCTTTCCGCCCCCGGTGATGGAGGCGCGGCGCTGGATCGCGGGCAAGACCTTTGCCCCCGACCTGCCGCTCATCAACCTCAGCCAGGCCGCCCCCGTCGACCCGCCACCCGAACCGCTCGCCCGCGCCATGGCCGAGGCGCTGCTGGAAAACCCCGCCTCGCATCTTTACGGTCCAGTCCTCGGCCTGCCCGAACTGCGTGAGGAGCTGGCGACGCAATGGTCGGCCTCCTACGGTGGCACCGTGCGCCCGACGCAGGTCGCCGTCACCGCGGGCTGCAATCAAGCCTTCACCGCCGTGATGTCGACGCTTGCCGGCGCGGGCGACGAGGTGATCCTGCCCCTGCCCTTTTACTTCAACCACAAGATGTGGCTCGACATGGAGGGCGTGCAGAGCGTCTACCTGCCCACCGGCGACGACCTCTTGCCCGACCCTGCGCAGGCCGCCACACTGATTACCGAACGAACCCGGGCGATCGTGCTGATCTCGCCCAACAACCCCGCGGGCGTGGAATACCCCGCCGAGCTTCTGCGCGCCTTTCACGATCTTGCGAAATCCCGCGGCCTCGCCCTGATCCTCGACGAGACCTACCGCGATTTCCACAGCCACGAGGGCGCGCCGCATGACCTTTTCACCGATCCCGATTGGGACGACACGCTGATCCACCTCTATTCCTTCTCCAAGGCCTACCGCCTGACCGGCCACCGCGTCGGCGCGATCATGGCCTCCGAGGCGCGGCTGGCCGAGGTCGAGAAATTCCTCGACACCGTCGCCATCTGCCCGCCGCAGG
>CAZVQL010000036.1:0-11814 GCA_964629305.1 uncultured Roseicyclus sp.
ATCCTGCCATCAGCGATTGCCTGACCCTTGTCCTGCGCCCCCCGGTCGAGGCGCGCGATGCCTTCACCGCGCGCCATGCGGCGCTGATGGCGGCGCTTTGATCACCGTCCGCCCCGCTCACCCGCTCGACGCGCGCGAGATGGCCGAGATCCTGAACGCGATCATCGCGATCGGCGGCACGACGGCGATGACCGGCACGATCGACGCCGCGTATTTCGTGAACCGGATGCGCAGCGCACCCGATGCCTCGGCTTGGCACGTGGCCGAAACGGAGGAGGGCGAGATCGTGGGGTTCCAATGGATTGCGCCCGGCGGTGACTATCTCCCGCCCGAGGCGGCCGAGATCGCCACCTTCGCAAGGCCGGGTCGGCAGGGCCTCGGCATCGGCTCGAAGCTGTTCGAGGCAACGCGCGCCGCAGCCAAGCGTCTCGGCTACCGTTGGATCAACGCCAATATCCGCGCCGACAACGGGGGCGGGCTGATCTACTACCAGTCCCGCGGGTTCGAGGATTACGGGCGGATCGAGGGCTACCGGATGGCCGACGGCACGGTGGTCGACAAGGTCCTGAAGCGCCTCGATCTCGACTGACCGTGCTGCCTCAGCGGAAAAAACAGGTCGTCCCGGCCCAGACGATGCGCACCGCCTCGTCATTCTCGGTCAGCAGGCCATAGACCTCGGTCCGGGAAAACTCCGTGCCCAGTGAAGTCACCGAGAAACTGACCTGCGGCAATTCCAGACGCGACTGGCCGGGGCGAATGCCGCCGCCGGCGGGCAGGTCGGGGTCTGTGTTCACCCAGCCCACGAAATTCCCCTCCTGGAAGTTGAGCGTCAGCCCATCTTCCCAGGCGACCGCCGTGATCGGCCCCGCGCCGCATTCCGCGTTGGTCGAGACCTGCGCCGGCCCCTCGTCCAACAGGCGGGTGACCGTGTCCACCACGCCGACCTGCGCCCGGCCAAAGTCGATGCGCAGCTGGCTGACGGTGGGCTGGATGCCGCGGGCATCGAGCGTCAGAACCGGCGGCTCGGGCTCGCTCGGGGTGCTGACGCAGGCGGCCAGAAAGGCACTCGCGGCAAGAAGGGTCACGGCAGACAGGCGCATCGGTCTCTCCCGACTCGGGGGGCGGCGGTTCGGGGGCTCTCTTAACGCGGGCTGCGCTTGGCGAGAATACGTTGCAGCGTCCGGCGGTGCATGTTGAGCCGCCGCGCCGTTTCGCTGACGTTGCGGTCGCACAACTCGTAGACCCGCTGGATATGCTCCCACCGCACGCGGTCGGCCGACATCGGGTTCTCGGGCGGCGGCGGCATCTCTTCTTCCTCGGCCAGCAGGGCCGCGGTGATGTCATTGGCATCCGCAGGCTTCGACAGGTAGTCGGTCGCGCCGATCTTCACGGCAGCCACCGCGGTGGCAATCGCGCCGTAGCCGGTCAGCACCACGATCCGGGCATCGGGCCGCTTGGCGCGCAGCGTTTCCACCACGTCCAGCCCGTTGCCATCCTCGAGCCGCAGGTCAACCACCGCATAAGCGGGCGGGCGTGCCGTGGCGATCGCCTTGCCCGCGGCGACGGACAGGGCGGCCTCCACCTCGAAGCCACGCTTCTCCATCGCGCGTTCGAGGCGACGCAGGAACGGCTCGTCATCGTCCACCAGAAGCAGTGATTTATCCGGTCCGATGTCTCTGAGGCTGCGCTCCTGCGACATGCGGCGTCTCCCTTCGGTCGTTCAACGGTTGAACCTGTTTAACGGTATTCGCGTCTTGCGGTCAATTTGTCGCGCGACGCGTGTCTGTCCAGCCCTCAACCGCCTGCGTTCAGGAAACATTCCGTGCGTTCGGCCATCTCCTGCGGGGTGGTTTCGCGGTTGAAGAACTCGACGAAGCCGTGCTCGGGCAGGACCAGATAGGTGAACGCAGAATGGTCGACCAGGTAGTAGGGATCGTCCCCGTCCTGGTTGATCCGGTAGTAGACCCGGTAGGCCCGCGCGGCGGCGTCGGTCTGCTCGGGCGTGCCCGTCAGGCCCAGCATGCGCGGGTGAACGTTCTCGGTGAAGGCGCGCACCACCTCGGGCGTATCGCGGCCCGGGTCGACCGAGACGAAGACGGGCTGCACCGAGTAGCCGTCAGCCTCCATGATATCGACCGCCTCGGCGTTCCTGACGGTATCGAGGGGGCAGACATCCGGGCAGAAGGTATAGCCGAAATACATCAGCGTCGGCTCGGTGATCACATCTGCGTCAGTGACGGTCTCGCCGGTCTCGGAAACCAGCGTGAAGGGCCCGCCGATCTGGCCCGCACCGCCCGCGACGACGCTGCCGCGGCACTGGCCGAACGGGTCGTCCGACGCGTTGCGTTGCGCCTGTCCGAAGTAGACGGCGACACCGGCGCCGACGATCAGCACACCGATCAAAGCGGCGGAGGCGATGGCATAGAGGCGGGTCATGAACGCTCCTTTCGGGTTCGGGGCTCGCAGCCCGTCCTGTCGGTCAACGTTGATTACCTAAGCGCCGCGCCCTATCAATTCACGACTGCCCGCCTGTGACAGAAAGCCCACCCATCATGGCCAGCGCCGCCGCAGATCCCGCCGTCGAGCTCGTCCGCCAGGACGCCCGCAGCGATTGGGTCCGGCTGCGCACGCTTCTGGTGCTGCGGTGGCTGGCAATCCTGGGCCAGACCGTCACCGTGGTGATCGCGTCCTTCTACCTTGGCCTCAGGGTCGAGCTGGGCCTCTGCTTCCTCGCCATCGGCGCTTCGGTCATCTCGAATCTCATCGCGATGACGATCTTTCCCGAAAACCAGCGCCTCTCCGACCGCGACGCGATGCTGACGCTCTTGTTCGACCTGTCGCAGCTCAGCTTCCTGTTGTTCCTCACCGGCGGCCTCAACAACCCCTTCGCGCTCTTGATCCTTGCGCCCGTCACCATCTCGGCCACCGCGCTGACGATGCGCTCGACCACGATCCTTGGCTGTCTTGCCGTGCTGATGATCACGCTTCTGGCGATGTTCCACGTGCCGCTGACGACCATGAGCGGCGAGGTGCTGCAACTGCCCGACATCTTCATCGTCGGTTTCTGGAGCGCGATCACCATCGGCATCGTGTTCCTCTCGGCCTACGCCCGCCGCATCACCTCGGAAACTCATTCGATGAGCCAGGCGTTGCTGGCCACGCAGATGGCCCTGGCCCGCGAGCAGAAGCTGACCGACCTTGGCGGTGTCGTTGCGGCCGCAGCCCATGAGCTGGGCACGCCGCTTGCCACCATCAAGCTCGTCTCGACCGAACTGGCCGAGGAGCTGGACGGCCAGCCCGACCTGGCCGAGGACGCGCGCCTGATCCGCGACCAGGCCGACCGCTGCCGCGATATCCTGCGCTCGATGGGCCGCGCCGGAAAGGATGACCTCCACATGCGCTCCGCCCCCCTCGGCGCCGTCGTGCGCGAAGCGGCCGAGCCGCACGCCGACCGCGGGGTCGAGGTGCTTTACGATTTCGTCGCCGATCCGGGCGAGCCCGAGGGCCAGCCGGTGATCTGGCGCAAGCCCGAGGTGATCCATGGCCTGCGCAACCTCGTGCAGAACGCCGTCGATTTCGCCGAGACGCGCATCTGGGTCGAGGGCGGCTGGGGCGAGGGCCAGATCCGCATCCGCATCACCGACGACGGGCACGGCTTTCCGCAGGACCTTCTGGGCCGCCTTGGTGATCCGTTCCTCAGTCGCCGCGCCCGCAGCCAGGGGCGCGACCGGCCCGGCTACGAGGGGATGGGCCTTGGCCTTTTCATCGCCAAGACGCTTCTGGAACGCTCCGGCGCGCGCGTGACCTTCTTCAACGCCTCCGATCCCTTCCTCGTGGCCGAGGACAAGGCCGAGAAATCCGGCGCCGTGGTCGAGGTGATCTGGCCGCACGAGGTGCTTGGCCTGCTCGAGGACGAGGCCACGGGCCCCCTGGGCGAGAACCAGCCGATCGCGATCTGAGCCGTCGCGGTTGCGGCCCGATCATTCCTCGGGTCCGTTTAACCCACTGTTAACTCAATGCCCGGATGGTGTCCGAAGGGGACAGTGAACGGATATTCGGCAATGACCGATGTTGCGACCTTGGCCGTGTTTGGCGCGGTCAGCCTGCTCAGTGCGGCCATGGCCGTCCTGTTGACCGGCTGTGTGATGGACCGGCGGCGTAGCCGTCGCGCACGCGGCATCGGACCGGTCTTCGCCGACGCGCCGCGGCGCTACGAATTCCGCGGGGGGTATCTGTTGACGCCCGTGGACGCGAACGACGCCTTCCTGCCGTCCGCGGTCGAGCGAAGCGGTGCCTACGACAAGCTGGCCCATGCGCTGCGCGACCTCAGCCCCGACTTGCCGCGGCATTTCACGGCCCTGGCCCGGCGGGGCGAGACCTTTGTCGTGACAGCCCGCTTCGGTCAGGACCTGCTCGGCATTACCGGCCGGGCCGAGGGGGATCGCCTGATCATCACCATCGGCCCGACCGAGACCCGCGAGGGCCGCCTGATCATCGATGCCGCTGCCCTGGATGCGCTGCGCGAAGAGATCGAGGATCTGCGCGCTGCCGTCGATGCCACGAGCATTCCGGTGTGGCGGCAGGCTCCGGACGGGCCCGTGACCTGGGCCAATGCGCCTTATCACGCGCTGGTCGAACAGCTGTCCGCCGGGACCAGCGGCGAAACGCACTGGCCCTTGCCGCCGCTCTTCAACGCAGCGCTGTCGCCGGTGCCGGACCCCGGAACGGTGCGCCGCCTGCGCCTGCCCGCCCTGTCGGGCGACACGGGCGATGGTGGCGCCGATCCGCAGGGCGACGCGCTCTGGTTCGAGGTCGCCACCGCCCGCCGCGCCGATGGCACGATTCAGGCCAGTGCCACGCCGGTCGACCGGCTGGTCGCCGCCGAGGCCTCGCTGCGCAACTTCGTGCAGACCCTCTCGAAGACCTTCGCGCATCTGCCCGTCGGCCTTGCCGTCTTCGACCGGCGGCGCGAGCTGATGCTGTTCAACCCCGCGCTCGTCACCCTGTCGATGCTCGAGCCGCAGTTCCTGTCGCGCCGGCCCAGCCTCGTCGCGTTCCTCGATGCGCTGCGCGACCGTCAGCGCATGCCCGAGCCCAAGAACTACCGCAATTGGCGGGACGAGATCGCGCGGCTGGAACAGGACGCCGAGGCCGGAACCTACCAGGAGATGTGGACCCTGCCCGATGGCCACTGCTTCCGCGTCATCGGCCGCCCGCATCCCGACGGCGCGGTCGCCTTCATGTTCGAGGATATCACCTCCGAGGTGTCGCTGACGCGGAAGTTCCGCGGGGAAATCGACCTCTATCGCTCGGCGCTCGATGATCTGCCGCACGCGCTGGCCATCTTTTCGGGCGAGGGGCGGCTGGTGCTGGCCAACACGTCGTTCGCCGCGCTCTGGGGCAGGAACGCGGACGCCGACACCGGTGCCGTTTCGCTGACCGAGGCGATGCACCTCTGGCAGGCGGGCTGCGCACCCAGCGGTGTCTGGAACGATATCCGCGGTTTCGCCGACCGCGCCATGGAACGCACCCCCTGGTGCGAAGAGGTCATCACCGACGCCGGTGAGACACTGCTGCTGCGGGTCTCGCCGCTCAGCGGGGGCGGAATGGCGGTCGAGTTCCAGCCTCTCGGTGGCGCCACCCCCCGCCGGGCTCGCCGGGCGTCGCTCAAGGGTGTGGCCGAGCCAAAGGTGTCCCTGAGCGGGCAGCGCGCCCGCGACGCGTGACGGTATCTTCGGCCATCCGCGATCCGTTGCAGGCCCGGGCGATATGGCTACACTCCCTCGCAGGATGAGCGTAGCACCCCCGACCCCTGTTTCCCTGCCCAAGGACCCGGACCTCGCGGCCCCGCCGCCGGGCTGGTCCGCGTTGGGCGAAGCACGGCTCCTTACCCCCGATGCCACCGAGGCGCTGGCCGCCCGCCTTGCGGCGCTCTTGCGCGCCGGCGACACGCTGCTTCTGCAGGGGCAACTGGGCGCCGGCAAAAGCCACCTCGCCCGCGCCGCCATCCGCGCGCTGATCGGCCCCGGCGGAGACCGGGCCGAGGTGCCCTCGCCCACCTTCACGCTGGTACAGGTCTACGAGACGCTGTCGGGCGAGGTCTGGCACGCCGACCTCTACCGCCTTACCGACCCGCAGGAGGCCGAGGAACTGGGCCTCGATGCCGCGATGGAAGAGGCCGTCTGCCTTGTCGAATGGCCCGACCGCCTTGCGCCCGACTGGCCCACGGGGGCCGTCTGTCTGCGCCTTGCCGCCGATCCAGTCGACCCCGACGCGCGCAGCGTCACCCTGATCGCGCCCGAGGACAGCGCGCTCGCCGCGCGGCTTCTGCCCGCTTTGGTGGCCGCATGAGCGACCCGGTCGCCGCCTTTCTCGCTCGCACAGGCTGGGGCGATGCGCGCGTCGCGCCGCTTGCCGGTGACGCCTCGGCCCGGTCCTACCTGCGCCTGAGCCGCCCCGACGGAGCGACGGCAGTGCTGATGCAGGCCCCCGTCGCGACCGAGGCTGACCGCGCCAGCCTCGCCGCTGTCATGCGCGTCAACGCGCATCTTGGCACCCTCGGCCTTTCCGCTCCCGCGACACTGGCCGAGGACACGGGCAAGGGCCTCCTCCTGCAGGAGGATTTCGGCGACACGACCCTTGCGCGCTTGCTGGCCGATGGGGCAGTGGAGGCCGCAGCGGCCTACACCGCCGCCGCCGATGTGCTTGACCGCATCGCCACGGCCCCGGTCCCCGACTGGGCCGCGCAGCCTGATACACAGACGCAGGCCGCCATGCTTGCCCCAACGCTTCAGGCGCTGCCCGATGACCCCACGCTCGCCAAGCTGCCCGCGCTCATGGCCGAGGCGTTGAAGCGCCATGCCGCTGGCCCGCCCGTCCTCGCGCTCCGCGACTACCACGCGGACAACCTGATCTGGCTGCCGGACCGTGACGGCCCCGCACGGATCGGCCTTCTCGACGTGCAGGACGCCGTGGGACTACCGTTCGGCTACGACCTCGCCTCGCTCCTCGATGATCCGCGCCGCGATGTGCCCGAGGCGTGGCGCGCCGCGCTCACCGCGCGCTTCGCCGCGGCCCACGGCCTGACGCTGGACGCGGCCACCGCGCGCCTCGCCACGCTGTCGCTGCTGCGCAACCTGCGCATCCTCGGCATCTTTCGCCGCCTCTCGACCACAGGCGGCAAGCCGCGCTATGCCGGGTTCCTTCCGCGTACGGGCCAACTTGTCGACCGCGCCGCCGCGCATCCCGCGCTGAAGCCGCTGCAAGGCCCCGTCGCCCATCTCCGCGACCTCAGCGCATCCTGGCCCGAGGTCGGCCCGGCATGACGCCTGACGTGATGATCCTCGCCGCAGGGTTCGGCACGCGCATGGGCGCGCTGACCGCCGACCGGCCCAAGCCGCTGATCGAGGTGGCGGGCCGTCCGCTGCTCGACCACGCCATCGACGCCGCCCGCACGGGCGGGCGGATCGCCGTCAATGCCCATTACCGCGCCGACCAGATCGCCATGCATCTGGCCACGCATCACCCCGACGTCATGCTTTCGCTTGAGACGCCCGAGATTCTCGACAGTGGCGGCGGGCTCAAACACGCCCTCCCGCATCTCGCGAGCGATCCTGTCGCGACGTTGAACGCCGATGCCGTCTGGTCCGGCCCCCCGCCGCTTGCGGTCCTCACGCAGGCATGGACCCCGACCATGGGCGCGCTCATGCTGCTCGTCCCGCGCGACCGCGCCGTGGGGCGACAGGGCGGCGGTGACGTGGCGATGGATGCGCAGGGCCGCCTGAGCTGGGACCGCTCCGACACCGCCTTTGTCTACACCGGTGCGCAACTCATCACGCCCGGCCCCGTCGCCGCTCACCCCGAAACGGCCTTCTCGCTGCGCGAGACATGGGCCGCGCTGATCGCCGAGGGGCGGCTCCATGGCACGATCTACCCCGGCCATTGGGCCGATGTGGGCCACCCCGAAGGCATTCGACAGGCCGAGGAGATGCTGATCCATGCCTGACCTCTTCGCGCCCTCGGCCACCCCGCGCGTTTACGCCACGCCGCTTGGCACCGACTTCTGCGCGGCGCTGGTCGAGGGCCTTGACCACATGCTGGCGGGCCAGCCGCCAGAGGCGATCGCACGCGTCACCCTCTACGTCGCCAACGCCCGCATGGACCGCCGCTTGCGCGCCCTCTACCTCGCCCGCGGTGCGGGGTTCCTGCCGCGGATCAAGCCGGTCGGCGCGCTGGGCGAGGTCGCCACGCTTGCCGGTCTGCCCGCCGCTATCCCGCCCCTGCGGCTGCGGCTGGAGCTGGTGCAGCTGATCGGCAGGCTCCTCGATACCCAACCCGACCTCGCCCCGCGCTCGGCGCTTTACGATCTGGCCGACAGTCTTGCCGACCTGATGGGCGAGATGTTCGAAGAGGGTGTGACGCCTGACATCATCGCGAACCTCGACATCGGCGACCACGCAACCCACTGGCAGCGCTCGCAAAGTTTCGTCGACCTCGTCACGCATTTCCTAAAGGAAGACGCCGCCCTCACCCGAGAGGCGCGGCAGACACGCATCGTCGCGGCGCTGGCCCGCCAGTGGCAGGCCGAGCCGCCAACCCATCCGGTGATCGTCGCGGGCTCCACCGGCTCGCGCGGCGCGACTGCGCAGCTGATGGAGGCGGTCGCCCGCCTGCCGCAGGGTGCGGTGATCCTGCCCGGCATCGACCGCGACATGCCGGCCGAAGTCTGGGCACGCCTTCTGGAAGGGCGGCGTGACGGCCTCGATGGCGAGGATCACCCGCAATATCGCCTCGCGAAAACCGCCGACCGTCTCGGCCTCGACCCCGCTGTCATCCCCGATTGGCCGGGGGCGGAGTGCCCCAAGGGCACCCGCGGCGCGATCCTGTCGCTGGCGCTGCGACCTGCGCCCGTGACCGACCAATGGCTCGCCGAGGGGCCTAAGCTGGAGGGCGTGGCCGAGGCGCTGGCCGGTGTCACCTTGCTGGACGCCCCCGGCCCGCAGGTCGAGGCGACCGCCATCGCGCTGCGCCTGCGCGAGGCCGTGCACGAGGGTCGCCGCGCCGCCGTCATCTCTCCCGACCGGACGTTGACGCGACAGGTCACCGCCGCGCTCTCGCGCTGGGGCATCCGCCCCGACGACAGCGCGGGCCAGCCCCTGTCGCTCAGCCCCCCGGGCCGCTTCCTGCGCCATGTCGCCGAGCTCGAGGCGAAACCGGCCGATCCGGAAACGCTGGCCGTGATCCTGAAGCATCCGCTTTGCCATACCGGCATCGACCGGGGTCCGCACCTTATCCGGACCCGCGACCTCGAGATCCAGCTGCTGCGCCGTCAGCCGGGCCTGCCGACGCGCGACCGCCTGCTGGCCTGGGCCGAACAACGCAAGGATGATCCCGGCGCGACCGCCTGGGTCGCGTGGCTTGCCGATCACCTGTTTGCCGCCACCGATCCGGCCGCCGTTGCCATGGAGGACCGCGTCGCCCGTCACCGCACCCGAGCCGAGGCGCTGGCCGCCGGCCCCGACACCGAGGGCAGCGGCGCGCTTTACGAGGAGGCGCCCGGCGCCGAGGCGCTGCGCCTCATGGATGACCTGACCGCCGAGGCCCCGGTGGGTGGGCCCATTTCCGCGCTTGACTACCGTGACCTCTTCACCGCGCTGACCCGCGACCGCGAGGTGCGGCAGGCGCTCTTTCCGCACGCCGATGTCCTGATCTGGGGCACGCAGGAGGCGCGCGTTCAAGGCGCCGACCTGCTCATCTGCGCGGGCCTGAACGAGGGCGCCTGGCCCGCCGCACCCGAGGCCGACCCATGGCTCAACCGCAAGCTCCGCGCCGAGGCGGGCCTGCGCCTGCCCGACCGGGTGATCGGCCTGTCGGCGCATGACTTCCAGCAGGCCGCGATGGCGCCCGAGGTCTGGCTGACCCGCGCCCGCCGCAACGCCGAGACCGACACCGTGCCCTCGCGCTGGCTGAACCGTCTCGTGAACCTCCTAGACGGCGCAAGCGCCGAGACGCAAGACGCGCTCAAGGCCATGCGCGCCCGCGGCGACGCCTATGTCGCGCTGGCCGAGCGCGTGCTTGCGCCCGAGGCCAATGTGGACTTCGAACCGCGCCCCGCGCCCGCGCCGCCTGCGACCGCGCGACCCGAGCAACTCAGCGTGACCGAGGTCGAGACGCTGATCCGCGACCCCTACGCGATCTACGCCAAGCGCGTTCTGCGCCTGAAGGCGCTCGACCCGCTGCGCTCCGACCCCGACGCGCGGCTGCGCGGCACGATCCTGCACGACATCCTGCACCGCTTCGTGGATCAGACACGTGCAGGGCTTCCCGACCGTGACACCGCGCGGGCGCTTCTCATGGCGATCACCGACGAGGAACTGGCCAAGGCCGCGCCCTTTCCCGCTGTCCGCCTGCTCTGGCGGGCGCGGATGGAACGGGCGGCGGGTTTCATCCTCGACACCGAAGGCGCGCTTCGCGCCCTTGGAACCCCCGATTTCCTCGAGACGACCGGCACCTGGCCCGTGCCCGGCACCGGCGTCACCCTGACCGTGCGCGCCGACCGGTTGGACATGCAGCACGACGGCACGCTTTCGATCTACGACTACAAGTCGGGCAGCCCCCCCAGCGACAAGGAAGAGCGTCACTTCGCCAAGCAACTCTGGATCGAGGCGCTGATGGCCGAAGCCGGCGCGTTCGAGGGGCTGCCGGCGGGCCACAGCGTCGGGCGGATCGGCTACATCGGTCTCGGCTCGCAGCCGAAATTCGATCCCGTAGAGGTGGACGTGACGGCCCTGCGCGAGATCGGCGAGGGGCTGGTCAAACGCCTGACCCACATGCGCGACCCGGCCACCGGCTTCCCCTCGCGCCGGTCGATCAAGAACCTGCGCTTTGCCGGCGACTATGACCAACTCGCCCGCCACGGCGAATGGGACGAGGCGATGGAGGCCACCCTGATCCCGGTCGGCCAGGGGGGCGCGGAATGAACGACGCCAGCTTCGCACAGATCACAGCCGCCCATCCCGGCACCTCGACCTGGCTCTCGGCCAACGCGGGGTCCGGCAAGACGCGCGTGCTGACCGACCGGGTGGCGCGGCTCTTGCTGCAAGGGGTCAAGCCCGAGCGCATCCTGTGCCTGACCTACACCAAGGCCGCGGCGATGGAGATGCAGAACCGCCTGTTCAAGCGGCTGGGCGAATGGGCGATGATGCCCGACGCCACGCTGCGCGCCACGCTGGAAGAGATCGGCGAGGGCACGGTCGATGCCGAAAACCTGCGCGCTGCGCGCACGCTGTTTGCCCGCGCGATCGAGGCGCCGGGCGGCCTCAAGATCCAGACGATCCACTCCTTCTGTGCTGCCGTCCTGCGCCGCTTCCCGCTCGAGGCGGGCGTCAGCCCCGGTTTCACCGAGATCGACGAGCGCGTGCAGGCGCGGCTCATCGCCGACCTGATGGACGACCTTGCAGACGGCGACGCCGACGCGCTGACCGGCCTGACTGCATGGCTGGGCGAGGAGGACGGGCTGCGTAAACTGGCCCGCGAGGTGGCAGGCAAGGCCGAGGCCTTCGCGCCCCCGTGGGAGTGGGAGGCGATCTGTGGCTGGGCGGGGATCGACCCTGACCTGAGCGAAGAGGCGCTTCTCGCGCAGGTCTTCGACGGGCACGAGCGCGACCTGTGCCACGTGCTGCTGAAAGGGCTGAACCCGGCCTATTCGATGCACAAGGCCGCCTGTTCCGTCATCCCGCGCGTGGCGTGGGACGCTCCGACCCTTGTCGATCTCGCCGCGCTCGAACACGCCTTTCTGAACGGCCAGGACGCGAA
>CAZVQL010000036.1:11824-17231 GCA_964629305.1 uncultured Roseicyclus sp.
GGCTGGGCGGGGATCGACCCTGACCTGAGCGAAGAGGCGCTTCTCGCTGAGGTCCTGATCGGGGGTGAGGCCGACATGGCCGCGCGCATCCTGCCCCATTGCGATCCGAAACCGCGCTCGAGCACCGCTTCGCTCTTGAAGGCTTTCACGACAATCTCGTGGGAGACCCCCACGCTCACCGATCTGGAGCGTCTCGAGGGGCCGCTTCTGACCGGCGCATCCTCGACCAAGGTGCCGCCCTTTACCGCCAAGATCGACGGCATCGGCAACAAGGATTTCCGCGCCGCACTGGGCGATGACATGGTCGCGCTGAACGCCCTGATGCAGCGGGTCGAAGAGGCCCGCCCGCTTCGCCTCGCCCTCCTCACCGCGCGGCGCACCCATGCGCTGCACCGCTTCGCCGCCGCCTTCCTGCCGCGCTACCAGCGGGCCAAGGCGCTGCGCGGCTGGCTCGACTTCGACGACCTGATCCGCGGCACCCTGCGCCTGCTCACGGCCGAGAAGATGGCGCAATGGGTGCTCTTCCGCCTCGATGGCGGCATCGACCACATCCTCGTGGACGAGGCGCAGGACACCAGCCCCCCGCAGTGGGAGATCGTGAAGACGCTGGCCGAGGAGTTTGCCGCCGGTGAAGGCGCGCGGACCGAGGTGACCCGGACGATCTTCGTCGTAGGCGACAAGAAACAGTCGATCTATTCCTTCCAGGGCGCCGACCCCGCGGGCTTCGACCGGATGCGAGATCATTTCGCCGCCCGTCTGGCCGAGGTCGATCAACCCTTCCAGTCGCGCGAGCTGAAACACTCCTTCCGCTCGTCCCCCGTGATCCTCCGGCTGGTTGACGAGGTCGCGCAACGCGCTGGTGAGCCGGGCGTCGGCCCCGATGTCAGCCACCTTGCCTTTCACGGGGACAAGCCCGGCCGCGTCGACCTCTGGCCCGCGGTCGAGGCGACAAAGGGGGGCGAGACGCCCGAATGGGACGACCCGCAGGATATCGTCGCCGACGATCACCACTCCAACGTCCTCGCCAACACCATCGCCGCGCGCATCGCCGCGATGCTGGCCGCGGGTGAACCCCTGCCGGGCAAGGACGGGCCGCGCCCGATCACCGCGGGCGATATCCTGATCCTCGTGCAAAGCCGCTCGCCGCTCTTTCGCAAGATCATCGCGGCCCTCAAGGAGGCGCGGCTGCCTGTGGCAGGCGTCGACCGCTCGGACCTGACCGCGCCGCTGGCGGTCAAGGACCTGATCGCGCTCATGCGCTTTCTTTCGCTGCCCGAGGATGACCTGTCGCTCGCCGCTGTCCTGCGTTCGCCCATCGGCGGCTGGTCCGAGGATGCGCTCTTCCGTCTCGCCCATCCGCGGCCCCGCGGCGCGTCGCTGTGGGAAACGCTCCGCAAGGCCGAGGGCGACCACCCCGAGACCGTCACCATGCTGCGCGACCTGCGCAACAAGGCCGATTTCCTGCGCCCCTATGACCTGCTGGAACAGGCGCTGATCGTCCATGACGCCCGCCGCCGCCTCGTCGCGCGGCTGGGCCCCGAGGCCGAGGATGGCATCGACGCGATGCTCGCGCAGGCGCTGAATTACGAAGCGATGGAGGTGCCCAGCCTGACCGGCTTCGTCGGCTGGCTGGAGGCGGGCGAGGTGACGGTGAAGCGCGACCTCGCGCAGGCGGGCAGGCAGATAAGGGTGATGACGGTGCACGGCGCCAAGGGGCTGGAAGCGCCCGTGGTCATCCTGCCCGACACCGGCATCCGGCAGGGCAGGGGCGGCGCGCGGATCGACCTTGTCACGGCCGAAGGCGGGCCGCTCGTCTGGGCGAAAACCGCCGACGCGACCGAGCCGGTCCTGGCGGCACTTGCCGACCAGAAAACGCGCGAGGCCGAGGAACGCAACCGCCTGCTCTATGTCGCGATGACGCGCGCGGAAAGCTGGCTGATCGTGGCCGCCGCTGGAAAGACCGCGACTGACAAGGGCGGGCCCGAGGTCAGCTGGTACGAGACCATCCGCGACGGGCTGGAAATGCTTGGCCCCACCCCCCTGACCGTTCCCGGGTTCGAGGAGCCGGGCCTGCGACTGGAAACAGGCGACTGGACGCCGCTTGCGCCCGCGCCCACACCCGACACCGCCCCCCCGCCGCTGCCCGACTGGGCCACCACCGACGCGCCCCCCTCGCGGCGCGAGGTGAAGGCGCGCACGCCCTCGGACCTTGGCGGGGCCAAGATCGTCGGGGGCGCCGATGCGGGCCTGGACACGGCCACGGCGCTCCGCCGCGGGCGGCTCGTTCATCTCCTGCTCGAACACCTGCCGGGTCTTCCGCCCGCGACATGGGCCGAGGCCGCCCCCGCCATCCTCGCCCTCGAGCCCGGCGAGACCGACGCGGCCCTTGCCGCCGATTGCCTGTCCGAGGCAACGCGCGTCCTGACCGCGCCCGACCTCGCGCCCCTTTTCGCCGAGGATGCCTTGGCCGAGGTGACGCTGACGGGCGATGCGCCTGCGCTGGGCGGCCCGATGATCGGCGTCATCGACCGGCTGATCGTCAGCGAAACCCATGTCCTCGCCGTCGATTTCAAGACCAACGCCGTGGTCCCCGCCTCGCCGGGCGAGACGCCCGAGGGCCTGCTGCGCCAGATGGGTGCCTATGCGGCCCTCCTCGGCCCGCTCTACCCGGGCCGCCGCATCGACACCGCGATCCTCTGGACGCGCACCGCAACCCTCATGGAGCTGCCACACGATCTCGTGTCCGGGGCCTTTGCCGACGCAACAGGTGCTTGACCCTGTCACGGGGCATCCTTACCTTCCGCCCCCGACCCAACACACGCCAGGAGGGCCCGACGCCATGGCAACCGTTTCCGTTTCCGACGCCACCTTCGACGCCGAAGTGCGCCAGTCCGACATCCCCGTCGTCGTGGATTTCTGGGCCGAGTGGTGCGGCCCCTGCAAGCAGATCGGCCCCGCGCTGGAAGAACTCAGCGCCGAATACGAAGGCCGCGTGAAGATCGTGAAGGTCAACGTGGACGAGAACCCGCAATCGCCGATGCAGCTTGGCGTCCGCGGCATCCCCGCGCTCTTCATGTTCAAGGGCGGCGAGGTGATCTCGAACAAGATCGGCGCTGCGCCCAAGGCCGCGCTTCAGAAGTGGATCGACGAGGCGGTCTGAAGCCCGCCCGCGCCCCGAGACACGCAAAGGCGCCCTGCGGGGCGCCTTTTTCGTGGTAGCATGGCGCGGTCGACGACAGTCAGGAGACACCGCCATGACCCTCGCCCGCCTCGCCCTTGCTGCCGGTCTTGCGCTTGCGGCTGCCCCTGCTCTTGCGCAAAGCGCCGTCGATGTGCGCTTCGCGCCCGGCACCTTCGGCACCATGGTCACCGGTAGCGTGACCGGCAGTGATTACCTCGACCTGCGCCTTGGCGCTTCGGCCGGGCAGGAGATCTTCGCCGAGCTGACCGCGACCGGCTCGACCGGCAACGGCACGATCATGTTCAACATCATGCCCCCCGGCAGCACGTGGGAGACGATCTTCCTCGGCTCGAACGAGGGCAACAGCACCGTCACGCCTCTGCCTGTCGACGGGGTCTACACGATCCGCATCTACCAGATGGGCAATGACCGCGACACCGGTGCGACGACCGATTTCGCGCTCGACCTGTCGATCCAGTAAACTTGGCGCCGCGGCTCAGTTCCGCCCCAGAAGCCCGTTCAGAACCCGCATCAGGATCTGGTCGGCCTCGTCCGGCGCAGGGCCCAGAAGCGTGCCGCGCGGGGGTGGCTCGCCGCCGCCGGGGCCATATTCCACCACCTGCGGCGCCTGCCGCGCAGCCTCGACCGGGTCGATCATCGGCAGGGGGCGGGGCGGGATGTCGGCGTGGATACGCTCCATTGTCTGGCGCCAGATCTCGGCGGGCAGGCCCCCGCCGGTGACGCCCGACAGGGGCGTGTTGTCGTCGTACCCCATCCAGACGCCCGCCACGTAATCGGCGGTGAAGCCGATGAACCACGCATCGCGCTGGCTGTTCGTGGTGCCGGTCTTGCCGGCGACGGGCCGGTCGGGCAGCTGCGCGCGTTGGCCCGTGCCCTGCGCCACGGCGACCGACATCATGTAGGTCAGTTGCCGCGCGGCGTTTTCGGAAATCACCCGTTCCTGGATACCGCTGCGCTGCTCGAACATCGGGCTGTCATCGCCCAGAAGCCGCAGCTCCTGCACGCCGTAGGGCATGACCGCCGAGCCGCCGTTGAGGATGCCCGAATACGCGCCCGTCATCTCGATCAGCGTCGATTCCGAGGCCCCCAGCGCCAGCGCCGGGCCATCGGCAAGGTCGCTCTCGATGCCGAACTGCGAGGCGACCGTGCGCACCAGGTCGCGCCCCGCTTCCTCGCTCATTCGCACCGCGGCGGTGTTGAGCGAGCCGCGCAGCGCCTCGGTCAGCGTGACCTCGCCGTAGAACTGGCCCGTGTAATTCTCGGGCGACCATGGCCCCGAGCCGGGGATGTCTATGGTCAGCGGCGCGTCGAGGATCATGTCGTCAAACCGCCACCCCAGGTCCAGCGCGGTCGCGTAGACGAAGGGCTTGAAGGCCGACCCGGTTTGCCGCATCGCCTGCGTCGCCCGGTTGAACAGGCCCGTCCCCTCGGTATCGCGCCCGCCGACCATCGCGCGCACCGCGCCGTCGGCCGACATCACAACGATTGCCGCCTGCGCCTCGGACCCCGCGCGGACCTGGTTGGCGAACACCTCTTCCAGTGCGGCCTCGGCCGCGGCCTGCATCGCGGGATCAAAGGTGGTGCGGATGATCACGTCCTCGGTCGTGTCCCCGGTCAGGAAATCCGGGCCGCTTGCCATGATCCAGTCGGCGAAATAGCCGCCGGTGTCCTGCTCGGCGGCGTCCGACAGACGCGCGGGGTTGGCCTGTGCCGCGGCGGCCTGTGCTTCGGTCAGGTAGCCCTGGTCCTCCATCAGCCGGATCACCGTCGCCGCCCGGCGCTGCGCGCGCTCGAGGTTGCGGGTCGGCGCGTAATAGGACGGCGCGACCAGCAGCCCCGCCAGCATCGCCGCCTGCGGCGCGTCCAGCTCGGATGAAGAGATGCCGAAATAGCGCTGCGACGCGGCCTCGAAGCCGCGCGTGCCGGCGCCCAGGTAGGCGCGGTTGAAGTAGATCGAAAGGATTTCGTCCTTGGTGTAGCGGAACTCCATCGCCAGCGCGAAAGGCACTTCCTGGATCTTCCGCCACAGCGTCGTGCGGCGGCAATCCTGTTCGTAATCGACCTCGCTCTCCCATTGCGTGGGGTCATAGGGCACGCCAAGGCACATCAGCTTGGCCACCTGCTGCGTGATGGTCGAGCCGCCGTGCCCTTCCAGCGGGCCGCGCCCCTCGCGCAGGTTGATGCGGATGGCACCCGCGATGCCGC
>CAZVQL010000037.1:0-7067 GCA_964629305.1 uncultured Roseicyclus sp.
ATTTCTTTACCGTGCGGGATTTGCTGGACCAGGGGGTTCCGGGCGAGGTGATCCGGTTCGTCTTCCTCGGGACGCATTATTCCAAGCCGATGGATTGGACGGAGAAGAAGGCTGAGGAGGCGGAGAGGACGCTTACGAAATGGTATCGCCAAGTGGGGCTAAGCCAAGCCGATGAGCCGTATCGGCCGGTTGTTGATGCGCTAGAGGATGATCTCAATACACATGAAGCGCTGACCCACTGTTACGCACTTTCAAATGCTGGAGACGTGTCAGGGCTTCGCGGTAGCCTTCGATTGCTGGGTTTGCTTGCGGACAGCATACCGGAATGGGCGCGGCTTCCCGGCTTCTCGGATGAAGAGATGAGCCTAATCCGCGACCTTCTTCAACGGCGGGACAACGCCCGGGCACAAAAGGACTGGCACACTGCAGATGTGATCCGTGACGGTTTGACGGACGCCGGCGTCATTGTTCGGGACACCAAGGGTGGCGAGCCAGAGTTCGAGAAAGCGTCCAACTTCGACATGAACCGTCTTGATTTTTTGTGGGGCACAAATGCCTGACCGCCTCTACCTCTACGACACCACGCTGCGCGACGGGCAGCAGACCCAAGGCGTCCAGTTCTCTACCCCCGAGAAACAACGGATCGCGAAGGCGCTCGACGCCCTCGGCATCGACTACATCGAGGGCGGTTGGCCCGGCGCGAACCCGACCGACAGCGCGTTTTTCGAGGCGGCACCGCAGACAAGCGCCACCATGACCGCCTTCGGCATGACCAAGCGGGCCGGGCGCTCGGCCGAGAATGACGATGTGCTCGCCGCCGTCCTGAACGCGGGGACCCCCGCCGTTTGCCTCGTCGGCAAGACGCATGACTTCCACGTCACCGACGCTTTGGGGATCACGCTCGAGGACAACCTCGAAAGCATCCGCGCCTCGGTTGCCCATTGCGTGGCGCAGGGGCGCGAGGCGCTCTTCGATGCGGAGCATTTCTTCGACGGCTACAAGGCGAACCCGGGCTATGCGCTCCACTGCTTGCGCGCGGCGCATGACGCGGGCGCGCGGTGGATCGTGCTTTGCGACACCAATGGCGGCACGCTGCCTTACGAAATCGGGGAAATCACCGGCGCGGTGATCGCTGCGGGCATTCCGGGCGACCGCCTCGGCATCCACACCCACAACGACACCGAAACCGCCGTCGCGGGCAGCCTTGCCGCCGTGATGGCGGGCGCGCGGCAGATCCAGGGGACGCTGAACGGGCTGGGCGAGCGCTGCGGCAACGCGAACCTGACGACGTTGATCCCGACGCTTCTTCTAAAAGAACCATACGCCAGCCTGTTCGAGACCGGCATCAGCCATGATGCCTTGCGCGACCTGACGCGGGTCAGCCGCATGCTCGACGACATCCTGAACCGCGTGCCGCATCGGCAGGCGCCCTATGTCGGCGCCTCGGCCTTTGCGCACAAGGCGGGGCTGCACGCCTCGGCCATCGTGAAGAACCCGGCGACCTACGAGCACATCGACCCCGCGCTGGTGGGCAACGCGCGCATCATCCCGATGTCGAACCAGGCGGGGCAGTCGAACCTGCGCCGCAGGCTGGCCGAGGCCGGGATCGAGGTGGAAAAGGACAATCCCGCGCTGCCCGCGATCCTCGACGAGATCAAGGCGCGCGAGGATCAGGGCTATTCCTACGACACCGCGCAGGCGACGTTCGAATTGCTGGCGCGTCGCGCGCTCGGGCAGTTGCCGCGGTTCTTCGAGGTCAAGCGCTACAAGGTCACGGTCGAGCGCCGCAAGAACAAGTATGACCGCATGGTCAGCCTGTCCGAGGCGGTGGTCGTGGTGAAGATCGGCGAGGAAAAGATGCTGTCGGTCAGCGAGAGCATGGATGAACAGGGCACCGACCGCGGCCCGGTGAACGCGCTGGCCAAGGCGCTGGCCAAGGACCTCGGGCCCTACCAGAGCTACATCGACGATATCCGGCTCGTGGACTTCAAGGTGCGCATCACCCAAGGCGGGACCGAGGCCGTGACGCGCGTCATCATCGACAGCGAGGACGCCTCGGGGCGGCGCTGGTCCACGGTGGGCGTCTCGGCCAACATCGTGGACGCGAGTTTCGAGGCGCTGCTCGATGCGATCACCTGGAAACTGGTGCGCGACGGCGCGCCGCCGTCATGAGCCTTCAGGCCTGCGCCGATCTCGTCGCCCGTGGCGACCCCGACCGCTTTCGCGCCACGATGGCCGCGCCGGTGGCCGCGCGGCGCGTGCTCTTCCCGCTCTACGCCTTCAACATCGAGGTCAGCCGCGCCCCCTGGGTGACGGAGGAGGCGTTGATCGCCGAGATGCGGCTCCAGTTCTGGCGCGACGTCGTGGAAGAGTTGGCCGCGGGCAAGCCGCCGCGCGCGCATGAGGTGGCGGTGCCCTTGGCCGAGGCGATCCCGGCGGAGGTCGCGGGCGCGCTCGACCCGCTGATCGCGGCACGGCAGTGGGACATCTACAAGGATCCGTTCGAGGACCGCGCAGCCTTCGACACCTATATCGCCGACACCTCGGGGCGGCTTGTCGTCGTCGCGGGCCGGGCGCTTGGGGCGCCCGAGGCGGCCGAGGACGTGTTGGCCGATGCAGGCTGGGCGATGGGGCTGGCCAGCTTCCTGCGCGCGATCCCCGCGCTCGAGGCAGCGGGCCGGGTGCCGCTGGTCGAGGGCACGGGCGACGCCGTCGCCGTACTGGCAGGCGATGGGCTGGCACGCCTGGCGCGCGCACGGGCCGGGCGGGGCAGGGTGCCGAGGGTGGCAACCCCGGCGCTTTTTCTCGCAGGGCAGGCCCAGGCGGTGTTGCGGGCCGCGAAGGCCCAACCATCGCGCGTGGCAGAGGGGGCCTTGCCCCAACCGGCGTTTCGCGCGCGGCTGACGCTTGCCCGCGCTGCGCTGACGGGCCGGTGGTAGCGCCTCAGGCGTAAGCGTCCTTGGGCCGAAGCGACAGCCAGATCAGCGCGCCGCCCGCCAGCGCGAGGAAGGGCAGCATGGCAAGGTTCACCGCCGTCCAGCCTGATTGCACGTCATCCCCGAAGCTCATCATGAGGCCGGAGGCCAGCGAGGCGAAGGTCACGCAACCGAAGACGAGGAAGTCGTTCATCCCCTGCACCCGGCCGCGTTCCTCGGGGGCATGGGCCTGCGTGAGCATGGCGGTCGCCCCGATGAAGCCGAAGTTCCAGCCGACGCCCAGAAGGACGAGTGCCCAGAAGAACTGGAACAGCTCCACGCCGGTCAGGGCCACGCCACCGGCACAGGCCAAGAGGAAGAGCCCCGTCGCCACGATCTTCATCGTCCCGAAGCGGGCGATCAGGTGGCCGGTGACGAAGCTCGGCGCGAACATCGCGATGACATGGGCCGAGACGACATCGGCGGCGTTCCCGGTGGTGAAGCCGCAGCCGACCACTGCCAGCGGCGTCGAAGTCATCATCAGGTTCATCAGCGCGTAGGAGACCATGCCGCAGATGATCGCGACGGCGATCTTGGGGTCGCGCAACAGCTCGGCCCGTGTGCGGCCCTTGGCGTCGCCGGGCTTGGGCGTGGGCGGTTTCGGCACGTCGAGAAACGCGAAGAGCACCGAACCCACGATGTTGATCAGAACGACGAAGGCGTAGGTCCCCACGAAGGGCACGACGGTCGCGTCGGTCGTGACCTTCACAAGCTGCGGGCCGATCAGCGCCGACAGAAGCCCGCCGGCCATGACGTAGGAAATCGCCTTTGGACGAAACGTCTCGGACGCGGTGTCGGCGGCGGCGAAACGGTAGAACCCCTGCGCCGACATGTAGATGCCGGTGATGTAGGAGCCGATGAGGAAGAGCGGGAAGTGATCGATCCAGAGGCCATAGCCCGACACACCCGCCCCGATCGCGCCCGCAAGGCTGCCGATGAGGAAACCCGCGCGCCGCCCGAAGCGCTGCATTACCGCCGAGAGCCAGGGTGCCGTCGTCATGGATCCGAACACGATGAGCGAGATCGACAGCGTGGCCAGCACCGGCGTCGGGGCGATCATCAGCCCGGCAAGGCCGCCGATCACGAAGATCATGGGCATCTGGCTGCCGAGAATGGCTTGCGCCATGACCAGGACAGCGACGTTGCGGCGTGCGCGCCGATCGTCGTGCTGGTCCTCGGGCAGGGCGATGTCAGGGGTCGTGTCCGTCATTCTGCTCGGCTATCCCGTTTCCAAGGGTCCGTCCAGAGGCCGGGGCGTCGCGCCCCATGACGTGCGGCGGTCATGCGTATTTTTGGAAAGATGAAGGAGAACGCCGTGCGCGTGCCCGAGCGGATCGAGACCGAGGCGGACCTGCGCGACGGTGCGGCGGTGCTGGTGACGCGCGATGCCCGGTTCGAGGCGATCCTTTCGGCGGCTGGCCCCCTGCCGCTCAGGCGGCGCGCCGATGGGTTCGGGGCGCTCGTGTCGGCGATCGTGGGCCAGCAGGTCTCGACCGCGTCGGCGGCGGCGATTCTCGGGCGGCTGGAGGCGGCAGGGTTCACGGATGAGGAGGCGGTGGCGGCGGCGCCGGACGAGGCGCTGCGGGCCTGCGGCCTGTCGCGGCCCAAGATGCGCTACCTGCGCGCGCTGGCCGAGGCGCGCCTCGACTACGGCGCGCTGCGCGACGCGCCGACCGACGCGGTGGTGGCGATCCTGACCGCGCAACCCGGTATCGGGCGCTGGACGGCCGAGATCTATGCCAAGCTCGCCCTTGGTCATGCCGATGTCTTCGCCGCGGGGGACCTCGCCTTGCAGGTCGCGGCAAAGCGCGCCTTTGGCCTCGCCTACCGGCCCAATGAGCGCCAGATGCGCGACATGGCCGAGGCCTGGTCGCCCGTCCGCGCGGTTGCCGCCCGGGCGCTTTGGGCCTACTACCGGTTGGACAGGCAGAGAGAGGGTGTGCTGTGACGCGGGTTCTGGATTTCGGCAAGGTGCCGGCCGCCTCGGGGCGAGCCGAAAGCATGGTGATCTTCCTTCACGGCTACGGCGCCGACGGCAACGACCTGCTGGGTCTGGCCGAGCCCTTGAAGCCGCATCTGCCCGACACGGTCTTCGTGGCCCCCAACGCGCCGGAACGCTCGGTGATGAACCCGATGGGGTTCCAGTGGTTCCCGATCCCCTGGATCGACGGCTCTTCCGAGGAAGAGGCGGCCGCCGGCATGGCGCGCGCGGCCGAGGACCTGAACGCCTTTCTCGACCGGATGATGGTCGACGAGGACATGCTCCCCGAACAGGTGGCACTCGTGGGCTTTTCGCAAGGCACGATGATGAGCCTGCATGTCGCGCCCCGGCGCGAGGATGCCGTGGCCGGTGTCGTCGGCTTCTCGGGCCGTCTCGTGAACCCCGAGGCGCTGGTCGACGACGTGGTCGTGCGCCCACCCATCCTGCTGGTCCACGGCGACCAGGACGACGTGGTCCCGCCGCAGAGCTTGCCCGAGGCCGCCGAGGCGCTGGAGCGCGCAGGCTTCACCGAGGTCTACGCCCATATCATGCAGGGCACGGCCCACGGTATCGCCCCCGATGGGCTGAGCGTGGCGCTGGCCTTTCTGCGCCAGGTGCTGGGGCAGGAACGGCGCGACCCCTCCGACGACGACGACGACTGACCGGGCAAACCATCCTCGGGCTGCTGAAACAGCGGGCGGCTTGCTGTGGATAACGTCATGAACCTGTCAAGGTCATCGCCTATCCCTGAACGCGACATCCACAGCATCTGGTAAGGCTTGCCCGATCGGAAAGCCTAGATATAGTGGGTGCAATGCTGGAGCGGGGGCTCCCGCTCTGGTGCTTCGGGTTCGGGCAGACAGGGCAGGGACGGAGTCACGCATGCAGGCCGCGACAGAAAACGAGTTCAGGACACATTTCGTACGCGAACCGGGCGCGTTGAAACAGCATCCCGCGCTGGTCTTGAACGCCGATTATCGCCCGCTCAGCTACTATCCGCTGTCGCTCTGGCCCTGGCAGGAGGCGGTCAAGGCCGCCTGGCTCGACCGGGTGCAGATCGTGGCGGAATACGACGAGGTCGTCCGCTCCCCCTCGACCGAGATCCGCATCCCATCGGTCGTGGTGCTGAAGGATTTCGTCAAACCGCAAAAACGCGTGGCCTTCACGCGATTCAACCTGTTCCTGCGCGACGAGTTTTCCTGCCAGTATTGCGGGGCGAAGGGGGATCTGACCTTCGACCATGTGGTGCCGCGTGCGCGGGGCGGCGTCACGAGCTGGGAGAATGTCGTCGCCGCCTGTTCGGGCTGCAACCTGCGCAAGGGGTCGCGCAGCCTGCGCCAGTCGGGCCTCAGCCTGCGCAAACCGCCGCGCCAGCCGGGGGCGGAGGAGCTGCGCAACATGGGCCGGAAATTCCCGCCGAACCACCTGCACGACAGCTGGCTCGACTTTCTCTACTGGGACAGCGAGCTGGAAGCCTGAGAGCTGCCAGATCATGGGCGTGACAGGGCGCGCCGGGGCGGCTAGCGTCGCCCCAATCAAGGAGTGTGCCTGATGTCCGATCCCTTCTTCCAGCCGCCTTCGGGCACTGACCTGCCGCGCTATGCTGGCGTCCCCAGCTTCATGCGCCTGCCGTACCTGCCGCCCGAGCATCCACGCCGGGGCGAGGCCGAGATCGGCATTTTCGGCCTGCCCTGGGATGGGGCCACGTCGAACCGGCCCGGCGCGCGGCACGGGCCGCGGGCGCTGCGTGATGCCTCGACCATGATCCGCGAGCGCAACCGCGCGACGGGGCAGGAGCCTTTCAAATCCGCCAAGGTCGCAGACCTGGGCGATGTCGCCATGAGCCCGGTCGACCAGGACGAGGCGCTGGGGAATGCCCAGACCTTCATCAAGGGTGTGCTGGGGCAGGGCATCCGGCCCTTCATGGTGGGGGGCGATCACCTTTGCACGCTGACGGTCCTGCGTGAGCTTCGCGCGGCGCGCGGCGAGGCGTTCGGCCTTGTCCTGCTCGACAGCCACACCGACCTTTACCCGCCCTATTTCGGGGGCGGCACGCTGACCCACGGCAACCCGTTCCGTCAGGCGATCGAGGAAGGGTGCCTCGACCCGGC
>CAZVQL010000037.1:7077-17036 GCA_964629305.1 uncultured Roseicyclus sp.
CGGCATGCGCGGGACCTCGTACAACAACGAGGATTTCCAGTATGGCTGGGATCGTGGCGTCCGGATCGTGCCGATCGAGGAGTGCATGGAGCTGGGCTGGCCCACGGTCATGCGGATCGCCCGCGAGGTGGTGGGCGACGGGCCGACCTATGTCAGCTTCGACATCGACTTCGTCGATCCCGCCTTTGCACCGGGCACGGGCACGCCCGAGGTGGGCGGCCCGAACTCCTTCGAGGCGATCCAGTGCGTGCGCGCGCTTCGCGGCCTGGACGTGATCGGTGCGGACCTGGTCGAGGTTTCGCCGCCCTTCGACACGGGCGGGATCACGGCCTGGCTTGGTGCCTCGGTGATGTTCGAGCTCATCTGCGCGATGCAGCCTTGAGCCGCACGCGGTTGTGACCGGCCCGCGATTTGCTAGACTCGCCGCAAAGGCAGGTGTACATGCCGGATCGAGAGGCGCCGTTAGCGCTAACGGTGCCGCCAGCGAAACGGGACACTCACGATGGTATCGCGCGTCATTCCGGTCGATCCGTTCGACCTCGTCATCTTCGGCGCCACCGGCGATCTTGCGCGTCGCAAGATCCTGCCCGGCCTCTACCGCCGCTTCTGTGACGGCCAGATGCCGCCAGAGGCGCGCATCATCGGGGCCGCGCGCACCGAGCAGGACAGCGCGGCCTGGGCCGAGCAGGTCGCCGAAGCGATCGAGACCTTCCTGCCGGCCGGGAAACGCGACGCCGAGGGGCTCGCGGGCTTCTGCGAAAGGCTGCGCTATGTCGCGGTCGACGCGACGGGCGACGCGGGCTGGGCCGATCTGCGCGACGAGATACGAGATGACGTGGTGCAGGCCTTCTATTTCTCCGTCGCGCCCGGCCTGTTCGGCGCCTTGGCCGAGCGACTTCATCACTTCAAGATCGCTCGGCAAGATGCCAGGATCGTTGTAGAAAAGCCCTTCGGTCGTGATCTGAAATCAGCCCGCGATCTGAACGCCACGCTGGCCACGCATTTCGACGAGACGCAGATCTACCGCATCGACCACTACCTCGGGAAGGAGACGGTCCAGAACCTGATGGCCGTCCGCTTCGGCAACACGCTCTTCGAGCCGCTGTGGAACGCGCAATACGTCGATCACGTCCAGATCACGGTGGCCGAAGAGGTCGGCGTGGGCGGCCGCGGGGCGTATTACGACAAGTCCGGGGCGATGCGGGACATGGTGCAGAACCACCTGATGCAGCTTCTGTGCCTGACCGCGATGGAGCCGCCCGCGCATTTCGAGCCGAACGCCGTACGCGACGAGAAGCTCAAGGTCATCCGCGCGCTCGACCCGGTCGAGCCCGAACAGATCGTGCGCGGCCAGTACCAGGCGGGCGAGCATCCGTCCTACGTTGACGATGCCGAGAACCCCGAAAGCCTGACCGAAAGCTTCATTGCGATGAAGCTGCACATCGCCAACTGGCGCTGGAACGGCACGCCCTTCTACCTGCGCACCGGCAAGCGGTTGAAATCGCGCAAGTCTGAGATCGTGGTGCATTTCAAGAAGACACCGCACTCGATCTTCGATGCGGATGCGGGCAGCCGCTCGAACGTCCTTTCGATCCGCCTGCAACCCGACGAGGGGATCGACCTGCGTGTGACGATCAAGGAGCCGGGGCCGGGCGGCATGCGCCTGATCGACGTGCCGCTCGACATGAGCTTCGCCGATGCGTTGGGGCCCGAGGCGACGGATGTGCCCGACGCCTATGAACGCCTGATCATGGACGTGATTCGGGGCAACCAGACGCTCTTCATGCGCGGCGACGAGGTCGAGGCCGCCTGGGCCTGGACCGACCCGATCATCGAGGATTGGAAACGCCGCGCCGACCGGCCGGTGCCCTATGCGCCGGGCAGCACGGGGCCGGAGGAAGCAGCGATCCTGATGCACCGCGATGACCGGAGATGGCGGGAGATCTGAGATGGAGCTGATCGAATACCCCGACCGCGACATGATGATGTTGGACCTGGCCGACCAGCTGACCAGCGAACTCGCCAGTGCGCTTCGCCGCAACGACCGCGTCAGTTTCTCGGTACCCGGCGGCACCACGCCGGGGCCGATCTTCGACGTGCTGTCCGAGCAGGCGCTCGACTGGGACCGGGTTTCGGTCGTGCTGAACGACGAGCGTTGGGTGCCCGAGGACAATCCCCGGTCGAACACGGCTCTTTTGAAGAAACGGCTTATGGTATCAAAGGCTTCGGCGGCGACGTTAATCCCGCTTTATGCCGATGCACCGACGCCCGAGGACAAGATCGAGGCACTTTCGGACGGGCTGAAGGGGCATCTGCCGCTGTCCGTCCTTCTGCTTGGCATGGGCGCCGACATGCACACCGCCAGCCTGTTTCCCGGTGCGGACAACCTCGAAGCGGCACTTGCCGATGACGCGCCGCCGCTGATGGCGATGCGCGCCGAGGGCGCGGGCGAGCCGCGGATCACACTGACGGCGCCCGTGCTGAAGGGCGCGATGAGCACGCATATCGTGATCACCGGGGCCGAGAAGCGCGCGGCGCTGGAACGGGCGGCCAGCTTGGCGCCCATCGAGGCACCCGTGCGCGCCGTGCTTGGGGCGGCAAAGGTGCATTGGGCGGAGTGAACAAATGAGCGACATCTGGGACGATCTGAAGCGCCACGCTGCCGAGTGCGAAGGGCGCAGCCTTCTGTCGCTTTTCGAGACGGACAAAGACCGCGCCGCGCGGTTTTCGCGGTCCCTCGGCGACATGCTTTTCGATTTCTCGAAGACGCAGATAGACGACGCGGGCCTGTCCCTGCTGGTCGAACTGGCCCGCAGCACCGGGGTCGAGGCACGTCGTGAGGCCATGTTCACCGGCGAAAAGATCAACGAGACCGAGGGGCGCGCGGTGCTGCATACGGCCCTTCGCGCCGACACGGGGCCGATCCTGGTCGACGGGCAGGATGTGCTGCCCGGCGTGCTGGACACGCGGGCGCGCATGGCGGCCTTTGCCGACAAGATCCGGTCGGGCGAGATCAAGGGCGCGGGCGGGGCCTATACCGACGTGGTCAACATAGGGATCGGCGGCTCAGACCTCGGGCCGGCGATGGCGACGCTGGCACTGGCGCCATATCACGACGGGCCGCGGCTGCATTACGTGTCGAACGTGGATGGTGCGCACATCAACGACACACTGCAAGGCCTTGATCCAAAGACAACTTTGGCGATCGTTGCCTCCAAGACCTTTACCACGATCGAAACCATGACGAACGCCGACACGGCCAAGGCATGGATGGCCGAGGTGGTCGAAGACCCTGCTGCGCAGTTCGTGGCGCTGTCGAGTGCCGGTGACAAGACCGCCGCCTATGGCATTGATCCGGAACGGGTCTTCGGGTTCGAGGATTGGGTCGGCGGGCGCTATTCCATGTGGGGGCCGATCGGCCTTGGCCTGATGCTGGCAGCGGGACCGACCCGGTTCGAGGAGTTCCTCGCCGGGGGCCGGGCGATGGACACCCATTTCCGCGAAGCGGAGTTGGCCGAAAACCTGCCGGTTCTGCTGGCCTTGGTCGGCATCTGGCACAACCAGGTGCAAGGCCATTCCACGCGAGCTGTTTTGCCGTATGATCAACGGCTTGCGCGGCTTCCTGCATATCTCCAGCAACTCGAGATGGAGAGTAACGGCAAGCGCGTCGCGATGGACGGCAGCGATCTGGCGATGCACTCCGGCCCCGTGGTCTGGGGCGAGCCGGGCACGAACGGGCAGCACGCCTTCTACCAGCTGATCCACCAGGGCACGCGGGTGATCCCCTGCGAATTCCTTGTCGCGGCCGAGGGGCATGAGCCCGGGCTTGCGCATCACCACCGGCTGCTTGTCGCGAACTGTCTTGCGCAGTCCGAGGCGCTGATGCGCGGGCGCAGCCTTGAAGAGGCGCGCGGGATCATGGCGGCAAAGGGCCTCGAAGGGGCCGAGCTGGAGCGCCAGGCGCGCCACCGCGTCTTTCCCGGCAATCGCCCATCGACCACGCTGATCTATCCCAAGCTCACGCCCTTCGTGCTGGGCCAGATCATCGCGCTCTACGAGCATCGGGTGTTCGTGGAGGGGGTGATCCTCGGGATCAACAGCTTCGACCAATGGGGTGTCGAACTGGGCAAGGAACTGGCCAAGGCGCTCGAGCCTGTCCTGACCGGAGAGGCCGACGGCACGGACAAGGATGGCTCGACGCTGGCCCTTGTCGATTACGTGCGGCGCAGGGCGAAGGGCTAACTGCCCTCGGCCACCGCCCCGTCGATCTCGACAAAGGCGCGGCGGCCCGCCTCGGGGATCGGGTAACGCCCCGGCCCGTCGCGGTTCAGGAGCACGACGATCGCCTCACCTGTCGCGGTCTGGCGCGCCCCGGACAGGTGCGGCAGCCAGACGGCGAATTCCATCGTGAAAGAGGTCGTTCGAAACGCCCGCGTGCGCCCCGTCACCACGTAGTCCATGCCGTTCAGCATCTCGGCCAGGTAGTCGCAACTGGCACGTTTCAGGACAAGCCGCGGGCTTTCCGGGCCATAATCCGTCACGCCGCGGGCCTGAAGATAGGGCAGGCGAAAGCTTTCGAACCAGCGCAGGTAGGCGGTGTTGTTCACATGCCCCAATGCGTCGATCTCGCCGAAGCGCACCCGGTCTGCCAGCCCGAAGCCCCAGGGCGCAGGAATGCCGAGCGCGCGCAGCGCGGGTGCGTCGAGCGGGGTGTGATAGCGCAACTCCATGTTCCGAGGGATGCCGCGACGCGCCCGGCGCTGCAAGGTCAAACGCGTCCCCTTGGCGCGGCGGCGAAAGACCGGCATCTTCGCGCGCATCCGTCCCCGAGGCCACGCCAGTGATGTCCGACCCCTCCGATCTGCAGACCGAGGCCACACGCCCCCTGAAGGGCGTGCGGGTTCTGGATCTGACCAACGTTCTGGCCGGGCCTTTCGCCTGTCATCAGCTGGCGCATCTCGGGGCCGAGGTGATCAAGGTCGAGGCGGTGGGGCGCGGCGACCTCGCGCGTGGGCTGGGTGCCGATCCCGACCTGGCCGCGCGTGGCATGGGGATCAGTTTCCTTGCGCAAAACGCGGGCAAACACTCGCTCACGCTGAACCTCAAGCATGCTGAGGGCCGGGCGATCCTCGGTCGGCTTGTCGAAACCGCTGATGTGTTGGTCGAGAACTTTCGCCCTGGCGTGATGGACAGGCTGGGCGTCGGCTACGCGGCGCTCAAGCCGTTGAACCCCCGCCTCATCTACTGCGCGATCTCGGGCTTCGGGCAGGACGGCCCGTGGTCCGACCGCCCCGCCTATGACCAGATTGTTCAGGGTGTCTCGGGCGTCATGTCGATCACCGGCGACGCCGACAGCGCCCCCTTGCGCGTGGGCTATCCGCTGGCCGACACCATCGCAGGGCTGACCGCGGCCATGGCGATCGGGGCGGCGTTGAACGCGAAGCCACGGGGCTGCTTCATCGACGTCTCGATGCTCGAGGCGGTTCTGGCGACGATGGGATGGGTCGTGTCGAACCATCTTGTCGCCGGGGTCGCGCCTCGGCCGCAGGGCAACGAGAACCCCACCTCGGCCCCGTCGGGCACGTTTCAATGCGCAGATGCACCACTCAACATTGCGGCCAATACAGATGCCCAGTGGCAGAGGCTGGCCGCGCTCCTGGAGCGCGCCGAGCTTCTTTCGGACCCGCGCTTCGCGACCCGCGAGGATCGCAAGACGAACCGCCACGCCCTGCGTGCCGAACTTGAAACGGTCCTGACCGCGCGCCCCGCGCAGGAGTGGGCCGAGGCCCTGACCGCCGCCGGCGTGCCGGCGGGCGCGGTGATGACCGTGCCCGAGATCCTGGCCCACCCGCAGGTCGCCGGGCGTGGTTTCATCGGGCGGTTCACCGACGTGCCTGACGTCGACGGGGCCTTGGACCTCGTGCGGATCGGGGCGCGGATCGACGGACAGCACCCCGGGGTCGCGGCCCCGCCACCGCAGCTTGGCGAGCACACTGAGGACATCCTGCAAAGCCTTGGCTACAGCGCCGAGACCATCGCGGCGATGCGGGCGGAGGGCGTGATTTGAGCACGCCCTCGCCCTGGCGCGCGGTTCCCCTGACGCTTCTCATCGGGGCGGCGGGTGCCCTGCTGTTCTGGCTCATCGGCTTTCCCGCAGCGGTTCTGACGGGGCCTGCGGCGGCCGTTTCGGTCGCCACCCTCGCGGGGGTGCGCACGGCCATTCCCGACCCTTTGCGCGATGCCGTCTTCCTGGTGATCGGGGTCCAGATCGGCAGCACGGTCACGCCCGATGTGATCGAGACCGCCCTCAGGTGGCCCCTGTCCCTCGCGGTGCTGACTGTAACGCTTGTCCTTGTGCTGCTGGCAAGCCAGGCGGCACTGATGCGGGGCTTCGCCTATGACCGGATGACCGCGATGCTGGCCGCGACACCGGGGCATCTCAGCTATGTCCTCGGCTTGTCGACCGACCTGGCCGCCGATGTGCCACGGGTGGCGCTGGTGCAGTCGGTCAGGGTGCTCATGCTGACGCTCCTGGTGCCCGTGTTGATCGCCCTGTGGGGCGTCGAGGGGACGGCTGTCCTGACCGACCGCGGGCCGATCGCGCTGTGGTCGCTGGCGGTGATTTTCCCTGCGGCCCTGGCGCTTGGCCTGATCTTCAAGCGCTTCGGGGTGCCTGCGCCATTGCTGCTGGGTGCGATGGCGGTCTCGGGGCTTGGTCACGGGTCCGACCTGACACCTGGCACGATGCCCGCATGGCTGACAGTGACGGCCTTTGTCTGCATGGGCACGCTGATCGGTACGCGCTTCTCGGGGCTCGACCGGCGCGGGCTGGTGGGTGCCTTTATCGCCGGCATCGTCTCGACGCTCATCGCCTGCGCTGTCGCGGCGGCGGGGGCGTGGCTGGCCGCGGGGATCGTCGGGCTGCCGCCAGCCGCACTTTTATTGGCCTTCGCGCCGGGCGGGGTCGAGGTGATGGCCGCGATCGCCGTGGAAACCGGGCTGGAGCCCGCCTTCGTCGCGGCCCATCACGTATTTCGCCTGATCGTGCTGACGGTTCTGGTGCCCGTGATGATCGCCCGCCTGAGGCGCGTCTGAAAGAAAAAGGGCCGCGCCAGGGAGAGGGACGCGGCCCGAAGTCGGGTCAGGGAGGGAAAAACGGGCGGGCAGGGAGGAGGGCTCGCCGTTTCTATACCCAAGACAATGCCGAGGGCATGCGGCGGAAATGCGGCGCTGGGGAAACAAATTCAGGAAATCTTGCGCGTGATTTCTTGGCGCTCTCTGCGCCTGCGCATGATGAACTTTCCTGAGATTGGAGCGGGTAACGGGAATCGAACCCGTAACTTAAGCTTGGGAAGCTCGCGTGATACCTTTTCACCATACCCGCGCTCTAGAAGCGCTGAGATACGCCCGGGTTCGGGGCGTCGTCAAGGGCCGATCAGCCCCGCCGCCGTCGCCTGCGGCCGCCGGCGTCCCCACCGCCCGGTGCGCTGCCCGACGCGCCGAAGGCGACCTGGGGCAGGGGGGCGATCTTCGCCAGTTCCGGGAAGGGGTCGGTCGCGTGCGGGATGGCGTTGGCGTTGACGAAATGCTCCTGGAATTTCGGCTCGATCGCGGTCTCGATCTTCTCGATCCGGCGCACCGTCTGCTCGATCCGTTGCCGTGCCGTGCGGTTGCACAGCGCGATGCGCGCGCCGTGGCCTGCCGCGTTGCCCGCGCTGGTTACGTTCTCCAGCGTCGCGTCGGGGATCATGCCCAGCACCATGGCGTGTTTCGGGCTGATATGCGCGCCGAAGGCCCCGGCCAGGACGACGCGCTCCACTCGGTCCACACCCCGCTTGTCCATCAAGAGCCGGGCACCGGCGTAAAGCGCTGATTTCGCCAGCTGGATTGCGCGGATGTCGCCTTGTGTCACCGTGATGCGCGGGCCGCCCGTGTCGGTCGCGTCATGAACCAGGTAGGCGTGCGTCCGGCCCGTGGGCTCGGAGCGCGCGGTACCCGTGGCCTCGGCGCTGCCGATCAGGCCCGATGCGTCCAGCAACCCGGCCATGCGCATCTCGGCCACCGCCTCGATGATGCCCGATCCGCAGATGCCGGTGATGCCGGTGTCCTTGGTCGCGTCAGCGAAACCGGGGTCGTCGGACCAGAGGTCACAGCCGATGACGCGGAAGCGCGGCTCCTTGGTCACGGGGTCGATCTCGATCCGTTCGATCGCGCCGGGGGCCGCGCGCTGGCCCGCGCTGATCTGCGCGCCCTCGAAGGCGGGGCCGGTGGGCGAGGAACAGGCCAGAACGCCGTTGGTGTCGCCCAGCAAGATCTCGGCATTGGTGCCGACATCGACGATGAGGGTGAGCGCCTCGGCGCGATCGGGTTCCTCGGCGAGGGCGACGGCGGCCGCATCCGCGCCGACATGGCCCGCGATGCAGGGCAGAAGGTAGACCTCAGCCGCGGGGGCGATGGTGGTCAGCCCGATCTCGCGGGCGGGCAGGGTGAGGCTGCCCGAGGTGGCGAGTGCAAAGGGAGCCTGCCCAAGCTCGACCGGGTCGATGCCCAGCAGCAGGTGATGCATCACCGGGTTGCACACGATCACCGTCTCGAAAATCAGCGCGGGGTCGATGCCCCCCTCGGCCGCGATCTCGGTGGCGAGCGTCGCGATGGCCTCCTGCACGGCGCGGGTCATTTCCGCATCGCCGCCGGGGTTCATCATCGCGTAGCTGACGCGGCTCATCAGGTCTTCGCCGAAGCGGATCTGCGGGTTCATCAGGCCCGAGGAGGCAAGCACGCGCCCGTCGGTCAGATCGCACAGATGCGCCGCGATGGTGGTCGAGCCAAGGTCGATGGCAAGGCCATATAGGCCGCCTTCGTGCAGGCCGGGCCAGACATCGAGGATGCGGAAATCTTGCGTGTTTGCAGGCTGATGGAGGGCAACGCTCACCTGCCACTTGCCCTTGCGCAGGGCCGGTTGCAGCTTTTGCAGAACCGACAGGGGCGCGGTCACGCCCTCGATCTGCCATTGCTCTTTCAGCGCAACCTGCAACCGCTCGAAATCGCCCGAGGGCTCGTGCATGTCGGGTTCCTGAACCTCGACCAGCACCAGCCGCGTGGCCGGGTCCATCACGATGGGTTTTGCCGAGGCCGCCTTGCGCACGACCTGCCGGTGGACCTGGCTCTCGGGCGGCACGTCCACGACGATATCGCCCTGCACGGTCGCCTGGCAGCCGAGGCGGCGGCCCTCTTTCAGGCCCCGGACGCGGTCATAGCGCGCCTCGACCTCGTTCCACTCAGAAAGCGCGCCGTCGCGCACGGTCACGCCGTGCTTGGGGAAATCGCCGTAGGAGGGGGCGACTTGGCATTTCGAACAAATGCCGCGCCCGCCGCAGACGCTGTCCAGATCGACGCCAAGCTGGCGTGCGGCGGTCAGGATCGGCGTGCCGACGGGGAAGCGGCCGCGCTTGCCCGAGGGGGTGAAGATGACGAGAGGGTTGTCGCTCATGCGCCCGTACTTGGTCTTGTTGCGTCAAACAGCAAGATGCCGCCCCAGCGGACGGCATCCCTGGAACCTCATGCGGATCAGCCCGCCCGGCGGCGTCGTCCACCGGCCCGCCCGCCGCGGAGCGCGGCGTCGGGATCCTGGTTGAACTTGATCCAGGCCGCCCCGCCGTCGTCGTGGTTCAAGAGGAAGTTGGCGGCGCGGATCGCCTCCATCTCCTTGCCGGGGCGCGGCTTGGTCGAGCCCATGCCGAAGAGCTTCACGAAGGTCTCGTCGTCCATGTCGGGCGGCAGCACGATGCCCGCCGCCTCGACCGCGGCCTTCTTCTCGGCGATGGCCTTGGGGCCGATGGGCAGGGCCACGGGGTTCATGATCGCGCTGGTCATGCCCGCGCCGAAGGCCATGGGCAGGAAGGCGTTGTTGATCCCGTGCCGGTTCGGCAGCCCGAAGGAGATGTTCGACGCGCCGCAGG
>CAZVQL010000038.1:0-16923 GCA_964629305.1 uncultured Roseicyclus sp.
TGGTCACGGGCGTGGGTGGCACGGGCGTCGTGACCATCGGCGCGGTGATGGCACAGGCGGCCCAGATCGACGGCAAGGGCGTCGGCATGATCGAGATGGCGGGCCTTGCGCAGAAGGGCGGTGCTGTCTGGATCCACCTGCGGCTTGCGAATGATCCGGGCGATATCGCCGCGATCCGTGTGGGCCTGGGCGAGGCGCATGCCGTCATCGGTGGTGACTTGGTGGTCACCGGTGGCGCGAAGACGCTGGGCCTGATGCGGACGGGGCAGACTGGAGCCGCGGTGAACAGCCACGAGATCATCACCGGCGACTTCACCCGCGATACGGAATTTCGAATTCCGGGCAAGGACTTGGAGGTCGTTCTTCAAGCTCGCTTGCAGGATCGGCTGGCGCTTTTCGATGCGACGAAGCTGAGCCGGGTTCTGCTGGGCGATTCGATTTTCTCCAACATGATGACCTTTGGCGCTGCCTGGCAGATGGGGCTGATCCCGCTGTCGCATGACGCGATTTCGCAGGCGATCGCGCTGAACGGGGCGGCGGTTGAGCGCAACGCGCAGGCCTTCGAGATGGGGCGGTGGGCGGTGGTGAACGCCGAGGCCGCGGCCCGGCTGGTCGAGGCGGAGGTCGTGGCCAAGCCCAAGTCGCTCGAGGAAAAGATCGCCTATCGGGCCGATCATTTGACCCGCTACCAGGGCGCGCGGCTGGCGAAGCGGTATCGGCGGCTGGTTGATGGCGTGAGCGATCCGCGGCTGAAGGAGGCTGTGGCCAAGGGTTATCACAAGGTCCTGGCCTACAAGGACGAATTCGAGGTTGCGCGGCTGCACCTGGAGACGGAGGCCAAGGCGCGGGAAGAGTTCGAGGGGGATTTCAGGATGAAATTCCACCTCGCGCCGCCGCTTCTGCCGGGGCGGGATGCGTCGGGGCGTCCGAAGAAGCGGGAGTTCGGGGCCTGGATCGGGCGGATTTACCCGGTGCTGGCGCGGCTGAAGGGTCTGCGGGGCACGCCCTTGAACGTCTTCGGCTACACCGCCGAGCGGCGGATGGAGCGGGGGCTGATCAAGCAATACGAGGCCGATATGGCTGAATGGCTGCCGAAGGTGGGTTCGGTCGATGCCGACGCGCTGGTGGCTTTGGCGGAATTGCCCTTGTCGGTCCGTGGGTTCGGGCCGGTGAAGGAGGCGAATGCAGCGAAGGCGGCAGCGCGGCGGGACGAGATCCTGACGCGGCTGAAAGCGGGGCCTGCGCCGCTGGCCGAGGCGGCGGAATAGGGGGCTCTGCCCCCGTCACGCGCTGACGCGCGCGCCTCCCCCGGAGTTTTTTGGCCAAGATGAAGGCTCTTAACGTGGTGTTAAGGGGTCTGGGGCAGTCTGGCCGTCATATCGAAACCGAGCATGGAGGGCGGGCCCATGCTGTCGGTTCGTTCAATCGCGGAAGGCATCGTCGCGCGTGAAGGCGGCTATGTGAATGACCCCGACGACCCGGGCGGGGCGACGAATTTCGGCGTCACCATCCACACGATGCGGGCGCTGGGGCTGGACCTCGACGGGGACGGGGACGTGGATGCACGCGACGTGCGGCGGCTGGCGCGGGCGCGGGCCGTCGACATTTTTGTCGAGCACTACTTTCAGCGGCCGCGCATTGCCATGCTGCCCAAGGTGCTGCAGGCGAGCGTTTTTGACATGTATGTCAATTCGGGTTCGAACGCGGTGAAGATCCTGCAGCGGCTGCTCAGGGACATGGGACTGGATATCGCCGTCGACGGGGTGATCGGGCCGCAGACGGCGCGCGCGGCCCATGCGGCGGCCGGGCAGGCACCGGGGCATATCGCGGATGCCTACGGGATCGCGCGGCGGAATTACTATTATGCCATTGCCGATCGCCGTCCGGCGAGCCGGAAATATGCGCGCCGCCGGGACGGCGGGAAGGGCGGCTGGATTGCGCGGGCGGAGGAGTTCATCGCACCGCGCTACCACCTGACCGAGGCCGAGCATCGGGCGCGGGTGGCGGCATGGGGCTGATCGAGCGGGCCATCGGCGTGGGACGCGCCGCGGAAGCAATCGGCGAGGCCGCCGAAGGCGTCTCGGAGGTGTTCGTGCCGAACGCGACGCGGGCGATGGAGCTCGAAGCCGAGATCCACCGCGCGACGATGGCGACGGCGGCGGCCGAGTTCCAGTATGCCTCGAGCGGCTGGTTCGACCGTCTCATCAACGGGTTGAACCGGTTGCCGCGGCCGATGCTGGCGCTCGGCACGATGGGCCTGTTCGTCTTTGCGATGCTGGACCCGGTGGCCTTTTCGGCGCGGATGGTGGGCCTCGATGCCGTGCCGGAGCCGCTCTGGTGGCTTCTGGGCGCGATCGTCAGCTTCTATTTCGGCGCGCGGGAATTGCACTATGTGCGCAGCCCCCAAGGGCAGCGACGTCTGCGCGCACCGTGGCGGCGGCAGGCTGAGCAGGCGCCTGCCAGCGACCCGGTGGCGTCGAACCCGGCGCTGTCGGCCTGGCGGAACGAGGCGGCTCAGACGCCAAGCAGCTCGGATTTCGACGCGGCCCCGATATCCCAGTAGAGCCCGGCCATGAGCGCGGCCGCATCCGGGAAGATCGACCGCGGCAGGTGCTCGTCCGGGGCGTGCTGTGAACAACCGGGGTAGGAATGGGGCACCCAGATGGTCGGGATCTCCAACACTTCGGTGAAAATGTCGTTTGGGAGCGAGCCGCCGAGGGACGGGAGCACCACGGGTGCCTCGTCGGTGGTGCGCTCGAGGGCCGCGGCGGCGAATTGCGCGGCCGGATGGTCGACGGGCGTGGCCGAGGCGCGGAAGCGCGAGCCCTGTTCCTCGATCTCGATATCGGTGTGGCCATGGGCGTCGAGATGGGCGCGCAGGGCCGCGCCGAGGGCCTCGTCGTCGATGCCGGGCACGTAGCGCAGCTGGACAACGGCCTGCGCTTCGTCGGGGATGGCGTTGACCGGGTGCGCGATGTCGCCCGCGGAAAAGGCCAGGATCTCGGCCGAGTTCCAGGCGTGGATGCGTTCGGCGGGCGAGAGGCCATCCGCGCCCCAATCCGCATCGACCTCGCCGCCTGCGGGGGTCAAGCCCGCAAGGGCCGTGCGGGCGGCATCGGGCACGCCCTCGGGCACCCAGCCGCGGACCCGCAGCGCGCCTTTGGGCGTACTCATCGAGGCGAGCGCATGGGCCAGCTCGAGCGCCGGGTTTTTCAGTGCGCCGCCGAAATTGCCGGAGTGCCGCCCGCCCGTGCGCCGCTTCAGGCGCAGACGGAAGGTCGCGCCGCCGCGCGCGCCAAGGAAGATCGTGGGCCTGTCGGCCGCCACGCGCGGGCCGTCGGAGGCCACGAGCAGATCGGCCTTCAGCCGCTCTTTCAGCCGCTCGCAGACCTTGCGCAGACCGGGCGAGCCGATTTCCTCGCCCATTTCGACCAGCACATGGGCGTTGAAGCCGAGAGACCCGCGCGCGGCGATCACCGCCTGCATCGCGGTCATGTTGACCAGCATCTGCCCCTTGTTGTCGGCGATGCCGCGCCCGTACCAGCGGCCCGTGGCCGCATCTTCGGTCAGGGTCCAGGGATCGCGCCCTTCGGCCCAGCGGCCCTCCATCCCCGGTACGGTATCGCCATGGGCGTAGCCCAACACCGTGGGGCGGGACGAATCCTCGATCCGGGAGGCGAGAAGGAAGGGGTGCCCGTCTGAGGTGAACCCTTGCGTCTTGAAACCCATCGCGCCGAAGCCCTGCGACACATGCGCGAGATAGGCGTGAAGCGGCGCGGTGGGGTCGCTTGCGTCGGTGGGAAAGGCGATGAGATCGGCCAGCGCGTCGCGAAAGGCGTCATCCTCGGCGATGGCCCGCGAAAGACTGACGGCGGTGTCACGCGGGGTGGCGGTGTCGAGCATGGGCGTCCGGCCTTTTCTCGTTAAGCTACGGGCGGCAATCTGGCAGGTCGTGGCGCGGGCCTCAAGCGGAGTCGGCGGGTGCGTCGGCCCACGGCGGCGGCACGGCCACACCGTCCACGCGGGCCTCGCCGCGCTCATTGTCGAGGGTGACGGGGTTGTCGAAGAGGGTGAGCGTGGGGCGGACGCCGAAGCGGCCCTCCATCCAGTCGGCCCAGCCGTCGTTGAACCAGGCGAGCGCGTTCTCGCGGGTGTCGAATTCGTAGATGCCGCCGCCGCCCGTCTCGGAGTTGAGGTAGTACTTGCGGCGCAAGCCTTTGACCTCGTGGAAGATCTTGGTGCTTTCAAGCGACTGCGCGATGACAGCGTCATGGTCGCGCTTCGGGCCGGGCAGGGGGATCTGGACGAGGGCGATGATCATGGCGGGCCTCTGGTTGTGATTTCGGAACGATAGCGCGCCGCGCGTCGCGGGGCAAAGCGGATGCTCAACCGGGATCGGGATCTTTCGGCGGACCGACGCCGAAGAGGCGGGCGGCGACCGGCGCGCCGGTGATGATCAGGAAGACGCGCATGACGTGGTGCAGGACGACATAGCCGAGGTCCGCGCCAACCACGATGGCGAGGACCGCCATTTCCGCCTGGCCCGCGGGGACGAAGGCGAGGAACCCGTCGACAGGGGGCGCGAGGCCGAGGAGGATCACGGCCTCGGTGAAGACCGCAGCTAGGGCGGCGACGATCACGACGAAGAAGATGCCCGCGACCACGTCGCGGCGGATCTCGGGCAGGGTGACGCCGGCGTAGCCCGCGCCGAGGGTGAGGCCGATGAAGAACTGCGCGGCGAGGATCGCCTCGGCAGGCGGGCGGAAGTGGATGATGTCGGTCAGCGACAGGATCACGGTCAGGATCATCGGCCCGAGGATCGGGGCGCCGAACATGCCGATACGCTCGGCGCCTTTCCAGCCGATGATGGCGGCGGCGGCCATGATGGCCATTTCATGCGGGGGAAGCGTGGCGGCGGGCGCGCCGATGGGGTTGTCCAGCCCTGCGTCGAAGAGGTGCACGAGCAGGAAAGGCGTGATCATCACGATGATCATCACGCGGGTCGCGTGGATCAGCGCGAGCGTGCGGGTGTTGCCGCCCGCCTCCTGCCCGAACAGGACCATGTCCTGCAGCCCGCCGGGCATGGCGGCATACCAGGCGGTGACCGGGTCGAAGCCGTAGACGCGGCGGAAGAAGGGCACGCCGATCGCGGCGATGGCGATGACATAGAGCGGCACGAGGGCGAGGGAGGCCGCCATTTGCGGCATCCGCGCCACGAGGTCGGGCGTGATCGAGGCACCGATGGCGACGCCGAGGATCGTCCGCATCAGCTTGCCCAGCGTGCCTGCGTCCTTGACCGGCGCGCCTGCAAGCGCGGCGATCAGGATCGCGCTGAGCGTGCCCAGCAGGAAGGGCAGGGGCAGGTCCAGCAGCCAGAACACCGACGTACCGGCAGTGCCGATGGCGATGGTCATGGCGCGTTTGGCTAGAAGGCCCTGGGCCGGTGTCATGGGGCGTGCCTCAGGTCGCCTCGCCGCCGTTGACGGCGATCATCTGGCCGGTGACGAAGCGCGCCTCGGGCGAGGCGAGGAAGCCCGCGACCGCTGCGATATCATTCGGCTGGCCCATGACGCCCGCGGGGATGGAGGCGGTGCGCTTCGGATCATCCTCGGTCGCGGTTTCCTTGCGGATCTGGCCGGGCGAGATGACGTTGGCGGTGATGCCGTGGGCGGCGAATTCGGTCGAGAGCGCCTTGGTCAGGCCCCAGACGCCATGCTTGGCCGCCGAGATCGGCGCGCCCTCGTAGTAGCCCTTGATGGCCTTCATGCCGGCGAAGTTGATGATCCGGCCCCACTTGCGCTCGACCATGTCGGGCAGGAAGGCGCGGGCGGTGCGGAAGGCCCCCGTCAGCGCGATGTCGACGACGCTGTCCCAATCGTCATCCGTCATTTCGAGGAAGGGCTTGTGGGGGCGACGGGCGGCGTTGTTCACCAGGATATCGACGGCGCCGAAGCGGGCGCGGGCGGCCTCGGCCATGCGGGCGACATCCTCGGCCCGGCCCACATCGCCCATGGCGACGAGGGCTTGCGCGCCCTGGGCCGTGACGCGGGCGGCGGTTTCTTCGCAGGCGCTCGCGTTGGTTGAGCCGTTGACGACGACACTGCACCCAAGTTGCGCAAGCCGCACGGCGATGGCGCGGCCAATGTTCTGGCCCGATCCGGTCACAAGGGCCGTCTTGCCGGTCAATGGTTTGTCGGTCATGGCGCGGTGGTCCCCCGGTTTGTCAATTCGATCAGTGTGTTGGGTCGTCCCGCGCTGGTGAGCCAGGTGGAAACGGCGGCACGGATACGGCCCTGATGTCGAGAAACCGGTACTCCTCTCCGCATCGGCATTCAACAGAATATTGTTGACAATCTACAATCCGTAGGCAGAGAAATAGCGCCATGGAGATGCGGCAGGACATTCGGGATTCCCTTGCACGGCGGCGTCAGCGCCCGCTGGTGCTCGAGGTTCGCGACGAGCTGGAGCGGATGATCCTGCATGGCGAGATCCCCGGTGGCGAGCGTCTGAACGAGGCGGTGCTGGCCGAGCAGCTGGGCGTCAGCCGCGGCCCCGTGCGCGAGGCCGCGCGGTCGCTGGAACGCGAGGGGCTGGTCCGCACGGTCGCCAATGATGGTGTCTACGTGCGTAGCCTGTCGGTCGACGAGGTGCTGGAGCTTTACGACCTGCGCGCGATGATCGCGGGCTACCTGTGTGGCCGGACGGCAAAGCGCGCGGATGTCGAGGTCGGCTGCGAGCTGGCCGGCTATGTCGCGCAGATGGACAGTGCCATCGCGAAAGGGGACGAGCCGCAGTATTTCGAGCTGAACCTCGCCTTTCACGACCGCATCGCCGAGGCGGCGGGTGCGGAGCGGGCGCGCACGCTTTACACCGCGCTTGGCAAGGAGGTGCGGTTGATGCGGCGGCGGGTGCTGAGCGGGTCGGCCTCGCTCAAGCAGTCGAACGCGGAACATGCCGCCATCGCGGAGGCCATCGCGACGGGCGATGCGACGCGGGCGCGCGCACTGGGTGCGGCGCATCACGAGAACGCAAAGGAACGATTGCTGGAGACGCTCTGACAGAGATGGGAGCGCGGGGCGCGCTCTGGCAAGTCGTGTGGCCGATCGCCCAATGGAGGGGGCGGGCCACGGACAGGGAACTGAAACCAGGGAGGACAACATGACGGAACTTCAGGACAACTGGGCCAGCCGGCTGCGCGCCGGGGCCATCGGGGTCGCAGTGGCGGCACCGCTCGCGCTGGGTGGGGCGGCTTTCGCCCAGAGTTACCCGAGCACGGATGAAACGCTCGACTGGACCATCGCATTCGGTCCGGGTGGCGGCAACGACATCATGGCACGGACCATCGTCGACATCCTCAACACCTACGATCTCTATCCGGGCGAGATCGCGGTCGAGAACCGCGCTGGCGGCTCGGGTGCCGTGGGCTGGGGCTACCTGTTTGGTCAGTCCGGCTCGGGCTATGGCATCTCGACCACCTCGGGCAGCTTCGTGACCACGCCGCTGCAGGCCGACACGCCGTGGCAGCCCGCAGACTTCACGCCGGTGGCGCTTCTGGCGACAGACGACCTTGTGCTTGTGGTGAACGGTTCGTCCGACATCCAGGACATCGGGCAGTTCATCGAATATGCCAACGAGAACCCGGTCACGATCGCGGGCACGGGTACGGTCAACGTGGACTTCATCGTGCCCACGCTCTTCGCGCAGGCCGCGGGCTTCGAGTTCGAGTATGTCTCGTTCAACTCGATGGCCGATCAGACCACCGCGCTTCTGTCGGACTCGGTCGACGCGATGGTCGGCAACCCCGGCGAGATCCTGGGCCTGATCGACAGTGGCGACCTGCGCCCGCTGGTCTACTCTGGCGCGTCCACGCCCGAGGCACTGGGTGACGTGCCGACGATGGGTGACGTGGGCTATGACATCGGCGTGTCGATGCCGCGTGGCCTGATCCTGGCCCCCGATGCGCCCGCCGAGGCGCAGGAGTGGTGGATCGCCACCATGCAGGAGGTCGTGCAGACCCCCGAGTGGGCCGAGTACATCAGCTCGAACACGCTGACGCCGACGATCCTGTACGGTGAGGAGTTCCGCACCTTCCTGACCCGGACGCAGAACGGCTTTGCCGAGGTGCTTCGCTCGGTCGGCGCGATCGAGTAACTCACGGGACGTGACATGGGGATGGGCGCGGGTTTGCGCCCATCCCCTGGATTGCAGGGCTGAGGGGGCCCGAGATTGCCATGCGCATCGCGTTTCTTGTCGCCGTTCTGGGCGGCGCCGTCTTCTACAGCTACATCGCCTTCATCGACCTGAACTTCCTGACGCGCACCGGACGCCTTGGCCCCGGGTTCTTCCCGCGGGTCATCGGGGTCAGCATGGCGCTGATGACGATCTGGGTGATCCTCGACGCGCTGAGGGACCGCCGCCGGGTTGCCGCGGGCGGGCCTGCAGGGGCAGACGATGCGCCCGAGGGAACCTGGAGCGATGCGGTCCTGCTGATCGCTCTGGCGCTGGGGTACGCGGTGCTTCTGCGGCTCTTCGGCGGGTTCGTCGCGACGCTGATCTACCTTGTCGTCACGCTGAGCATCCTGAACCCCGGGCGGCATGTGCAGAACGCCGCCGTCGCGGTGCTGCTTCCCGTCGGGGTCTACATCCTCTTCGACCGCCTTCTGAACGCGAACATGCCGCCTGCGATGTTCGAAATATTGCCGTTCTGACACTCATCGCCAAGGACACGCCGGATGGATATCTTCTCGGATCTCGTGATGGGCCTGTCGGTCGCGATCACGCCCATCAACCTCGTCTACCTGCTGATCGGAGCCTTCGTCGGCATGATCGTGGGGGTGATCCCCGGCTTCGGACCTTCTGCCGGGCTGGCAATCCTGTTGCCGGTGACCTTCGGGATGGACCCGATCGGCGCGATCATGATGCTGGCCGCGATCTACTACGGGGCGATGTACGGGGGCACGATCACCTCGATCCTGCTCAACACGCCCGGCGAAAGTGCGACGGTCGCCAGTACCTTCGACGGATTCCCGCTTGCCAAGAAGGGGCGCGCGGGCCCTGCGCTGGTGATGCAGGCGGTCGCCTCGTTCGTGGGGGGCACGGTGGGCGTGATCCTGATCACGATCCTTGCGCCGCTCTTTTCCCAGGTCAGCCGCAGTTTCGGGCCGCCGGAATATTTCCTGCTGGCGATGATGGGGATGCTGACGCTGATCGTGATGATCGGCACGAACTGGAAGCTCGGCATCATCTCGGCGCTGATCGGCTTTGCATTGGGAACTGTGGGGGTCGACCTCGAGACGGGGCAGGGGCGCTACACCTTCGGCTCGGCGGAACTGATCGGGGGGATCTACTTCATCCCCATCGCGATCGGCCTCTTCGGGTTGGGCGAGCTGTTCTATGCCTTCTATTCCGGCCTGCACAAGACGGGCTCGGGCGGCATCATCCAGTACAGTAAGGAAAGCCGCTTCTGGCCCACGGCGCAGGATTTCATCTCGACCCGCTGGACGATGGCGCGCCATTCGGTTCTGGGCTTCGTGGTGGGCGTGATCCCGGGCGCAGGCGCGACCATCGCCTCGCTCATGGCCTATTCGACGGAGCGCTCGCTGTCGAAGACGCCCGAGAAATTCGGACAGGGTGAGATGGCGGGGCTGGTGGCGCCCGAGACGGCGAACAACGCGGCCTCGTCGGGCGCGATGATCCCGCTTCTGACGCTGGGCATTCCCGGCTCGGCCTCGACCGCGGTGCTTCTGGCGGCCTTCATGCTCTGGGGGCTGCGGCCCGGACCTTTGTTCATGGAGCAGAACCCGGAGCTGGCCTGGGGCCTGATCGCGTCGATGTACCTGGGCAACATGGTGCTTCTGGCGATCTCGATCTTTGCCATTCCGCTCTTCGTGCAGATGATCAAGGTGCCCTACCGCATCCTTGGTCCGGCGGTCGTGGTGATCTGTACGCTGGGCACGTTCAGCGTGAACGCGAGCTTCGTCGAGACCTACCTGATGTTCGCCGCCGGCATCGTCGGGTTCTTCATGCGGCTCTACGGGTTCTCGCCCGCCGCGCTGGTGCTGGCGCTGGTGCTGGGGCCGCTGGCCGAAGAGGCGCTGCGCCAGACGCTGACGATCTCGCGCGGGTCCTTCGGCATCTTCCTCGAGCGGCCCGCGTCGCTCTGGATCATCGGGGTGACGATCGTTCTTGTGCTGATCCTGCCGCTCTTGGGGCGGATCGGCGCCTCGGCGAGCCGCGCGGAAAAGGCTGGGGGGTAGCCGCGTGGTCTTGCTGGCCGAGGCAGAGGCGCGGGCGCTGGCCGCCCGCGCCTTTTGCCGTGCGGGCGTAGCCGAGGATATGGCCGAGGCTGCCGCGCTGCACCTGACATTGGCCGAGATGATGGGGATCGGGACGCACGGGCTGTCGCGCGTGGCGCCCATCCTCGAGCGGATCGCGGCGGGGGGTATCGACGCGGCCGCACGGCCCGAGGTGACGGCGCCCGCGCCTGCACTGCGGATGGTGGATGCGCACGACGCGTTGGGGCCCGCGGTGGCGCAGATGGCGGTGACCGAGGGGATGGCGGCGGCGAAGGATGCCGGCATGGCCGGTGTATTTGTGCGACGCGCGACGCATCTTGGCGCCTTGGCGCCCGTTCTTTGGGTCGCGGCGGAGGCGGGGTTTGCCTGTCTCGCCACTTCGAACAGCGCGCCGATGCTGGCGCCGCCCGGCGGGCGAGCTGCGCGCGTGGGCAATGCGCCGACGGGGATCGGGGTGCCGCACGGCCATGGACGGCACGCGATGCTCGACATGGCGCTGTCGGTCGCGGCGCGCTCTAAGGTGCGCAAGGCGGCGCAAGAGGGCAGGGTGATCCCGCCTGACTGGGCGACGGATGCCGAGGGGCGGCCAACGACCGACGCAAGCGCCGCGATGGCGGGGCTGATGCAAGCGATCGGAGGGGGCAAGGGGGCTTCGCTCGCCGTGATGCTTGACCTGATGGCGGCGGGGCTGTCGGGGGCGGCTGTCCTCTCGGACGTGCCCGATACGCACAAGGACCCGAGCGCGCGGCCCGACCTGGGGCAGATATTCGTGCTGATCGACGTGGGCCAACTGGGCGGGCTGGAGGCGCTGTCTGAGCGGATCGACCGGGCGGCGACGATCCTTGGCGAGACGCCGCCGGTCGGCGACGGCCCGCCGCCGCGCCTGCCCGGTGAACGCGCGTTGAAGGCGCTGCAAACGGCAAGGGCCGAGGGGATGGAACTCCCCCCGGCCCTCGTGGATGCGTTGAGAGAGGCGGCGGGTTAGGCGGCCTCGACCCCTTCGGCGATCTCGCGGATGGCTTGCAGGAACTGCGCCACCTCTCCTTCCGTGTTGTAATGGCACATGGAGACGCGGATCGCGGCGTCCATCCCGAGCGGCGTCAGGATGTTGCCCGAGTAGTGGTCGGCCTTGCGCGTGTGGGTGCGGATGCCGCGCTCGCGCAACTTGGTGACCACGTCGGGCGCGTCCATGCCGGCGACGGTGATCGACACGAGCCCCTCGCGCCGCGGGTTGTCGACGCCGCCGATGATGGTGATGCCCTCGATCTCGGCCAGCCCCTTGAGGTTGCCGGTGCCGTGGATCATCGCGTCGGTCAGGCGCGCCTCGTGGGCGTGGATCGCCTCACCGGCGGCGACGATGCGCTTGCGGCGGTCGGTCTCGTCGGACACTTCGCCGCCGAGCCAGTCGAAGTAATCGACCACGTCGGAGAAGGTGACGTAAGCACCGGTGTCGCGGGTGCCGAATTCCCACGGGTTGCCGGGCGCGTCGATCAGGTGCTCGTGCTTGATGGCGTGCAGGCGGTCACTGACCCATGCCACGCCGTAGCCGTGGCGCGAGAAGACCTTGTAGGGCGAGACGACGTAGCCATCGACGTCGTAGCTGTCGATGTCGAGCCGCCCGTGGGCCGCGTGCTGGATGCCGTCCACGATGATGATGCAGTCAGGCGACACGCGCCGGATCTCGGCGGCGATGGCGGCCACGTCCACACCCATGCCGGTAACGGGCGAGGTGTGCAGGATCGTGGCGACGCGGGTGTCCGGCGTGATCTCGGGGATATAGGCCTCGGGGCCGACGGCGCCGGTGGCGTCATCATGGGTGACGAGGATGTGGGGCTTGCCCGTCACCTCGGCCCAATGCTTCGCCGCACTGCGGGTGGCGGGGTGTTCGAGGGTGGAGCCGAGGACGCGGCCCTCGGGCGTGCCGACGATGGCGGTCCGGATGAGCCGGAAGAGCAGCTCCGTTCCGCTTTCGCCCACGAAGAACCGGCCATGGGGCGCGTTGAAGAAGACGGCCATGTCTTCCTTGGCCTTGTCGATGAGCGCCACCAGCGCGTGGGCGGCGGGGTTGTCGCGGCCCTGGTTGTCGGGGATGGCGGCGAATTTGGCCGAAGTCTCGACCACGGAATTCAGCGTCAGCGCGCCGCCCGCGTTCTCGAAGAAGATGCGCGGCCCCTCGAAGGGGCAGTTGTCGACATGGGCGAAACGGCCGCGGACGGCCTCCATCAGACCGGGTTTCTCGGTGAGCATCGGGGTGTTCCTCAGGGCTCAGGGGGTGGGCATTTTCCAGGTGGCCGTCGCATGGGCGGCCAGCTTTCCGTCACTCGCATAAAGCTTGCTTTCCATGAAGGAAAGGGACCGTCCGCGCTTGGTGAAGCTGCCTTCCACGGTCACGGTGCCCTCCATCACGGGGCGGATGAACTGGACCTTCATCTCGATCGTCGCGCCGGGGCCGGCCACCTTGGCGACGAGATGGCCCATCGAGATGTCCATCGCGCTGCACATGACGCCGCCATGCAGGCTTCCTTGCGGGTTACGCACCATGTCTGTGACGGGAAATGTCACGCGGCAGGTCGTCTTGTCCGCGTCGGCGGCCTCCTCGGGCAGGTAAGTGAAGCCGAGGTCGAGGAAGCGGGCGAGGAAGAAGCGCTCGAAGGCCTGTTCGTGGTCGTCGAGCGCGCGGTCGAGCCGCGCGCGGGCGTCTTCGGTGTCGATCCGTTTGGCAGCGTCGGGCATCACGCGTTCACGAAGTTCGGCTTGCGCTTCTCGAGAAAGGCGCGGCGGCCCTCGATGTAGTCCTGGCTGTCGAAACAGGCCTTCACGCGGGCAGCGCATTCCGCAAGGTCGCGCTGGCTTTCGTCCGTAACCGTCTGGCCGACGATGTATTTCACCGACGCCACCGTCATCGGCGCGTTGGCCGCGATCATCTCGGCGGTTTCCTGTGCGACGCGGCCCACATCTTCGGCGGGCACCACGCGGTTTACAAGGCCCATCATCCGCGCCTCTTCGGCGTCGAAGCGGCGGGCGGTGAAGAAAATCTCCTTGGCGAAAGACGGGCCGACGATGTTGACGAGGCGGTTGATCCCCTCGAACCCGTAGCCGAGGCCGAGTTTCGCGGCCGGGATGGCGAATTGCGAGTTCTCGCCGCAGATGCGCAGGTCGCAGGACAGGGCCAGCGCCACGCCGCCGCCGACGCAGAAGCCGTCGATCTGGGCGATGGTGGGTTTCGGAAACGCCTCGATCAGGTCGTAGACGCGTTTCGTGGTGGCGTTGTAATGGGCCACGGCCTCGGCACTGGCGCGCTCGCTTTCGAATTTCGACACGTCCGCGCCCGAGACGAAGGCCTTGCCGCCCGCGCCCGACAGGATGAGGATGCGCACGCTGTCATCGGCCTGGAACCGCGTCACGGCGGCCTCGACGGCCTCCCACATCTCGAGCGAGACGGCGTTGCGCTTTTCGGGCTGGTTGAAGATGATGCGGGCGATCTCGCCCGACTGCTCGGTGAGGATCTTGTCGGTCATTGGTGGTGTCCCTGTCAGTCGTCAGATGGCGCCGGACGCTTTCATCGCGGCGATCTCGTCTTCGGAATAGCCGACCTCGGTCAGGATATCGGCGGTGTGCTGGCCCGCAGTCGGGGGCGGCGCGGCGATGCGGCTGGGGGTGCGGCTCATGATGATGGGCTGGCCCACCAGTTCGGTTTCGCCACGCTCCTGGCTGGTGACGGGCTGGGCGAGGCCCAGGTGGCGCACCTGCGGGGTCGCGAAGACCTGTGAGATGTCGTTGATCTCGCCCGCGGGCACGCCCGCCTCGATCAGCGTGTCGATCCAGTGGGCCGTGGGCTTCAGCGCGATGATATCGGCGATCTCGCCGTTCAGCGCGTCGCGGTTCTTCGAGCGGTCGGGCGCGGTCTTGTAGCGCTCATCCTCGATCCAGTCGGCGCGGTCGAGCGCCTTGGCGAAGCGTTGCCAGATGACCTCGCCCGCCACCGCGATGTTCATGAAGCCGTCCGCCGTGGCGAAGACGCCGGTGGGGATCGTCGTGGGATGGTTGTTGCCGGCCTGTCCCGCAACCTCGCCGTTCATCAGCCAGCGCGCGGCCTGGAAATCGAGCATGAAGACCTGCGCCTGAAGAAGCGAGGTCTGGATCCACTGGCCCTTGCCCGAGGATTGCCGCTCGAAGAGCGCGATCAGGATGCCTTGCGCGGCGAAGAGGCCGGCGCAGAGGTCGGCGATGGGGATGCCCACGCGCATCGGGCCGCGGCCCGGCTCGCCCGTGATGGACATGAGGCCACCCATGCCTTGCGCGATCTGGTCGAAGCCGGGGCGGTCGGCGAGCGGGCCGTCCTGTCCGAAGCCCGAGATCGAGGCGTAGATCAGGCCGGGGTTGGTCTGGCTAAGCGTCTCGTAGTCGATGCCGAGGCGCTTTTTCACGCCGGGGCGGAAATTCTCGACGATGACGTCGGCGGTATCGGCAAGCCGTTTGAAGGCGGCAAGACCCGCTTCGGATTTCAGGTCGAGGGTCAGGCTGCGCTTGTTGCGGTGCAGGTTCTGGAAATCGGGCCCGTCGCGCGGGCCGCCGAACTGCGCGGCGTCGACCGGTGCCTCGATCTTGATGACATCGGCACCCCAGTCGGCCAGCTGGCGCACGCAGGTCGGACCTGAGCGGACGCGCGTCAGGTCCAGCACGCGAAGGCCCTTGAGCGCCGTACTGGGCGCGGGCAGGGCGCCCGTCTGCATGTCGGTTTCGGTCACTTGTTCGACTGGCTGCTGGGCAGGCGACGACATGTTCTCTCCCCGTGGAACACAAGCTGAAACCGATGTATGACATTGTCCGACACATGACAATCAAAATGTTGATTGTTGACAAAATACGAGCATGGAGGTCAGGTGCGGCCATGACGACAGGGGCAAGATCCATAGGGCGGCGCGCGACGCTGGCGGTCGAGGTTCGGGGCGAGATCGAGCGAATGATCGTCGATGGCGAACTGGCCGCGGGCGAGAAGCTGAACGAGCTGACGCTGTCTTCGGCGATGGGGGTCAGCCGCGGCACGGTGCGCGAGGCGATACGGTCGCTTGCCGACAGCGGGCTGATCGACCTGATCGCGAACCGTGGTGCTTTCGTCCATGAGACGACGCTTGCGGAGATCCGGAATCTCTACGACCTGCGCGGCGCGATCTTCGCCATGGCCTGCGCGGCCTCGGCGCGGCGCGTGGGCGAGGGGGCGGAACCGAAGTTGGTCGCGCGCCTTGAGAAGAACCTCGAGCAGATGCGCGCGACCCACGACGAGGGCGACCCCGCGCGCTACTACGCGCTCAACATCGAGTTTCACGACCTGCTCTTGCAGGGGGCGGCGAACCCCAAGGCCAAGACGATGTACGACAACCTCGTGAAGGAGATGCATCTCTTCCGGCGCAAGGGCCTGTCGGTGGCGACCAACATTGCCAAGTCCATCGACGAACATGCCGCGATCACCCGCGCCGTTGCCGCCGCCGACCCCGAGGGGGCGCGCGTGGCCGCATTGGCGCATATCACCGGCGGGCTGGCCCGCTACATGACCATGGCCGAGGCCGACAGCCCGATGGCGGGCTGAGCGGCCGCATCCGACGACAAGGCAGGACGAGACGATGACCAACCCGCTATACGACGCGCTTTTCGCCCCGCATGAGGGGCAGGACACCGTGTTCCTGCACCTGCCGGGTGGTGGCACGCTGACCCACGCAGGTTTCCTGACCAAGGTGCGTCAGACGGCGAATGCGCTGACCGCGATGGGGGCGAAGCCCGGCGACCGCGTCGCGGTTCATGTCGAGAAATCGCCCGAGGCGCTGGCGCTTTACGCGGCCTGCGTGATGGCGGGTGTCGTCTTCCTGCCGCTCAACACGGCCTACACCGCGAAAGAGCTGGATTATTTCGTGGGCGACAGTGGCGCCGCGATCTTCGTCTGCGATCCGGGCGAGGCCGAAGCGATGGCGCCGATCGCAGAAGCGGCGGGGGCAAAGCTGCTGACGCTGGGCGGCGATGGGGCCGGCACGCTCAGCGATGCCGTGGCGGGGCAAGGCGATGAGTTCGCGCCTGTCGCAAGGGGCGAGGATGACCTGGCCGCGCTGCTCTATACCTCCGGCACCACGGGGCGCTCGAAGGGGGCGATGCTGACGCAGAGGAACCTTCTGTCGAACGCGCAGGCGCTGGTCGAGTGCTGGCGCTTCACGTCCCAAGACGTGCTGCTGCACGCGCTGCCGATCTTTCACAGCCATGGCCTGTTCGTCGCGACGAACGTGATGCTGCTGGCGGGTGGGTCGATGATCTTCCTGCCGAAGTTCGAGCTTGAGACGGTGCTGGCGAAGCTGCCCTTGGCGACGACGATGATGGGGGTTCCGACCTTCTACACGCGGCTTCTGGACGATGCGCGGTTCGACAAGGGCCTGACGGCGCATATGCGGCTCTTCATCTCGGGCTCCGCGCCGCTTCTGGCCGAGACGCACAAACAGTTCGAGGCGCGCACCGGGCACCGAATCCTGGAACGCTACGGGATGACCGAGACCTCGATGAACACATCGAACCCCTATGACGGCGACCGCCGTGCCGGGACCGTCGGCTTCCCGCTTCCAGGCGTCGAGGTGCGCGTCTGCGACCC
>CAZVQL010000039.1:0-6235 GCA_964629305.1 uncultured Roseicyclus sp.
CCGAGTTGTCGCGCGCCCGCGCGCAGATGAAGGCGGGGCTTCTGATGGGGCTGGAAAGCCCCTCGGCCCGGGCGGAACGGCTGGCGCGGCTGGTCGCGATCTGGAACCGCGTGCCCCCGCTGGAGGAAACCGTGGCCCGCATCGACGCGGTCACCTTGCCGGGCCTGCGCGATCACGCGGGCGCGCTCGTTGCCTCGGGCCGGGCGGCGATGGCGCTGTACGGGCCGGTCAAGGCGGCCCCCGATCTTGCGCAGGTGACCGCGCGCCTCGCTGCCTGATGCTCGCGCGCAAACGGCATCTGCGGCTCGAGACGGAGCGCCTGACGCTCCGCCTGCCGCGCCATGCCGATTTTCGCCCCTGGACGGCACTGCGCGAAACCTCGCGCGCGTTCCTCACCCCGTGGGAGCCGACCTGGGCCACCGATCACCTGACACGCAAAAGCTTCACCGGCCGCGTCTACTGGGCGCAGCGCGCCCTGACGCAAGGCAGCGCGGTGCCGCTGTTCATTCTCGACCGGCAGGACGAGACCCTCCTGGGGGCGATCACGCTGGACAACATCCGCCGCGGCCCGGCGCAATCGGCCACGCTGGGCTATTGGATCGGACAGCCCCATGCCCGTCAGGGCTACATGCGCGAGGCGATCGAAGCCGTCGTCCACTATGCCTTCCGCGGCCAGGACCTGAGCCGGGTGGAGGCCGCCTGCCTGCCCGAAAACGTGGCCTCGCGCGGGGTGCTGGAAAAGGCCGGGTTCAAGTACGAGGGGGTGGCGCAAAGCTACCTTCAGATCAACGGACGCTGGCGCAACCACGTCCTCTATGCGCATCTGCGCCACGACCGTCGCGGGCGCACCGACGTGGGCTGACGGCCCCTCGTTTCCCTCGGCCCCAACCCGTCCTAGATTGCCCGCCATGACCGACCTGTCCCAGCGCCTCGCCGACCTCCTGCCGCCCGCCGCCCTGCGCGAGGTGGCACCCCCCTATCTCGAGGAGCCGCGCGGCCGCTGGCACGGGCAAGCCGCCGCCGTGGTGGCCCCCGGCTCGACCGAGGAGGTCGCGACGCTCCTGCGTTTCTGCAACGAGACTGGCACACCGGTCATCCCCTATGGCGGCGGCACGGGCCTTGTCGGCGGTCAGTTGACCGAGACGGGGCCAGCGCCGGTGATCCTGTCGCTGGAGCGCATGAAGGTGGTGCGGGCCTTCGACCCCGAGGCGGGAACGATGACGGTCGAGGCCGGTGCGATCCTGGCCGAGATCCACGCCACGGCCGAGGCCGAGGATTGGATCTTCCCCCTGACGCTCGCGTCCCAAGGCTCCGCCCGGCTTGGCGGGCTCCTGGCCACCAACGCGGGCGGGGTGAACGTGATCCGCTACGGCAACGCGCGCGACCTGGTGCTGGGGATCGAGGCGGTGCTGGCTGACGGCACGGTCATCGACGCGCTCTCACCGCTCAGGAAGAACAACACCGGCTACGACATCCGCCACCTGCTGATCGGCTCGGAAGGGACGCTCGGCGTGATCACCGCGGCCTCGCTGCGGCTCTTTCCGAAACCGGCGGCGACGGGGGCTGCGATGATGGTCGTGCCCTCGCCCGAGGCGGCCTTGGCGCTTCTGCGTATGGCGCAAACCCGCATCGGTGCCGCGATCTCGGCCTTCGAGTTGATGAGCCGCGAGGGCTTCGACTTCCTCGCCGAAGTCGGCCCCGAGACCCGCCAGCCCTTCGCCGAGCATCCCGACTGGGCGGTCCTGATCGACCTCGGCATGGGGGCAGGGGGCGACCCTGCGGGCGCCCTGGAGGAGCTCTTTGCCGAGGCCTTCGAAGCGGGGCTGGTGACGGACGGCGTCATCGCTCAATCCGAGGCGCAGCGCGCCGAATTCTGGGCGCTCCGCGAAAACATCCCGGCCGCCAACCGCCGCATCGGCGCGGTGTCATCGCACGACATCTCGGTTCCGGTGGCGGCGATCCCCCGCTTCATCGCCGACGCGCCCGGACGGATCGGCGCGATCGCCGAGTTCCGGCTGAACTGCTTCGGCCACATGGGTGACGGGAACCTTCACTACAACGTCTTCCCGATGCCGGGAAAATCCCGCGCCGACCACGAGAACCAGCGCGACGCGATCAAGCGGGCGGTGCATGACCTGGTGATGGAACTGGGTGGTTCGGTTTCGGCGGAACATGGGGTGGGGCGGCTCAAGGTCGACGACCTTGAACGCTATGCCGATCCGGGCAAGTTGGTGGCGATGCGGGCGATCAAGGCCGCGCTCGACCCAAGGGGCATCCTGAACCCCGGCGCGGTCCTGCGGTCCTGACGGGTGTTTCGGGGCCTGCGGCCCCGACCCGGCGGCGCGCGGCGTCGGGCCCCTCCGGGGCCGCTCCTTCGCGCGCTGGGTGCGTGTGGCGAAGGTCAGGTCGGTCGTTCTGCAGCAGGCGGTATGGCAGGTTGCGGGAGCCTCCGGCGGGAGTTGTATTTGCCAAGATGAAGACGCAATCCGCATCCAGCCGCGGCAAGTGACAACGGCAGAACGATGTAAGGGCCGGGCCAGACCGTTTTTGGCGGGCAAACGGCGTGGTCCTTCATCTTGGCACAAACAACTCCGGGGGAGTCGCGGAGCGACGGGGGCAGAGCCCCCTTCTTATGGAGCGCGGTCGACATCCCGCGCTTCGTGTATCACCTGCGCCGACCGCACCGCGAAGCGGTGCCACCGCGGTCGTGGGCGCAGGCGCGACGCGCCGAGCCACGCCGCAAGTCACCCCGCGGCGTCAGCCGCGCGTGCCGGCGAAGCGGGCCGCCCAGTCCTCGCGCGCCTCGTCGGCGATCTTGGCGAACATCACCTCGGGCACGGTGAAGGCGTGGCCGCCCGGCAGGGCCGTCAGCGCGGCCTCGGCGTTTTCGGGCCAGGACAGCTCCACTCCCATCGCCCCGGCCATCGCCCCTGCCGCATCGGGGATGAAGGGTGCCGAAAGGCCCGCGTAGAGCGGGATCAGGTTCAACGCGAAGCGCGTGATCGCCTCCGCCCGGTCCGGGTCTTCCTTGAAGGCGGTCCAGGGGGCGGCCGATTGCAGGTACTCGTTGCCCGCCACCCAGATTGCGCGCAGCTCCGCCGCGGCCTTGCGGATCTCGATCGCATCCATATGCGCCTCGTAGCGGCGCAGCCGCGTGTCGAGATCGGCGATCAGCGCCGCCTCCTGCGGACCGTAGCTGCCACCCTCCGGCACCACCTCGCCGAATTTCGAACGGCAGAACTTCGTGATCCGGCTCACGAAATTGCCCAGCACGTCGGCGAGGTCCTTGTTCACGTCCTGCTGGAAGCCTTCCCAGGTAAACTCGCTGTCGGAGGTCTCCGGCGCATGGCTGAGAAGCCACCAGCGCCAGTAATCCGAGGGCAGGATCTCCAACGCCTGGTCCATGAAGACGCCGCGGCCCTGGCTGGTCGAGAACTGGCCGCCGTCGTAGTTCAGGTAGTTGAAGGACTTGATGTAATCGACCAGCTTCCACGGCTCGCCCGAGCCTAGGATCGTCGCGGGAAAGCTCAGCGTGTGGAAGGGCACGTTGTCCTTGCCCATGAATTGCACGTAGCGCACGTCATCCGCGCCCTTGTCGGTCCGCCACCAGCGCTCCCAATCGGTGCCCTTGCCGGCCTCCACCCATTCGGCAGCGCAGGCGATGTATTCGATCGGCGCGTCGAACCAGACATAGAAGACCTTGCCCTCCATGCCCGGCCAGTCCTCGTCGCCCTTCTTGACCGGGATGCCCCAGTCGAGGTCGCGGGTGATCCCGCGATCCTGCAGACCGTCGCCGTCGTCGAGCCATTTCTTTGCGATCGAGGTCGTCAGGATCGGCCAGTCGGTCTTGGAGTTGATCCAGTCGCGCAGCTGGTCGCGCATCGCCGATTGCCGCAAGTACAGGTGCTTGGTTTCGCGCACCTCCAGATCCGTCGAGCCGGAAATCGCCGACCGTGGCTCGATCAGGTCGGTGGGGTCGAGCTGCTTGGTGCAGTTCTCGCACTGGTCGCCGCGGGCCTTGTCGTAGCCGCAGTTGGGGCAGGTGCCCTCGATGTAGCGGTCGGGCAGGAAGCGGCCGTCGGCCACCGAGTAGACCTGTTTCTCGACCACTTCCTCGATCAGCCCGGCCTCGGCGAGACGCCCTGCGAAATGCTGCGTCAGCTTGTGGTTCTGGGGGCTGGAGGAGCGCCCGAAATGATCGAAGCTCAGGCGGAAGCCTCGGCCCAGTTCGTCCTGCACCGCCCACATCTCGGCGCAGTACTCGGCCACCGGCTTGCCGGCCTTGGCCGCGGCCAGTTCGGCGGGTGTGCCATGCTCGTCCGTGGCGCAGAGGAACAGCACCTCGTCGCCGCGGGCGCGCTTGTAGCGGGCGAAGAGATCGGCGGGCAGCTGGCTGCCCACGAGGTTGCCCAGGTGCTTGATCCCGTTGATGTAGGGGATCGCCGAGGTGATGAGGATGCGTGCCATGGCCCTGCCTCCGGATGCGCGTCGCGCCCCGTTTAGCGGTCGCGCGCGGGCAAGGCCAGTGGCTCAGCGCATCAGCGGCGTGATCCGGTCGATCAGCCGGCCGTATTGGCCAGTGTCGATGCAGTTGCCCCAGGTTGCGGCAAAGGCCATGCCCTCACCCAGCGCGAGGAATGTCGCGCCATGCCCTTCGCGCGCGGCACTGTCGAAGCAGAGCCGCCCGTTGTGCGTGACCATGGCCGCGCGGCCAGAGCCGCTGATGGAATAGCCCATCGCGTAGCCGTCCGCGTCGGGGCGGCCTTCGGGCGCATCCACGTGGGGCTGGCCCGCGGTGAACCAGTGGCGGGCGAGGCGGGCGTAATCCTCGGCCGAGATTTCCCAACCGGCATAGGATGACATCGAGCCCATGCGCCCCTCGATCACGGCCGCATCGATGCCTGCCGGGCGCAGCACCCGCTCCATGCAGGTCTGGGCGTAGGAGCGACCCGAGAGCCCCTCGATCGCCACGCCCAGAACGGCGTAGTTGGTGTTGGAATAAAAGGACGTCCCCGGCGTGCCGCGGATCGCCCCCTCGGCCAGCGCTTCCGAGGCGATGCGGCGGTGCAGGCCAAGCGCGCCATGGGTGCGGCTGACCATGTCACCCTGCGTCAGGTCGGGCTGCAGGCCCGCCGTGTGGGTCACGAGACCGCCCAGCGTGATGGCCTCGTTCCAGGGTCGTGGCGTGACGCCTGCGGCGCTCATCTCGGCGGCGATGTCACCCAGCGTCGTGTCCCAGGTAAGGCCGTTTTCGGTCAGCAGCCCGTCAAGACAGAGCCCCGTGATCGCCTTCGACAGGCTGGCCACGGGCACGGGCGCTGTCGGATCGCGGTCCATGGCCGCACCGATCACGCGGCCGTCGGGCAGGGCCAGGGCCATGGCACCTTCGGTGATCGCGTTCTCGGCCATCCAGGCGCGCCACTCGGCTTCGATCGCGGCGGTCTGCGTGTCGGTCAGGCTGCGCACCGGCGCTGGTGCAAGTGGCATCTCCGGCGGTGCCATCGCGCGTGTCACGAGACCGGTCAGGGCCGCAGGCCAAAGGGTGGGCCCCCCGTTGTCCTCTGCCGCCGCCTGTCGCTCGACCACGGGCGTGGGTGGCGGGGCGTTTGTGGCGATGGGCCCGGGCCCCTCTCCATCGCTCAAGGACAGGTAGGCCAGGTTGCCCACCGCCCCGAGGAATGCCAGCCCCAGAACGCCTGTCAGAATGCCGCGAATGATGCCCATGCCTCGGGTCCCTCGTTACGCCTTGGTCGCCGTAGGGGTGCCCGGGGAATTGGCCGAAACTTGGCCCTCGGGATGGAAAAGCCGCGGAGCGGGTCAGCGCGGGCGGCGGAAGATGCGACCGACGAGGAACGAGGTGCGGGGGATCCAGACATAGGGGTTGCGCTTGTCCGAAGCAGGCCGGCGGCGCATCCGGATCAGGCCGAAGACCAGCAACCCCACATGCGCCACCGCGATGAAGGCGAAGAGCGCGGGCGGCCCGTAGGCCGCGATCAGCCACGAGGTCGTCAAGGGCGCCGCGATGGCGCCGAGCGCGTAGAAGAACATGAGCGCTGCCGACAGCTCCACCCGCTGGTCGTCGCGCGCCCAGTCATGGGCGTGGGCCGCCGAGATCGAGTAGATCGGAAAACTGGTCGCGCCAAAGGCCAGCGCGGCCAGGAAGATCGCCGCGATCCCCAGGCCCGAGAAGGCCACCGTGATACCGCAGGCCGCAATCGAGAGCGCCGAGAACCAG
>CAZVQL010000039.1:6245-14536 GCA_964629305.1 uncultured Roseicyclus sp.
CGGTCTGCCGCCCAGCCCGCGGGCCATTGCGCCAGCGCGCCGCCCAGCACAAAAGCCGCGAGGAACAGGCCGATCTGGTCCGCGCTCAGCCCTACCTCGGCACCGTAAAGGGGCCCCACCATGCGGAAAGACGCGCCGGAGACGCCTGCGACGATCACCCCCGCCACCGCCAGCGGAGACAGGCTCCAGGCGATGCCGGGGCGCAGCCGCGGGGCCGCGCCTGTCTCGGGCTGCGGCACGCGTGTCAGCGTCAGCGGCAGAAGTGCGGCACAGCACAGAAGCGCCAGCAGGTTGTAGGAGACGTAGGAGGCCGGCGCGAGCACACCGATCATCAGCTGCGCCAGCAGGCTGCCACCAGTGTCGACCATCCGGTAGGTGCCCATCATGCGGCCCCGGTTGGCGTTCTCGACCTTGGCCTGTAGCCAGGCCTCGATCACCGTGTAACACCCCGCGATGCAGAGCCCCGAGGCGACCCGCATCACCGCCCATGCATAGGCGTCGACCACCAGCATATGCGCCAGCAGCCCGATCGCGCCCATCGCCGTGAAGGCCGCGAAGGCGCGGGAATGGCCGACCGAGCCCATCAGCCGCGGCGCCCACCAGCAGCCGATGAAGAAGCCGAAGAAATGAGCCGAACCCAGCAGGCCGATCTCGCCCGCGGTAAAGCCCAGCTCGGTCCCCGACAGCACGTCCAGCGGCCCCACGCCGCCCGAGGAGAGCTGCAAGAGCAGCACCGACAGGAACAGGGCAGCGAAGGATATGATCAGGCGCATGGGTCTTCCGTTTGGGCCTGACTAGCGGGGCAGGGCTGCGGATGCACGTACGTTTCCGGCAAAGGGCGTCGGTTTTTGCGCGTGCAGGCGAGGCCCGGCGACAGAGGTCCCGAGGTCAGTCTTTCCCCGAGCGATCGGAGTTCACCGTGTGGCGAAAGCCGGCTATGGGCCCAAGCCCGTCAACTCGCGCGAAAAGAGCGAATAGCCCAATTCTTGCAATCGAGCGTCGCCAATATGAGACAATCGAGGGGCTACGCGAGTGCGCGTTCCATGAAATAGACCCTGTCCCGGAAAGCGTCAGGGAAGCCCTGAGGGTGCGCCATATCAACGAAGCCGGCGTTCCTGTACATTGCCCGAGCATGTGTCAAGAACGCGGCTGACGAGAAAAACACGCGCGTGTATCCATCGGCGACCATCTGCTCGAACATGCGGTTTAACAGCTTTTGACCAAGGCCATGGCCTCGCGCCCCGACGCTCACGAACATGCGATGGAATTCAGCGACACCCGGACCGGCCCCGTTGTACATCACACAACCAGCGGGCCGCCCGTCGAGATAGGCAATGAGGATGCCGCCGCTCGGTCGTTTATGCCGGTCGGGCAACTCTCTCAGGATCGTCTGGAAAACTTTCGGACCCATCGGATGTTCTATCTCGGTAGGCCATTCTGGATCGCTGTCAGTCGGCCAATCGGCGGGATAGTTGTCCCAATGCCAGTCAAACCATTCTTGGCAGAGTGCACGCGCTGCATTTACGTCAGCGTCGCCTTCGGCGAGCTGCACTCGAATGTCTGCCATTTTCCAATTCCACTTAACGAATGAATGGCGGAGCGTAGGACCCGCAAGCGGTTTGGTCAATCGAGCGGATAGGTTCGAAACGCGACTGAGCAGGTGCAGGGTCAACCGCCGCTATTTCCGTAAATCAGACCTCCTCCTGTCACGCAGGCTCCGCCACACGGCCGTCCACCACCCGCGGCCGCCCCTGCGTGTCCCGCGTGACCGCCCATTCCCCCGGCGGCGCGTCCCTTGCCCGCAGCCGCGCCAGCCGCCAGCCCGTCTCTTCCGCGCCATGCGCGGGCTCCAGCCGCCAGCGGCTTTCCACGCCCGCCGCGCCCCCGTCGCCGGGTGTCAGCAACAGGCCCAGCCCCGCGCCGCCCCGCGCCTCGATCCCGGCCTCGGCGGCCAGGTGCAGCCGACGCACCGGGGTCAGGCCCGGCGGTTCGGGCAGGTCGCAGATCACCAGCGGCAGGACGCCCGCGCGCAGCGCCTCCTCCATCGACCACAGCAGGTCGGCGGGGCGCTCGGGTTCCACGAAGATCAGGCGGGCGGGGTCGATCTCCGCCCGGACACCCGCCATGTGCAGCCGGTCGGGGTGCCATGCGGGCCGGATCCACATGATCGGCCCCTCGGCCCCTGCCGCGATCCACAGCGCCAACCGCCGCCGCGCCGTACCGCACAACTCATGCGCCCGCGCACCAGCCAGCCCGAACCGCCCCAGCAGCGGCAGGCCAGGCCGGTCGCGGCGGTGCGAGTGGCGGGTGAGCTTGGTCAGGTCCATGCCGAACAGTATATATGTTCACTAAATGTTCTCAAGGGCCGGAGGGGGGTCGCCTTGCATCTCCCGCCCCGGACCCTAGTGTGCGCGCCGGACAGAACAGGGGACAGGACATGCGCCAGATACCGCTCGGCTCGACCGACACGATGATCACCGACTATTGCCTCGGCACGATGACCTGGGGCAGCCAGACGCCCGAGGCTGACGCCCATCGCCAGATGGACATGGCGCTGGATGCGGGCATCACCATCGTCGACACCGCCGAGATGTACCCGGTCAACCCCGTGACGGCCGAGACGGTGGGCGACACCGAGACGATCCTCGGCAACTGGAACGCCGCCAACCCCGGTCGCCGCGGCGACTACGTGCTGGCGACCAAGATCAGCGGCAAGAACGCAGGCTTTGTCCGGCCGGGGCAGGACATCACCGCGGCGACCTTCACCGAGGCGCTCGATGCCTCGCTGGCCCGGCTGCAGACGGATGTCATCGACATCTACCAGATACACTGGCCCAACCGCGGCTCCTACCACTTCCGTCAGAACTGGCGCTATGATCCCTCGGCGCAGGACCGCGCAACCACGCGCGCCAGCATCGAAGAGGTGCTGGGCGCCGCCCAAGCCGCCGTGAACGCTGGGAAAATCCGCTATTTCGCCCTGTCGAACGAAAGCGCCTGGGGCACCGCGCAATGGCTCCAGATCGCCGAGGCGAACGGCCTGCCGCGGGTGCAGTCGATCCAGAACGAATACTCGTTGCTCTGCCGCCTCTACGACACCGACCTCGCCGAACTGGCTGTGAACGAACAGGTCACCCTGCTGGCCTATTCCCCGCTCGCCGCGGGCCTTCTGACCGGCAAGTACCAGGACGGCGCAGTGCCTTCGGGCAGCCGGATGGACCGCAACGGCAACCTCGGCGGGCGCAAGTCCGACCGCGTCTTCCCCGCCGTCGCCGCTTATCTCGAGCTGGCCGAGCGCCACGGGCTCGACCCGGTCCACATGGCGCTGGCCTTCACCATACAGCGCCCCTTCCCGGTCTCGACGATCTTCGGCGCGACCACGTCCGAGCAGCTGTCGCGCATCCTTTCGGGCCTTGAGACGACGCTCTCGGACGAGGTGCTGGAGCAGATCGACGAGCTCCACAAGGCGCACCCGATGCCCTACTAGGGTTCTGTGGATAAATCTGGGGACAGAGACGGCTTTAGTAAATCATTTCCAGTAATCTTTCGGATCCTCCTTCCTGAAAGTTGGAAATTCATAAGCCTATCCTAACTCCCGCACCTGTGCTTCGCCCGCTTTTCAGGTGACAGTCGCCGCGCGGCGCGTAACACTCGACCAAACCACAGGATCGGAGGGTTCCCCCATGCCTGTCGTGCTCTGCTACGGAGACAGCAACACCCACGGCACCCTGCCGGTCAGGCGGCTCGGTCACCTGGACCGCCACGCCCCCGGCGACCGCTGGCCAGACGCCATGGCCGCGGCCCTCGGGCCGGAGGTAACCGTCATCGCCGAGGGGCTTCCGGGCCGCACCACCGTCCATGACGACCCGGTCGAGGGCGGCTGCCGCAACGGCATCGCCGTGCTGCCCGCGATCCTGCACAGCCACCGGCCCATCGACCTAATGGTCGTCATGCTGGGCACCAACGACCTGAAACAGCGTTTCTCGGTGAGCGCCTTCGAGATCGCCCGCTCGGTCGAGCGGATCTGTACGCTGGCCCGCGCCGAGGGGGTCGTGGCCGACCTGATGATCGTGGCCCCCGTGCCCGTGCGCGAGGCAGGCGCCCTCGATCAGACCTTCGCAGGTGCCGAAGCGAGACAGGCAGGCCTGTCGCATCACCTGAAAGAAGCCGCCGAACGCCTCGGCGCAGGCTTCGTCGAGGCGGGTCTCCATGTCGAGGTCTCCCCCATCGACGGCGTCCACTGGGAGGCCGATGCCCACCGCAGCTTCGGTGCCGTCATGGCCGAGGTCGTCGCCGCTCGCCTGGCAAAGTGATGCCGCCAACCCTCTGATCACCCTTCATCTTTCCAAAAATACGCATCCAACACCCTGCAAAAGCGCCGGTCGTCCGATCGGCCAAGCGACGGCGGCATTGCGCACCCGCGCCGCGCGAGCGGCGCGCGGGTCGACCGCGAAGCGGGCGAAACCCCTTACCGCACGAGCGCCCGCAGCCCGTCGAGATAGCGGGGAATGTCGCGCGCGGACACGCTCGCTTCGCGCACCAGCCAGTCGAAATGCCGCGTCACCGTGCGCACCCGGTCGCGGTCGCGAAAGGCGATGTAGTGGCGGCCCATGTAGATCACCGCCATCTTCGGCCCGAAGACCGTGACCGGTGCCGACCAGACCCGCCGCGCATCGAACAGGAAGATCCGCAGCGACGGGTAGAACTGGTCGTATAGCTCGGCCAGCCACTCAAGCTGCGCGCGCCGCGCCGACGCCTCCAGCCCCGCGTAATAGCCCTCGCCGCGGGCGAAGCTTTCCATCTCGTGGACCGCCATCGCCATCTCGTAGTCGCTCTCGGTCAGGCGCATCCAGTCCAGCCGCTCGGCCGCCGCGTCGATCGCTGCATCGGGGCGGCGGTGGGTGACGGGGGCGTATTCCCATTGCAGCACCGCGTTGGTTTTCAGCATGTCGGGCAGGGTCGCAGGGACGTGGCGCACCTTGTAGCCCTCGGCCTCGCGGTGCCAGGCGAAGATCTGGTCGTCGAGGCCCGTCGCCCGCCCCGTCTCGGAGATCGAGAAGGACGAGGCGAGCAGCGCGCCCGCCTGTTCCGGCCTGTCCGTCAGCCCCAACAGCCAATCGGCCGAGACATCCAGCGCCTGCGCGCAGGCCGCCACCACATGCCCGCCGGGCATCCGGGTCTCGCCCTCGGCCAGCATCTGGGTGATGGTCGAGCGGTCCACGCCGATCGCACGCGCCAACCCCGCGCGGCTCAGGTCCGAGGCCGACAGCGCACCTGCCAGCCGCTCGCGGAAGGTGGCGGCAACGCGGCGCTTGTCGGACATTTCCAGCATTGTTGAGAATCCAGAACACTGTTGAGTTCCCGTGGAGAAAACCCCGACTGCCCGCCCGGCGCAAGATCACATATTCGTGATGGTGGGCGCCGGGGACGCGCCCGCTCACGACAACCGAGGGCTCCATGCGGGTCGAATGGCCGACGCTTCTGCTGATCTGCGCCACTTACCTGGCGCTGGCGGCCTGTCTTTTCTGGCTTCCGGGTGTCAGCCTGGCGCTTGCCATCCTGGCACTGATCCCGGTCGTGGCGCTGCATTCCTCGCTCCAGCACGAGGTCACGCATGGCCACCCCTTCGAGGAGCGCCGGTTGGGCGAGATCCTCGTCTTCCCCTCGCTGAACCTCGTCATCCCCTACCTGCGCTTTCGCGACACGCATCTCGCGCATCACATGGATGCGACGCTGACCGACCCTTATGACGACCCGGAGTCGAACTACCTCGATCCCGCGGTCTGGGCGCGGCTGCCGGGCGCGATGCGGGCGCTCTTGAATGCCAACAACACGCTTCTGGGCCGGATGCTGCTCGGCCCGGTGATCGGCCAGATCGCCTTCATGGCAGCCGACCTACGCGCGATCCGCGCGGGCGACCGCGCCGTCCTGATGGGCTGGCTCTTGCACTTGCCCGCGGCCGCCGCAATCGTCGCACTGGTCCTTGCCTCGGACATGCCGCTCTGGGCCTATCTCATCGGCTGCTACGGCGGGCTTGCCGTGCTCAAGATCCGCACCTTCCTCGAACACCAGGCCCATGAGCGCGCCCGCGGCCGGACCGTCATCATCGAGGATCGCGGCCCGCTCGCCTTTCTCTTCCTCAACAACAACCTGCATGTCGTCCACCACATGCACCCCAAGCTGCCCTGGTACCGCCTGCCGCGGATCTATTTTCCCAACCGCGACAAGTACATCGGCCGCAATGCGGGCTATCGCTACGACAGCTACGCGCAGATCTTCCGCCGGCATCTGTTCCGCGCGAAAGACCCGGTTCCACACCCGCTTTACCCGCAGAAGTAGCTTGAAGGCTCTGCGCCCCGGGCGCATGAGACGCCCATGCCCCTCTGGATCCCGGTCACGATCTTCGCCGCCTTCATGCAGACGCTGCGCTTCACGCTCCAGCGCCACCTGAAGGTGACGACGCTTTCGACCGCAGGCGCGACCTGGGCGCGGTTCCTCTATTCCGCACCGTTGGTGGCGGTGATCGTGGCGGTCTACGCGCATCTCTCCGCGCAGGATCTGCCGACCCCCGGCCCGCGGTTCTGGGCCTTCCTCATCCCCGGCGCGCTGGCCCAGGTGCTGGGCACGATGTGTATCGTCGCGCTTTTCGCGGTGCGCAACTTCACCGTCGGCATCACCCTGATGAAGACCGAAGTGATCCTGACCGCGCTCTTCGGCCTCATCCTGCTGGGCGAGGCCGTCTCGCCCCCGATCCTGTTGGCCATGGCCCTCGGCTTCGTGGGCGTCGTCCTTCTGTCGGACCCGCCGAGGGGCGAGGTCGCGTTGCCGTGGCGCGCGCGGCTCTTCAACGCCGCCTCGGGCTACGGGCTCGCCTCGGGCGTGCTCTTCGGCATCTCGGCGGTGGGCTACCGCGGCGCATCGCTCGCGTTGCCCGCAGGCGACGTCTTCCTGCGCGCCAGCCTGACCCTTGCCGCGGCGACGGCGGTGCAGGCCGTGGTCCTCGGCCTCTGGATCGGCTGGCGCGACCGGGCCGAAGTGGGGCGTGTGCTCTCCAGCTGGCGGGTCTCGGGGCTGGTCGGCCTCACCTCGATGCTGGGCAGCCTTGGATGGTTCACCGCCTTCACGCTGCAGACCGCGGCACTGGTCAAGGCGCTGGGCCAGATCGAGCTGGTCTTCACCTTCCTCGTCTCGGTCCTCTGGTTGAAAGAGAGATCCAGCCCCAAGGAGATCGCGGGCCTTGTCCTGCTCGTGGCCTCGATCGGGGTGATCTTCTGGCGCGGGGTGGCGGCATGATGATGATCGCGCTCTCCATCGCGCCGATCTTCCTTCTGATCTGCACGGGCTATGCGCTCAGGCGCGGCGGTATCCCGTCCGAGGAGTTCTGGATCCTCAACGATCGCCTCGTCTATTTCGTCCTGATGCCCGCACTCTTCTTCGTGCGCATCTCGGAGGCGGACCTGTCGGACCCCAACCTGATTTCCTTTGCCGGCACGCTCTACGCCGGGTTCTTCGTGGCAACGGCGGCGGGCACGGCTGTGGCGATCCTGCTGCGCTATCCGGCCCCTCAAGCGACCTCGATCATGCAGGGGGCGGGGCGGTTCAATACCTTCGTCGCGCTCGCCGTGGCCGAGGCGCTTTACGGCGCGCCGGCGCTGCAACTGGCGGTTCTGGGTGCTGCGGTCCTTGTGCCGGTGGTGAACCTCGCGGCGGTGAGCCTCTTCGCGATCCTCCTGCCGCGGCCCGGCAGCCCGGTGCTGCTGGGGGCCGCCAAGAGCCTTGCGACCAACCCGCTTGTCCTGACGATCCTCGCCGCGGCGGGGGTGAACTTGATGGGTTGGGCGCCGATCCCCGTGCTGCAAGAAACGTTGAGCGTGCTCGGCCAGGCCGCGCTGCCGATCATGCTGCTCTGCGTCGGTGCGAGCCTGAAGCTGCGCGGCCTGCAGGCCGACTGGCTGCCCATGGCGCTGGCCGCGGCGGGCAAGCTGGTGCTTTTCCCGGCGGTGATCCTCGGCATGGCGCTGGGGCTTGGCCTGCCGCCCCTGACCGCACAGGTCGCCCTCATATACGGCGCGCTGCCCACGGGCGTCGCGGCCTACACGCTGGCCCGGCAGCTCGGCGGCGACGCGCCGCTGATGGCGGCGATGATCACCGTTCAGACGCTTCTGGCCTTTGCGCTGATGCCGCTCTGGCTGACGCTCGGGGAGCGGGTGTTCGGGCTCTGACGCCACCCGCTTCTTGCCTTCATCTTTCCAAAAATACGCCGGGGGGTCCGGGGGGCAGAGCCCCCCGGCGGG
>CAZVQL010000039.1:14546-16905 GCA_964629305.1 uncultured Roseicyclus sp.
TCAAATATGCCCGCCGGAGGCTCCCGCAGTCTCCACCCGCGCAACGCCGGGCCATGGGGCGGACCGGAGGTCAGAGGCGCGAAAAGCGGCTGACCTCGGTGCGGTTGTCGAAGAAGGGCACGCCGGGGGCCTGCCGCCCCTCGAGCCGGGCGGAAAGCTCGGCCAGCACCACCTCGGTGATAAAGGGCATTTCGTAGCCCCGCACTTCGTCGAGGGGCACCCAGTGCAGGTGGCTCAACTCCTCCTCGGCGCGGCTGAAATCGTCAGGGTCGTTCCGCAAGGCCTCGGCCTCGACCAGGAAGAAGCGCGCGTCGAAGCGGCGGGGGCGGCCTGGTGGCGTGATCGCCCGGAAAAGGAAACTCGCATCCGCCCCGTCGGGCAGATGGCCCGTGGCTATATAGCCGCGCCAGCCCTGCGGTGCCTCCATCGCGCCGGCCCTCGGGTCTGGCGCACCGATCAAGAGCCCCGTCTCTTCCCACAGCTCGCGCGTCGCCGCGGCGATCAGCGGCGCAGGCGCCAGGTCGCTTTCGGCAGCCAGCGCCGCGGCGCAGGCAGGTGCCGGGGGGGCGGCCAGCGGAATGGTCGCGTCGACATCATCGACAGCGCCGCCCGGAAAGACGAATTTCGATGGCATGAAGGCCGCCGATTGCCCGCGCTGACCCATGAGGACGCGCGGCCGCGTCGCGGCATCGCGCAGCACGATCACCGTGGCCGCGTTCCGGATCGCGGTCTTGTCCACTAGAACCCGTGCATCCGCTTGGCCCACTGCACCCCCACGATCAGCCCCTTGAACCGCGGCAGAAGGTAAAGGGCCATGGCGATGACGCCAATCGAAAAGGTCAGGGCCATGACCCAGGCGGGCGGCTGGAACATCTCGTAGGTGAACAGCTGGAGCGTGCCCATCACCTTGGCGGTCACCAGGATAGACAGGTAGGCCGGCCCGTCATCGGCGCGCGCATGGCTCAGGTCCTCGCCGCAGGCGGGGCATTCGGGCGCAAGCGTCAGGTAGCCGTCGAACAGGCTTCCCTCGCCGCACTTGGGGCAGCAGCGCCTCAGCCCGCGGCGGATCGCGGGGCCGGTGGGCCGCTCGGGGGCGGCGGGCAGGAACTCGGGGCGCAGGGCAGGGTCGTCGTGGCTCATGTCCCGATAGATGCGGCGGCGGGGCCGGGGCGTCCAGTGCCGTTCTGCCGCGGGCGTCGCATTTTTCTGCGACGGAAACCGGCGCGCGGCCCGTGTGACAGGTCAGACAGGCACGAGACACAAGGAGAAAAGCCGATGTCGATGATGAAAGCCGGCGCGCTGGCGCTGATGATCCCGCTGGCGCTGAGCGCCCCGGCGCTTGCCCAACAGGGCCCCGGCGATGGCCGAGGGATGGGTCCGCAGATGATCTTTTCCGAGATGGACCTGAACGGCGACGGTGCCGTCACGCTGGAAGAGATGCAGGGCGCCCGCGAGGGCCGTTTCGCGCGCGCCGACGCCGATGGCGATGGCACGCTGACCCGTGACGAGTTGCTCGCAGGCGCCATGGCCCGCGCCGAGGCCGGGATCGACCGCCTGCTCGAGCGCGCGGACAGCGACGGCGATGGCGCGCTGAGCGCGGCCGAGTTGGAGGAGATGCAGGAGGGTCGCCGCCAGGCGCGCATGGAGCGCATGTTCGAGCGCGTGGATGCCGATGGCGACGGCAGCGTGACCGAGGCCGAGTTCGACGCCGCCATGGCCCGCATCATGGAGCGTCGCGGCGATGGTCACGGCGAACGCCGCGGCCATGGCTTCTGGCGCGGCTGAGGCCTGCGCCCCGGCGGCGCGGGGGGCTGTCCCCCCTCCCGCGCCGCCCCTTTCGGCCCCTGACCGGGAGCGGTATTCAACGACATGTCCGGCGACACGCCCGAATATGCCGCGCTCCCGGACGGGGCGCTGATGGTCCTCTTCGCCAATGGCGATCCGGGGGCCTCGGCGGTTCTGACGGCGCGGCTTCTGCCACGGGTGCTGGGACATGCGGCCCGTGTTCTGGGCGACCGGGCCGAGGCCGAGGACGTGGCGCAGGAGGCGATGCTGCGCCTCTGGCGCGCGGCGGGCGGTTGGCGGCAGGACGGCGCGGCTGAGCCCGCGACCTGGCTCTACCGGGTGGTCGCGAACCTGTGTGTCGACCGGTTGCGGAAGGGTGGGCGGGCCGAGCCACTGCATGACCCCGACGCGGCGGCGGACGCAGCACCGGGGGCCGAGGCGCGGATGGTCGACGCCGACCGGATGGCGGCGCTGGATGCGGCCTTGGCGCAACTGCCCGAGCGGCAGCGACAAGCGGTGGTGCTGCGCCACATCGAGGGGCTGTCGAACCCCGAGATCGCGGAGATACTGGATG
>CAZVQL010000040.1:0-16637 GCA_964629305.1 uncultured Roseicyclus sp.
TGTTGTAGAGGATCACCGCCGGGATGGCCGCAAGCAGACCCAGGCCCGTTGCCAGCAGCGCCTCGGCGATGCCGGGGGCCACGACGGCAAGCGAGGTGTTCCCCGAGGCTGCGATCTCCTGGAAAGACCGCATGATGCCCCAGACGGTCCCGAACAGGCCCACGAAGGGCGCGGCCGAACCCGTGGTCGCAAGGAAATTCAGCCCCTGCGTCCAGCGCTCGCTCTCGCGCCCGATGGCCACGTCCATCGACCGGTCCACGCGCTGCTGAACGCCGGGGATCAGCCCGCCGTCATCGCGCAAGGAGCGCCGCCATTCGGTCATGCCCGCGACGAAGACACGCTCATAGGCGCTGCCGGGCGCCTCGGCGACCTGGTCGTAGAGCTCATCCAGCGGCTCACCCGACCAGAAGGCCGCGTCGAAGGCCGAGGCATTCGCGCGCGCGCGCCGATACATGGCGAGCTTCGTGAAGGTGACGGCCCAGACCCAGACCGAGGCGATGATCAGCCCGATCATGACCAGCTGAACGATCAGCGTGGCACGGAAGAAGAGCGCAATGACGGTGTAATCCGCCTGTTGCGCGACAGCGAGTGTTTCTGTTTCCATGACTGGTAAAGGTTTCCTCTGCCCGGCCTCAATGCATATCGGGCGTGTTTTCACGCCTCATTAGGGATGTAGTTTATCAGTTTACAGAGGGTTTGCGAACACTTCTCTGTCAGGCGCTGACATCTGCCGTGAACGGGGCCAGTTTTGCGCGAATATCCGCCGGAAGGCGCGTCGCGCGCCCCTGTTCATTGAGCACCACGATGGTCACCACCGCCTGGAAGAGCAGCGTGTCGCCCCGCCAGACTTCCTGAGGCATGACGAAGCTTGCCCCCTTCACGTCGGTCAGCCGCGTCCGCACCTCGATCTGGTCGTCGTAGCGCGCGGGGCTGAGGTAATCGGCCTCGACCCGGCGCACGGCGAAGACAAGGCCCGCGGCCTTCATCTCGGTCTGATCGACGCCCGCGGCGCGCACCATCTCGGACCGCGCGCGTTCGATGAAGCGCAAGTAGTTGGCATAATAGACGATCCCCGCAAGATCGGTGTCCTCGTAATAGACGCGGATCGGCCAGCGGTGGATCATTGCGGCCTCGGCAATCGAGCGGACAGGCGCAGGGCATGCGACGGGTCCATCGCATGTGCGGGCATCACCGGATCATAAGCCGCCCGGATCAGGTCGGCGATCTGCGGCTTCAGGATCGCCGGGCCGCCCTCCTCCAGCACCGCAAGCGGCGATTGCCCGAGGAACGCGGTGTCGGACCACAAGAGGATCGTCTGCACGATCTGGGAAAGCGCGATGGTCTCGGCGGGGGCTGCCGACATGGCCGCATCCATCCGGACAAAGACGAAAGCCGCCTTGATTGCGCCGCCCTCGTCGAAGCGAAAGGCGCGGTACTGGTTGGCGTCAGCGTCTTCCAGCCGGGCGACCGTGTCGGCCAGGTCGGGGATCAGCCGGTCAAGGTTGGGCGTGGCGGTCAACTCTGACCACTCGCGCAGGAAGAACACCATCAGGTTCGCGCCAAGTTCCGGATCGGTCTCGGCCATCTTGTGGCCGGCCAGTGCCACCACCGCCTCGATCGCGCCTTTCAGGATGGAAACCGTCGCATCCTCCACCCCGAAGACGACAGGCACGATCGGCCGCCCCCAACGCGCAAACAGGAACTGCCCGTCGGACCGGGTGAAAAGCGCCGTGACCTCGTCAGGCGTGAGGGGGGAAAGGGTCGCGTCCGTCATGGGCACGGACCCTAGGGCGCGGTCGGGCCAAGGTCCATCCCGGCGCACCTCAGAACAGGTCGCCCTGCCCCGGCGACGCAGGGGCCGCAAGACCAAGGTGGCTCCACCCTTTCTGCGCCAGCATCCGCCCGCGCGGCGTGCGCGCGATCAGGCCCTGCTGCAACAGATAGGGCTCGATCACCTCTTCGATCGAGTCGCGGCTCTCAGAAAGGGCGGCGGACAGGGTCTCGATGCCCACAGGCCCGCCTGCGTAGTTCTCGGCGATGAGCAGAAGGTAGCGCCGGTCGGCCCCGTCGAGACCAAGGTGATCCACCCCCAGCCGCGTCAGCGCGCTGTCGGCGATTGCCCGCGTCAGCCGCCCGTCGCCCTCGACCAACGCGAAATCGATAACCCGGCGAAGCAGACGCCCCGCGATCCGCGGCGTGCCGCGGGCCCGGGCGGCGATCTCGTGCACGCCCTCCGGATCGGTCGAGATGCCCGACAGCCGCGCGCCACGCTCGACGATGCGGGTCAGCTCCTCGGTCGTGTAGAAGTGGAGCCGCGTGGGGATACCGAAGCGGTCGCGCAGCGGCGTCGTGAGCAGGCCCATCCGCGTCGTGGCGCCAACCAGCGTGAAGGGCTGCAACTCGATCCGCACGGTGCGGGCGGCTGGCCCTTCGCCGATCACGAGATCAAGTTCGAAATCCTCGAGCGCGGGGTAAAGCACTTCTTCGACGGCAGGGTTCAGACGGTGGATCTCGTCTATGAAAAGGACGTCGCGCGCCTCCAGATTGGTCAGGATCGCGGCAAGATCGCCCGCCTTGGCCAGCACCGGGCCGCTCGTCATGCGGAAATTGACGCCCAGCTCGCGCGCCATGATCTGCGCCAGAGTCGTCTTGCCGAGGCCCGGCGGCCCGTGAAACAGGACATGGTCCATCGCCTCGCCGCGGCGGCGCGCACTTTCGAGGAAAACCGACAGGTTCGCCCGCGCCTCGGCCTGGCCTATGAAATCGGATAGCGTCTGCGGGCGCAGGGCGCGGTCGGCATCCTCGGGCAGGGGCGCAGGGCGAAGGGTCGGATCGGGCTCGGTCATCAGTGTCATCTATGCCGTAGGGTGGACGGATCCGCCATAGGCGGCTTGGCCCACCATCCCTTTCAGTCCTTGGGCGCCAACAGGCGCAATGCGGCGCGGATCAGGTCCGGCGCCTCGGCCCCGGGGTCGTTGCCTGCGGCCTCGGCCACCGCGCGGGCGGCGTCGGATGGTCCGTAGCCCAGGTTCGTCAGCGCCGACAGCGCATCGGCCTGCGCGGCGCTGGAAGAGGGCACGGGGGGTTTCGAAGCGGGCGCTACGGGCGCGGTATCGGCCTCGATCAGCGGGTCCGCCGCGACGGTGCCCGCCGCCTGCCCCAACGTGCCGCCCATCGCCATGACGCCCGGCGCCTTGTCCTTCAACTCGTTCACGACACGCTGCGCGATCTTTGGGCCGACGCCGGGCGCCGCCTTGACCGCGGCCCAGTCGCCGATGGCGATGGCGCGCGCGATCCCCTCGGCCCCAAGCGTGCCGAGGATCGCCATCGAGGCCTTGGCCCCGATCCCCTGCACCGAGATCAGCAGACGGTGCCATTCCCGCTCGTAGGGTGTGAGAAAGCCAAAGAGCTGCAACAGGTCCTCGCGGACCAGAAGCTCGGTATAAAGTGCCGCCGCCTGCCCCGGCCCCGGCAAAGCGGCCAGCGTACGGTCCGAGCAATGCACCGTGTAGCCGACCCCGCCCACGTCGAGCAGCACATGGTCGGCGGCCTTGTAATCCACCCGGCCCGTCAGCTTGCCGATCATGAGGCCGCCCCGATCGCCTGCGCCAGCCGGCCCGCGCTTTGGGCGTGGAAGGCATGACAAATAGCGATGGCGAGCGCATCGGCGGCATCGGGCCCAGCCGGCTCACAGCCGGGCAATTGCAGGCGCACCATGTGGTCGATCTGCTGCTTCGCCGCATGGCCCACGCCGACGACCGCCTTCTTCACGGCATTGGGCGCATACTCCGCAACCGGCAGCCCGGCCTGCGCAGGCACCAGCATCGCGATGCCGCGGGCCTGCCCCAGTTTCAGAGTGCCGGCACCATCGCGGTTCACGAAGGTCTGCTCGACGGCGGCCATGTCGGGTGAATGACGCCCCACAACCTCGGTCAACTGGGAATGAAGTGCCAGAAGTCGCGCGGCCAGATCGCCCGCACCGCTGAGGCATTGGCCGTTGGCAACATGCCTGAGTCGCGATCCTTCGACCTCGATCACACCCCAGCCGAGGCACCTGAGCCCCGGGTCGATCCCGATGATCCGCATCCGCCCGTCCACGCCCCGTGTTTTCGCCGCTTTCTGCGGCCTTTCTGCATCACTAGCACGAAAGGCGAACATTGCCTAGCGCGGTGTCCGTTTCAGCCGCCGAAAAGTCGGTTTCCGACCGCGTCGAAAACGCGGCGTCCAAAACCGTCATCACACCGTCGAAAAGCGACACGAACGAGCGGATTTTTGCCATATTTCAAAGGGGTTTAGGCGCCCTTTTCTGCCATGCAGAAAACGCATGTGACCCATGCAGAAATCGCGTCTTGCGAGACGCTTTTGAGACTTCTAGATGCCGCATGTTCGCGGGACATGTCGTGCCGCGTCCACCTGCAACCGACGATCGGAAAGGATACGACCGATGGCCATCATGACGAACCGCCCCCTCGGCGCCGGCTTCGGCGCCACTGGTGTACTTGCCGCAATCGTCGGCAAGATCGCTGCCTGGAACGACGCGCGCGTGACGCGCAAGGGCTTGTCCGCTCTCTCCGACCGTGAGCTGGACGACCTCGGCCTCGTCCGCGGCGATATCGACGACATCGCGAACGGCACGTTCAAGCGCTGACGCCTCGGCGCCAGAGGCAACTCACGGACACGGAAAAGGGCGCCCCCGGAGCAGATACGGGGGCGCCCTTTCTCATTCCGCGCGCCAGAAGCGCTGCAGTTCGATCGATTTCGGGGTCAGGACCCGGTGAAATACGCGGCGATCATGTCGTAGATGCCTGCGACCCAAAGCGACACCGTGTCCGGCATCAGAATGCGCGCGGCCGCCTGCTCGAAGCTGGTCCCGGATAAAAGCTCTAGGATCTCGGCCTGGTAAAGCTCGATGCCGAGGAACCAGATCAGGTAGGCCTTGACGCAGATCGTGATGGCGAAAGCCGCCAGCAGGCCCCTGAACGGAAAGCCGAAGCGCAAACGCCGCTGTTTCGGGACGAGAAGGCCGTTGGACTGCAGGACGAATTCACCCACGACGCGATCACGTCGTGCGCGATCGATCCGCTGCACACGGTCCTTGAAATTCGGATAATCCTGATTCATCGGGCAACTCTACCAATCAAGCTGCCCCCACCAAGTAATGATTTAGCAAAAAGTAAGGCGAATTGCGAGGGAATTAAGGCAGCTCTGAGACGCTGCTATGTTCAAGCGTCAGCGTCGTCCAATCGCCGATCTCCCGCCGGTCCACGAGGGTGAGGCCCTGGGCCTCGTAGGCCCCGATCACGTCCTCTGCCTGCGGGGTCAGAAGCCCGGAAAGTATGACATGCCCCCCTGGCTGCACATGGGCCGCGACCTGCGGCGCAAGCTCGATCAGTGGGCCCTTGAGAATATTAGCAAAAACAAGGTCATAGGGCGCTTTTCTGGACAGGTCTGGATGCTCGAAACCGGCCGCCTCCACGCAGGTGATGCGCCCCTCGACGCCATTCGCGGCGGCATTCACACGGGCCACATCGACGGCCACCGGGTCGATGTCGGAGGCGATGAAAGACCCCTCCAGAACCTTTGCTGCAGCGATCGCGAGCACCGCCGTGCCGCACCCGATGTCGGCCACATTTCGGGGCGAAATGCCTTGCGTCAACAGTTTGTCCACGGCTTCCAAACAGCCCTGGGTGGTCCCGTGATGCCCGGTTCCGAAGGCCATGGCGGCCTCGATCAGCAGCCCGACTCGGCCCTCGGGCAGCTTGTCGGCGTCATGCGACCCGTAGACAAAGAACCGCCCTGCCTCGACCGGATGCAGCTCACGCCGCACATGGGCGACCCAGTCGGTCTCGGGCACTTCCGAAACGGTGAAGGGCTTGGCGCCATGCGCCGCGGCCAGCAGGGCCAGCGCGATGTCGTCGGGCGGGTCGGTGAAGTAGCCCCCCACCTCCCACAGGCCCGAGCCGTCCTCCATCTCGAAGACGCCGACGCCCGTGGGTTCCGGCTCCAGATCCTCGAGCGCAAGGCCGAGGGCCTCGGCCTTGTCCTTCTCGGGCAGGGTGGTCAGGGCGGTCCAGGTCGGCATGTCAGGCGCTCCGTTTCGCGGGATGCGGCGGGCCTACGCCCTTCGCAGGCGCTTGGCAACGCCGCCTATTCCGCAGGTGCGGGCGCGGGTCGCACCAGCACCGTCTCGTTCCCCGGCTCCGGGTGCCGCGGCACCAACAGCGACAAGCCCAGCGAGACCGCGGCCATGCCTGCCGCAAGGAAGAAGACCGAGGTGGGCGAGGTCAGCCACAGATACCCCAGAGCAGCAGGAAGAAAGACCGCGGCGATGTGGTTGATGGTAAAAGCCACGGCCGCGGTGGGCGCGATGTCGCCGGGGTCGGCGATCTTCTGGAAGTAGGTCTTGATGGCCAGCGCCAGCGCGAAGAACAGGTGGTTCAGCACGTAAAGTGCACCCGCCATCCACGGGCCCCAGTCGTAGATGTAGAGCCCCGCGTACAGCAGGAAGATCGCGCCGAGGCCTGCGTATTCCACCACCAGCGCCAGCCGTTCCCCGAAGCGCGAGACGACGGCCCCCAGAAGGGGTGCTGCTACCATGTTGGCCAGCAGCGTCCCCATGAACAGCGCCGTGATCTGGTGCACGTCGAAGCCGTAGCGCTCGACCATCATGAAGGCCGCGAAGACGACGAAGATCTGCCGCCGTGCGCCCGACATGAACTGCAGCGCGTAATAGAGCCAGTAGCGCTTGCGCAGGACCATCTTCTTGGTCTGCGGGTTCGGACTTTCGAATTGCGGGAAGGCGAAGAAGGCGATGACCGCGATCAGCGCGGTGGCCCCCCCCGCAACCCAGTAAACAAGGTCATAGCTCAGGTCATAGGCCCGCCACGTCACCACGATCAGCCCATAGGCCAGCAGCGTCGCCCCGGACCCGATGGACAACAACCAACCCAGCGTCTGCGGTGCCTTCTTCTTGTCGATCCACTGAAGCTGCAGGGACTGGTTCACGGTCTCGTAGTAATGAAAGCCAATCGAACTGATGAGCGTGACGAACAAAAGCCCGCCCAGCGTCGGGAATTGCGCCGTCATCGCGGTCGCCACGCCCAGCATCACGAGCGAGATCAGTGCCAGAACCTGTTCGCGTACGAAAAGGATGATCGCGATCACCCCGATGGCCAGAAACCCCGGGATCTCGCGCACCGTGTGCAGCCAGCCAATATCGGCACCGTCGAAGCCCGCCATCTCGATGACGAAGTTGTTCAGAAGCGCCGACCAGGTCGCAAAGGCGATGGGCATGCCGAAGGCCATGAGCGCCAGAAGCGCCACGGGCCGCCTCCACAGGGGCAGCCGCTCCGCTTCGGCTAGCGGCAGAGTTCTGAGGGTATCGCCAAGCGCCATGATCTTGGCCTTACGCCGCTTTCCGCCCCGCGTCCATCGCCCCGATCTCTGCACGGGCGCACAGACACGCCTTCAACTTTCCGAAAATACGCATAGCCCGACGTGGCCACATGGCTTGGCCAACGGGCAGGCGCTCAACTTGCCAGCACGTTGCGGAAGGCCCAGGGCTCGTCGGGATCGATATCCTCGGGAAAGAGCTCCCACCGATCCTGAAGGGGCGTCCAGTCGGTGTAATGCGCCTCGACCGGCCCAAGATAGGGGCGCTGCACCTCGAGGCAGCGGGCGTGGTCCATCTCGTCGGCCTCGACGATGCCGGCGTTCGGGTTCTCCAGAGCCCAGACCATGCCGGCCAGAACCGCGCTCGTCACCTGGAGCCCGGTCGCGTTCTGGTAGGGGGCAAGCTCGCGGGTCTCCTCGTTCGACAGCCGCGAGCCGAACCAGAGCGCGTTCTTCTCGTGGCCGTAGAGCAGCACGCCCAGCTCGTCGATGCCCTCGACGATCTCGTCCTCGGTCAGGATGTGGTGCTTCTCCTGCGTGCGGCCCGAGCCGAACATCTCGTGCAGGCTGAGGACGGCATCGTCGCAGGGGTGATAAGCGTAATGGCAAGTCGGCCGATACTCCGGCGCCGCGCCCTGCCCCACCGTGTAATAGTCGGAAATCGAGATCGCCTCGTTATGCGTGACGAGGAACCCGAACTGCGGACCCGGCGTGGGGCACCAGGTGTGCACGCGGGTGATCGCACCGGGCCGCTCCAGCCAGATCGCGGATTGGCAGCCCGTCTCGTGGCCGTGGCCGTTTTCCGGGAACCACGGCTCATGCGTGCCCCAGCCAAGCTCGGCGGGCTGGAAGCCCTCGGCGATGAACCCTTCGACAGACCATGTATTTACGAAGACGCCCCGTGGACGTGGAACGCGGCGGGCCTGCGTGTCGCGTTCGGCGATGTGGACGCCCTGCACGCCCAACGATTGCATCAGTTTCGCCCACCCCGCGCGGTCCACAGGCGGCGTCACATCCCGGCCCAGGTCGCGGGCGAGCGTCAGCAGCCCCTCCTTGACGAACCACGACACCATGCCGGGGTTGGCCCCGCAGCAGGATACGGCAGTCGTCCCGCCCGGGTTTGCGGCCTTTTCATCCCGCACCGCCTGCCGCAGCGCGTAATTCGTGCGCGCAGCGTTGTCGGTGGTGTTGAAGTAATAGCCCGCCCACGGCTCCACCACCGTGTCGATATAAGGCACGCCGATTTCGCGGCAGAAGCGCATCAGGTCGAGCGACGAGGTGTCGACTGACAGGTTCACGCAGAAACCCTTACCCGGCTCCAGCAACCCGCCCAGAACCTCACGGTAGTTCTCGGGCGTCAGCGCGATCTGCACATGGTTCAGCTTGTGCTGACGCAGGAAATTGGCCTGCGCCGCGTCCGGTTCGATCACCGTGAACCGGTCGGCGTCATAGTCGAAATGCCTCTCGATCAGGGGCCAGGTCCCCTTGCCGATGGACCCGAAGCCGATCATCACGATGGGCCCTTCAATGCGGGCATGGACAGGATACTGAGTGGACAAGGCGCGCTTCCTTCCAGGTCGGTTACACGTTGACTAACGCAGCGGCGCGACGATGGGAACAGGGCCGCGCCCCGCGGACCCTTGGCAAGGCGCGGCGCGCGCCACTAGGGTGTGGGCGACCCTTGGGATCGGACCGGTTCATGAGCTTGCCTGCCCCCGTCAGCTTCGAGGTGCGCGCGGACCGACGTGAGGTGGTGGTCGAGGGCGCGGTCACGCCCCTGGGCGCGCGCGCCTTCGACGTGCTGGTCCACCTCGATGCCCATGCCGACCGTGTCGTCACAAAACAGGAACTGCTGGAGCAGGTCTGGGGCGGCCTCGCGGTCGAGGAAGGCAACCTGACCGTGCAGATCAGCGCGCTTCGCAAGGTACTTGGTGCGGGCGCCATCGCGACCGTTCCGGGGGTGGGATACAAGCTCACACGGGGCGCGCTGCCAACTGTCACCGCCGGACCAGATTTGCCCGATACACCCTCGCTTGCCGTGCTTCCCCTGGCCAATCTCACCGGGCAGCCGGGCCAGGATTACCTTGTCGATGGTATCGCCACAGAGCTGATCAGCGCCCTCGCGAAGATACCCGGCCTCTTCGTCATCGCCGCCACTTCGAGCTTCGCCTACAAGGGCCGTGCCGTACAGTTGCCGGACGTGGGCCGGGAACTGGGCGTGCGCTACGTCCTGGAAGGATCGGTGCAGCAGGCCGGGCAGACGCTGCGCATCTCCGTGCATCTCGTCGAGGCCGACACCGGACGCGCCATCTGGTCCGAACGCTTCAGCGGCGAAACGAGCGATATCTTCGCGCTGCAGGACCGCCTTACCGAAAGCGTCGCGGCCGCCATCGAACCGACCCTGCGCTCGGCCGAGGCGCTTCGCTCGCGCGAGAAACCGCAGAAAGACATGCGCGCCTATGACCTCTGCCTGCAGGTCGAACCGCTGATGCGCTTCACCGCGAAACCCGCCGACTTCACCCGCGCCTTCGCCCTGCTCGACGAGGCCATCGCGCTCGATCCCGGCTATGCCCATGCACGCGCCCTCAGGTGCTGGGCCTACACCATCGCCGCGGGTGGGCGCTTCATCTCGGTCAAGGACTGCCAGCATGTCGTCCCCGACGCCCACGCGCTGCTGCAATCCGGCACGAATGACGCGCTGACGCTGACCTATGCGGGCCATGCTCTGGCCTATCTCGCGAAGGGCGCCGAGATCGGCCTGCCCGCCCTGCGCAGGGCCAAGGCGCTGAACCCCAACTCGGTCACGGTGCTGTGCTCATCGGGCTGGCTGCACGCCTATGTGGGCGAGTTCGAAACCGCGCTCGCAGATATCGAACGCGCGCTGCGGCTGAACCCGCTGGATCCGAACCACGGTTTCGTGCGCAGCGCGTTGGGCCCGATCCTGATCGGCCTGGGCCGGGTGGACGAGGCGATCTCGATGATCGAGGCGTCCTACCACGAAGCGCCCGGCTACGGCTCGACCGTCTTCGTGCTGATGATCGCCTACTGGGCGGCGGGCCGGGTGGAGGACGCGCGGCGAATGGCCGAGGAGTTGGCCGTGATCCGCCCCGAGTTGACCGTGACCGAGACGCTCGCGGTCAGCCCCTACAAACATGCGCCACATCTGACGCTCTTCCGCGAGGCGCTGATCGGCACGGGCTTTCCCGATTAACGAAGAAGCAAGTTGTCGGCGGCGCGGCGCGCGGCCTCGCGGCGCTCCGCCTTGGCAAGTTCTTCAGCGGGGTCAGCAGCGCGGCGCACGAAGAGTGCAGGCAGCCCGTCGAACAGGCGCCAGATGCGGGCCTCGGCCTCCTTCCGGGTCTCGGCAAGGCGGCGGCCGCGGGCGTTCAGGTCGGTGCGGGTGTTGGTGTCAAAGGTGGTCATGGGCTCGGCTCCGGGGTTGGGGTCTCGTTTCGCTGATCCCAACCTGGCGGACCCCGCGTTAAAGGTCCTGAAGCCCGCCCTTAATCCCCCTTAAACGTTCCTAAAGCGTCCGAACCGTGCAAGGCTGAGGCCACATCCAGCACCAACACGGAAGCCACATGATGATCCACTCGGGCTCCTGCGCCTGCGGCGCCGTCACGGTCAGGGCAGCGGGCGATCCAGCCACGGTGTCGATGTGCCATTGCCTGCAATGCCAGAAGCGGACCGGCAGCACCTACAGCGTGCATGCCTATTTCACCCGCGAGGCCGTCACGGTCGAGGGCCGGACGCAGGCCTTCCGGCGCACCGGTGATACGGGCTGCTACATCACGTTCCACTTCTGTCCCGTCTGCGCGTCGACCCTGCATTGGGACGTGGAGGCGATGCCGGACATGGGCGGCATTCCCGTCGGCGTCTTCGCCGATCCAGCCTTTCCGCCGCCCACCACCTCGATCTTCGTGCCGCAGAAACACCCTTGGGTCGTCGTGCCGGACGGTGTTCCGCAAAACAAGGGACACGGCGAAGCGTTTCTGGCGGCCACCCGCGCGGCGTTGGCTGCACGCACGGGGCAATGAAACGCGAAACGCCGCCCCGAGGGACGGCGTTCCGGATCGCTGTCGCGGCAGAAATCAGTTCTGCGCGTAGTATTCGATAACCAGGTTCGGTTCCATCATCACCGGGTAGGGCACATCGCCCAGGCCCGGGGTCCGCACGAAGGTGGCGGTCAGCTTGGAGTGGTCGGCCTCGATGTAGTCGGGCACGTCACGCTCGGCCAGTTGAACGGCCTCGAGGATCGCGGCCATCTGCTTGGACTTCTCGCGCACCTCGATCACGTCGCCTTCTTTCACCCGGTAGGAGGGGATGTTGACGCGCTTGCCGTTCACCAGGACATGGCCGTGGTTCACGAACTGGCGGGCGGCGAAGATCGTCGGGACGAACTTGGCGCGGTAGACGACGGCGTCGAGGCGGCGCTCGAGCAGGCCGATCAGCTGCTCACCGGTATCGCCGCGCTGGCGCTCGGCCTCGGCGTAGATGCGGCGGAACTGCTTTTCGGTCAGGTCGCCGTAGTAGCCCTTGAGCTTCTGCTTGGCGCGGAGCTGCAGACCGAAGTCCGACATTTTGCCCTTGCGGCGCTGGCCGTGCTGGCCGGGGCCGTATTCGCGCTTGTTGACGGGGGATTTCGGGCGGCCCCAGATGTTTTCGCCCATCCGGCGGTCGATCTTGTACTTGGCAGACGTGCGTTTGGTCACGGCTGATCTCCTTCGGTTCAGTTTCGAAGGGCGTTGTCCTTTCCCCGGATTTGGCCGGGGCGACAGGCGTCCCCTTGCGGGGGCCACCAACACCAATATGAAACCCCGGCCTTGCGACCGGGGATGCCGGGCTTCTACAGGATTTGCCGGGGCTGTCAATGCCGGCTGGTCATGGCCTTTGCCGGTGCGCCACGCAACAGGATCGCGGCCTCGGCCCGGTTGACCATGCGGCGCACGGGCGGACCATAAAGGTCGGCGTTCCGCGACAGATCGGGCCGCAGGTCGAACAGTAGGTCACGCTGCCCGCCGCTCAGGTGGTCGAGGCCCATGAACCCGGGATGGAACGTCTCGACCTCGAGCCCGTTGGCCCAGACCACCTCGTGCCGCTCCAGCATCAGGTGGATGTACCACGTCTCGCGAAGGGAATGGTCCACGGTAATGTAGCGATCGCCGACAAGATCGGCGGCGCGCACCAGAACCTCGGGCTCGCCCCACAGGTCGCGGGCCGCGGCCCCGGTGACAAGCACGCGGTGTTCGGGGCTGACGACAAGATCATCCTCGGGCCGGTCGACGCCCAGCGCGCCCTTGCGCAGACGGATCGGGCGCTGGTCCGGCATCGCGAAAAGGCGCGCCCCCGACATCCGACGATGCCCGGTCCAGAGCACCTCCTGCGGGCCGCTGTCGCGCGTCAGCAGGCGGTCGCCCGGCTCCAGATCCTCGATCGCCTTGTCGCCCGCCTCTGTCCGCATGCGCGTGCCGGGCGTGAAACAGATGACCGAAGGCCGCTCGGACGGGGTCTGACGCAGCGTGCGCTCCGAGCAATGCACGATGGTCAGGTCACGGTCAGGCGGCGGCATGTCACCGGCAAACAGCAGGATCGGCGCGGCCCGATCCTCGATCACGATGGGAACGACGGTGAAGAAGCGCTTGCCGTCCGACACGACAAAGGCGCCGCGAAAGATCGGGTCGGCCTCGTCGGCGGCAAATTCGGCGGGGCCGGGCGCCGGGCGCTGCAACATCTTGCGCACCACCCGCGCCGCGCGGGAACGAAGCTCTTCATGGTCCCGGCTGGTGGTCAGGATGAGGGCGGCGCCGTCACCTTCCAGGGGAAGCGCGCGGCCATGCCAGCTCCACCCCATGCCTTCCACCAGGTCTTTTTGGTCTTCTGCCGGATATCCATCTATCCAGGTTTGCGCCCATGAGATCACGAACGCACCCCGAAAGCCCGTGCCCATTGCCCCGCCTCATCAGGTTATGTGTAAGCCGGCCGTTGATCGACCGTGCATTCTCTCCACCATATCAGACGCGAATCACCATGTATAGCGTCTGATTCGGCGGTAGCTACAATTCCTCAGAATCGGAGGCCCACGCTGAGCGACCCGACCATTTGGCCCTCGGACTGGCCGACGAATTCCTCGGAGAGGTAGGTGACCCCGTAGAAGATATTGCTGCTGCCAAAACCGTAGTTCACACCGGCTCGCAGCCGATGCCGTTCGTCCTCGACCTGAAAGCCACGTTCTTCGGGCAGGAAGACCGAGCTCTCTACAGTCGCGATATCAGCGCCGAGCAGGAGGGACCAACCACCATCACTATCTCCGACGATCCCTTCGAGCCGCTGGCCGGTGATCGGGTCGCGTGCCCGCAGGCCCCCGTCGCCCAAGGTGCCGAAGGTCACGTCGAACCCCAAGCGCGCCATGGTTTCGACGCCGCCCTGCAGTTCGACGAATGGCCGGAATTCGCCCCCGTCCCACCGCAGGCTGCGCGCCACCTCCAGCGTACCGTGCAGCAGGACGTCGTCATTGACCTGATGATCACCGATGTTGACCGTCGTCAGCGAGAAAGCGTCGTGGATGTTCGCCTGCAGGCTGCGAATACCCGACTGCTCGCCGGTGATCGCAATATCGGCGCCCGCCGTGACCTCGAAGCCTCGCCAATCGAAATGCGTATGCGCGCCCAGCCACAAAGTACCGGCATACAGGCGGTCCGCCGGATCGGGATTGTTCAGGTTGGCAGGCGAGATCACTTCGCCGCGGAAGCGATATTCCATCACCTCGAAAGGTCTTGATGGCAAACGGCCGGTCCAGGTCTCGCCGCGAAAGGCGCTGACGCTATAGGCACCCGAACGCCAGCGGTCCTCCTGATCGCCGAGGACATCGTTCGTGAAAACACGCGCCATGCCCAGGGTCTGGCGCCCATCTTCTTCGGCCTGCGCCGACGGAACGAGAGCTAGAAAAGAAAGAACAACTGCCCCGCAACGGGGAAGGATCTGAACCATGAAACTGCCTCGACTTTCGCGGCGGTGGATCCGCCGGCCTCTTGGGAACAGTTTAGCAGCGCGATTGCGGCATGGCTATGGCACCATGGCAACGTCGGGTCGGCATCTGTTGCAGCCATGCCCATCCCGCCCTTTCGTCACGGGTCCAGCAGCGCCCAAGGGGCTTTTGAGACGACAGGGATCTTCCGTATGACGCTGGCGCTCTGCCCGTCCGGTATTCCGTTCTATGCGGGGCGCCTGCATCCATGATGAGGGGCAGCAGGTGCCTCCTGCTGACCATGACGCCGACAAACGCCCTCAGCTACACTTGGAATAGCCGCAGCTGTTGCAGGTCAGGCACCCTTCGGCCATGCGCATGTCGAACTGCCCGCAATTCGGACAGGCCGGGCCGGGCTTGTGGCCCAGGTTCACGACCTGAGCCTGCGGGTCCGATTTGAGGCCCATCCCCTCGCCCTCCAGGAAGCCGATGGCGATCATGTGCCGTTCGATCACACCGCCGATGGCCGCCAGGATCGAGGGCACGTATTTACCGTTCATCCAAGCCCCGCCCCGTGGGTCGAAGACGGCCTTCAGTTCCTCGACCACGAAGGACACGTCGCCGCCGCGCCGGAACACCGCCGAGATCATCCGCGTCAGCGCCACGGTCCAGGCGAAATGCTCCATGTTCTTGGAGTTGATGAAGACCTCGAAGGGCCGCCGGTGCCCGGCCAGGATGATATCGTTGATCGTGATGTAGAGCGCATGCTCGCTGTCGGGCCACTTCACCTTGTAGGTGTGACCTTCCAACGCCGCGGGCCGGTCCAGCGGTTCGGACATGTAGACCACCTCGCCCGAGGCCGCCTCGGTCGCCTCGCGGCCTTCCGACTTGTCCTCGCTCTCGCTGACCGACAGCACCGAGCCGGTCACATCGTTGGGCCGGTAGGTCGTGCAGCCCTTGCAGCCGGTGGCATAGGCCTCGGCGTAGACGTCCTTGAACGCCTCGAAACTGATGTCCGCGGGCACGTTGATCGTCTTCGAGATCGAGCTGTCGATCCACGGCTGCGCCGCCGCCTGCATCCGCACGTGATCCAGCGGGGCTAGGGTCTGCGCCGTCACGAACTGTTCGGGCAGGTCCGCGTCGCCCTTGAGATCGCGCCACGCCTTCACGGCGTAATCCACGACCTCTTCCTCGGTCCGCGTCCCGTCGGGCTGCAGCACCTTTCGTTTGTAGGAATTGGCGAAGATCGGTTCGATCCCCGAACTGACGTTGCCCGCGAAAAGCGAGATGGTGCCCGTGGGCGCGATCGAGGTCAGAAGCGCGTTGCGCAGCCCGTGCGCGGCGATCAGCGCCTGCACCTCTGCGTCCAGCCGCTGCACCATGGGTGCCTTGGCATAGGCCGCCGCGTCATACAGGGGAAACGCCCCCTTTTCCTTCGCCAGCAGCGCCGAGGCTCGGTAACTCGCGTTCGCGATGGCCTGCATCCACTCGCCCGTCTTCGTAGCGGCCGCTTCGCTGCCATAGCGCAGGCCGATCATCGCCAAAGCATCCGCCAGACCCGTGACACCCAGCCCGATCCGGCGCTTCGCCTGCGCCTCCTGCCGCTGCGCGTCGAGCGGGAAGCGCGAGGCGTCGACGACGTTGTCCATCATCCGGACCGAGAGCGCGACGAGATCGGCCAGCTTGCCCTCGTCGATGCGGGCGGCCTCGGAGAAGGGCTCGTCGACCAGCCGCGCAAGGTTGATCGACCCCAGAAGGCAGGCGCCATAAGGCGGCAGGGGCTGCTCGCCGCAGGGGTTGGTGGCCGCGATCGTCTCGGCATAGCTCAGGTTGTTCTCGGCGTTGATGCGGTCGATGAAGATCACGCCGGGCTCGGCATAATCATAGGTCGCGCGCATGATCCGGTTCCAGAGGTCGCGCGCCTCAACCGTATGATAGACCTTGCCGCCAAAGGTCAGGTCCCACGGGCCGTCCTTGTCGACCGCCTCCATGAAGGCATCCGTCACCAGCACCGAGACGTTGAACATGCGCAACCGCGCGGGGTCGGATTTCGCCTCGATGAAGGCCTCGATATCGGGGTGATCGCAGCGCAGCGTCGCCATCATGGCACCGCGGCGGCTGCCCGCCGACATGATCGTGCGGCACATCGCATCCCACACGTCCATGAAGGACAGCGGCCCCGAGGCATCGGCGGCCACGCCATGCACCTCGGCCCCCTTGGGCCGAATGGTGGAGAAATCGTAGCCGATCCCGCCCCCCTGCTGCATCGTCAGCGCGGCCT
>CAZVQL010000041.1:0-16336 GCA_964629305.1 uncultured Roseicyclus sp.
GCTGCTGCATATCGTGGCGCATTCGCTTTACAAGGCGCATGCCTTCCTCGCCGCGGGGCAGGCCGTCGAGGGGGTGGCCGCGATCCGCAGGCCCGGTCCCGTGGCCATTCCCAACGGTGCGGCGGTGCTCAAGGCCTTCGTCGCGGCGCTGGCGATCTACGGGCTTGTCGGCTTCGGCTTCGGATTCGAGAACAAGTCGCCGCAGGCGGTGGCGCTCGGCGCGATCCTGATCTTCGGCGTGGCCTACCTGCTGGCGCAGGGCTTGGCCGATGCGGCCCCCGCGGCGCTGACGCGGCGCACGGCGCTGATGTCGGTCGCGGCCTCGGTCGCCTATTTCGCGCTGCAGCGCGGGTCGGAGTGGCTGATGTCGGGCACGCTGCCCGCCACGCCCGCGCCGGGGCCGCTGGAATGGGCGCTGATCGTCTTGGCGGTCATCAGCTTCGGCGCGGTCGCCATCGCGCAGGCGATGTTCCCGCTCTGGGCCTATCACCCGGCGGCCGCGGGGCTGCGGGTGCACCTGTCGAACGGCCTTTATGCCAACGCCGTGCTGGACCGCCTGCTTGGCGGCTGGGCGCTGCGGCGCAAGATCTGAGTGAGGGGAGAGCCTGAGATGACCAAGACACGTATCCTGTCGTCCGAAGACCTGATGACGGCCGCCGACGGCGCCGGTCGGGCGATCCCGCCGGTCTGGCCGCTGGCCTCGTCGGTGGCGGTGAACCCCTATCTCGGCCAGACGGGCGAGCGGCTGGCCACCACCGGCGCGCGGCTGGCGCGGGTGGCGGGCGTGCCGGTGACGATGCCGCGCGATTGGTACGCCGCGCGCATCCGCGACGGGCGCATCACCGAGGCCGATCTGGCCGCGGCGCTCGAGGCGGCCCCGGCCGAGGGTCGGCCCCTTGACCTCGCTGCGCTGAAGGAGGCGACCGATAGTGCCGCGCGCACGCCGAAGGCGCTGCCGACGGTGGCGGATCTTGCCGCCGACGCCTCGCGCCTCGACTGGCCCGGGCTGATCGCCGAACGGATCGGCGGCTGGGCTGGTGCCTATTTCGATGCGGGCCAGGCGCTTTGGGCCGCGCCCAAGCGGCGCGGGCCGTGGACGGAGTGGCGGGCGGTTGCGACCCACGACCTGACGCCCGAGATCCACGGGCTGAAGGGCTTCGCCGCCCATGTCTTCGACGCGCCGGAAACGGCTGAGGGCGCGATTGCGCGCGCCGCGGTCACGCTGGGCCTGACGCCCGAGGTGCTCGAGACCTATTTCCACCAGCTTCTGATGAGCATGGGCGGTTGGGCGCAATTCGCGCGCTACCGGCTCTGGCAGGTGGAACTGGGCGCCGGCAGCGACCCGGTGATGGCCGAGATGCTTGCGATCCGGCTGACCTGGGAAGAGGCGCTCTACCGGCAATACGAGGACGAGATCGCGGATGACTGGGCCCGCGCACGTGCGGCCCATGCCGCGCCCGTCGCAGCATCGCCCGCGCTGGTCGTGGACGAAATCCTGCAAGAAGCTGCCGAGCGCGCGGCGCAGCGCGAGTTGGCGTCACTTTTTGCCGCCGATCCGCCCGAGGCGCGCGACGGTCGGCCCGCGGTGCAGGCTGCGTTTTGCATCGACGTGCGGTCCGAGGTGTTCCGTCGCGCGCTGGAAGCGGTCGATCCTGGCATTGAGACGCTGGGCTTTTCGGGCGGCCATGACACGGCCGAGGCCGATGCCGAGGCGCGCTTTGCCGCGCGGGCCAAGCGGGCCTGGGGGCGGTTCAAGCTGGCCGCCGTCTCCTCCTTCGCCTTTGTCGAGGCGATGGGGCCGGTCTACGCGGGCAAGCTGGTGCGCGACGCGCTGGGGATGGACGGGCGCGCACTGCCCGACGGTCCTGCGCCGCGACTCGACCCCGCGCTCGACCTCGAGGCGCGGACGGGGGCCGCCGAAACGGTCCTGCGCGCGATGTCGCTGACGGACAACTTCGCGCGGGTGATCCTGCTGGCGGGGCACGGGGCGAACGTGGTGAACAACCCGCACGCCTCGGCGCTGCATTGCGGGGCCTGTGGCGGCTATTCGGGCGAGGTGAACGCGCGGCTTCTGGCGCTCTTGCTGAACGACGCGGAGGTGCGGGCGGGCCTGCCTGCACGCGGCATCACGCTGCCGGAGGATACGCTGTTCGTGGCCGGTCTGCATGACACGACAACGGATGCCGTGAAGCTTTACGAGGCCGATGTGGACACCGGTGCCCACGCCGACGACCTGGCGCAGCTCAAGCGCTGGCTCGCCGATGCGGGCCGGGTGACGCGGGCCGAGCGCGCGCTGCGCCTGCCGCGTGCGGGTGGCGAGGCCGAGATCGAGGCGCGCTCGCGCGACTGGGCCGAGGTGCGGCCGGAATGGGCGCTGGCAGGCTGCAAGGCCTTCATCGCCGCGCCGCGCGGGCGGACCGCGGGCCGCAGCCTGGAAGGCCGCGCCTTCCTGCACAATTACGACTGGCGGGCGGATGACGGGTTCGGCGTGCTGGAACTGATCCTGACCGCGCCTGTGGTGGTGGCGAGCTGGATCAGCCTGCAATACTACGGCTCGACCGTCGCGCCCTCGGTCTTCGGGGGCGGCAACAAGCTGATCCACAACGTGACCGGCGGCATCGGCGTGGTCGAAGGCAACGGCGGGCTCTTGCGCGCCGGCCTGCCCTGGCAATCGGTGCATGACGGCGAAGGCTATGCGCATGAACCCCTGCGCCTGTCGGTCTGCATCGAGGCCCCGCGCGAGGCGATGGCCGAGATCCTGTCGCGCCACGATGGGGTCAGGGCGCTTTTCGACAATCGCTGGCTGCACCTCTTCGCGCTGGACGAGGCCGGGCAGATGGCATGGCGCTACGCGGGCGATCTGCAGTGGGAGGCCGTCGCGGTGGGCGAGGGCGAAACGGCGGCCTTGCGCAAGGCGAGCTGAGGCCGGGTCTTGAGCGGGCCTGCGAAACCTGACTTAGTCGCGGCATGGCGATCCTGACCGTCACGCTCAACCCTGCGCTCGACCTCGAGACCTCGACACCGCATGTCGGGCCGGGCGAAAAGCTGCGCTGCGCCGAGCCGAAGCGCGATCCGGGCGGCGGCGGCATCAACGTCGCGCGCGCGGTGATCCAACTGGGCGGCGAGGCCACGGCCCTTGTGGCCGCGGGTGGACCAGCGGGCGGCGCGTTGGAAGAGATGCTGACAGCGCGTGGTGTGCCGGTCGAGCGGTTGCCTGCACCCGGCGAGGTGCGCCAGAACCTCTCGGTCATCGAGACGGAGACCGGCAAGCAGTTCCGCTTCATCTTTCCCGGCCCGACCTGGACGGCGACCGACCTCGACGCGGTCGTTGCAGCGCTTCTGGCGCGGTCCGGGCGGGGCGACTGGCTGGTTTTGTCGGGCTCTTTGCCGCCGGGCGTTGCGCCCGAGGCGCAGGTGGCGCTTGCGCGCAAATTGGCCGGGCAGGGGGTGCGCGTGGTCGCCGACACCTCGGGGCCGGGCCTTGTGGCGCTGGCCGGAGCGCGGGCCGGGCTTGCCGTGCTGCGGATGGATTTCGAAGAATCCGAAGCCCTGGCCGGGCATGCCTTGCGATCGGTCGAGGACAGCGCCGCCTTTGCCGCCGAACTGGTGGCCGACGGTGCGGCCGAGATCGTGATCCTTGCACGCGGGGCGGAGGGGTCTGTCCTTGCCTCGGCCGAGGGGCGATGGACAGCCCCCGCGGCCGACGTGCCGGTGGTCTCGCGCACAGGTGCGGGGGACAGTTTCGTGGCCGGGGCGGTGCTGGCGCTGTCTCGGGGGCTTGCCTTGCCCGATGTGCTGGGCCACGGCTGCGCCGCGGCAAGCGCCGCGGTCACGACGGCCGCGACCGAGCTTTGCAGCAGGGAAACGGCTGAGCGGCTGCTGCCCCTCAGCGCGGCGCGCGCCCTCTGACCTCCGCTCGATTCGGGCCCTATGTCAGGCTTGCCTGACAGGCGCCGCCCTGCCTCTGTCCCAATCTTTTCCAAGAATGACGCTGCGTTAAGGGACGCGAGGGGTTCACGAAGTTTACAGTTGAAGTTGTCAATCTGGCGTGACACTCTGGCGCGGAGGGTTCCGGTCCGTCGCCCCGGCCAGGCCCCTTTTTAGCGGCGAGGCATCCCGCCCGCCAAGTCATACGTACGAAAGGAGGGGCGGAGGATGTCCGACGATCCCGATAAGGTCTGGCCGACGGGGCTGACCCTGAAAGAAGCAGAAGAGGTACATAGCTACCTCATCGACGGCACCCGCGTTTTCGGCGCGATCGCGCTTCTGGCGCATGTGCTGGTCGCCGTGTCCACGCCGTGGCTCGGCTGAAGGGAGGCACATCATGAATAACGCAAAGATGTGGCTCGTCGTGAAGCCGACCGTTGGCGTTCCGCTGTTCCTCGGCGGTGTCGCGGTAACCTCGCTGGCCGTGCATGTGGCCGTGATCTCTTCGGGTGTGGGCACCTGGTATGGCCCCTATGTGACCGGCGGCGCCGGCGCAGAGGAAAGTGCCGCGCTCTCGACCGATGAGGCGATCCTGCCCGCGGGCACCGACGCCACGGCAGAGCTTCCGATGTTCATCGAAGCCAATGCCGACGGCACGCAGTCGATGCGCGTGATCCTGCCCGATGGCCGCACCGCCACGCTGTTGGTGGACGACCTGACACAGGCCGCGCTTCAATAGGGGCATCCCGCATGCCGAACGACCGTGACACACGGGTCGGAGGCCACGGCTGAGGCCGCACCCCCGACCCGACCCCGGACCGTCCCCGGTAAACGGGCGGAGATATTTCCGTTAGAGACATGTCCAGCCTACGCGATACCGCGCTCCGCAAGATCCAGTCCATCGGGCCGCGCTACCTGCCTTTCGCGGATGTCGCGACCGAGGCGGTACCGCTCTCGCGCCTGTTGCGCCTGTCCCTGTTCCAGGTGACGGTCGGCATGGCGCTGGTGCTGCTGGTCGGCACGCTCAACCGCGTGATGATCGTGGAGCTTGGCGTGTCCGCAACGCTGGTGGGCGTGATGATCGCCCTGCCGCTGGTCTTTGCGCCGTTCCGCGCGCTGATCGGCTACAAATCCGACATCCACAAATCCGCCCTCGGTTGGCGACGCGTGCCCTACATCTGGAAGGGCACGATGCTGCAATTCGGGGGCTTTGCCATCATGCCCTTCGCGTTGCTCGTGCTTTCTGGCTTCGAGGAAGCCGCGGACGCGCCCGCCTGGATCGGGCAATCGGCCGCGGCGCTCGCCTTCCTCTTGGTGGGGGCGGGCGTGCACACGGTGCAGACCGTGGGCCTGGCGCTGGCCACCGACCTTGTCGAGGTCGACGAGCAGCCGAAGGTCGTGGGCCTGATGTACGTCATGCTGCTTGTCGGCATGATCGCCTCGGCGCTGGTCTTTGGTTGGCTTTTGGAGCCCTACACACCCGGCAAACTGGTGCGTGTGGTGCAGGGGGCGGCCGTGGTGACCGTGGCGCTGAACCTGCTCGCGCTCTGGAAGCAAGAGCCGCGCGACCGTGAACGCGCGGCCCGGGTCGAGACGCACCCCGAGTTCCGCGATGCCTGGCGCATGTTCGTCGAGGGGCGCACGGCCATCGGCCTGCTCGTCGTGATCGCGCTGGGGACGATGGGCTTCGGCATGGCCGACGTCGTGCTGGAACCCTATGGCGGGCAGGTGCTGGACCTGTCGGTCGCGATGACCACCCGGCTGACGGCGGTTCTGGCGGGGGGCGGGCTGATCGGCTTTGCCATCGCATCGAAGGTGCTGCTGGACGGCGCGCGTCCGCTGGACGTGGCCTGGTGGGGCACGTTGATCGGCATCCCGGCGTTTCTGCTCATCATCTTCGCGGGCCCCACGGGCGAAGCGCCGATGTTCGTGATCGGCACCGGCCTTGCCGGTCTTGGGGCTGGCCTCTTCGGTCATGGCACCCTGACGGCCACGATGCGCAGCGCGCCGCGGGCGCAGGTGGGCTTGGCCCTTGGCGCATGGGGCGCCGTGCAGGCGACGGCGGCAGGGATTGCCGTGGCGCTTGGCGGTGTGATCCGCGACGTCATCGCGGGCCTTCCCGGCGCCGAAAGCTTCCGTGCCGAGGCGCCCTATACCCCCGTCTTCGCGCTGGAGCTTGTGCTCCTCGTGTTGGCCGTGGGGGCGATCATTCTAATCCGCCGCAGACAGGCGCGACTTTCCCAGACCATGAGCTATACTGAATCTCGGCAGGGACGACCGGACAGGCCCGCCGCACTGACAGAGCCCCAGCCGCGCGACAGGCGGCCAACAGGAGGAGAGCCCCATGACGACGGTCGTCTCACGGCTTTATGACTCGGTCGAGGCCGCCAATGGCGTGGCCGACCAGCTGCGCGCGGAAGGTTTCCCGGACAGCACACTTTCGGTGATCAATGCGGCCGACGCTGACGCGATCATGAAGGCCCGCGTCAGCGAGCGCTTTGCCAAGGCCTATGCCAAGGCGATGACGGACGGGCAGGCGGTGTTCGTCTGCCGCGCGCCCTTCACCCCCTTCGGCGCCGCGCGCCGCGCGATGGACGTGGCCGATGAGGCCGGGCCCGTCGACACGGGCATCGGCAAGGCCAACGAGTATATCCGCGAGGAAGCGGACCTCGACATTCACACGCCGCGCATCCTGCAATATCATCCGCTGATGATGACGCGGGATGACTATGTCGGCTCGGGTTGGTCGAGCTGGCGGCTGTCGGATGTCTTCGGCTGGCCGACCGTGTCGCGGCGGCGCGACTACAAGCTGTCGGTCATGCAGGGCACGCGCTACATGTCGCGCGGGTTCTGGCCGGGCAAGCTGCTCAGCAACAAGCCGCGCAGGTCGAGGGTGATCTCGGGAGGGCGGCTTTTCCTGAGCTCGGCCAGGTCGGTCTCGTCGCCCAAGAAGCATTCCGTGATGACGGGGCATCCCCGGATCACCGAGAAGATGGGCTTCAAGACGATTTCCGCCCGCCGCTGAGGCGCTGGCGCTTGAACGGAAAAGGCCGGGCAGGGCGCCCGGCCTTTTTTCGTGTCACATGGGCTTCACTCTGCGGCCGCGCGCTTGGGCAGGACCCAATTCGGCCGCGCGAAGTGGCAGGTATAGCCATGCGGGATGCGCTGGAGGTAATCCTGATGCTCCGGCTCCGCCTCCCAGAAGGGGCCGACAGGCTCCACCTCGGTCACGACGGGGCCGGGCCAGATGCCCGAGGCCTCCACATCCGCGATGGTGTCGAGCGCGCACGCCTTCTGCGCCTCGTCGACGTAGTAGATCGCCGAACGGTAGGACATGCCGATGTCGTTGCCCTGGCGGTTCTTGGTGGTCGGATCGTGGATCTGGAAGAAGAACTCGAGGATCTCGCGGTAGCTGATCACCTCGGGGTCGAAGATGATCTCGATCCCCTCGGCATGGGTGCCGTGGTTGCGGTAGGTCGCGTTCGGCACGTCGCCGCCGGTGTAGCCCACGCGCGTGGCGATCACGCCGGGCTTGTGGCGGATCAGCTCCTCCATGCCCCAGAAACAGCCACCGGCCAGGACGGCCCGTTCACGTTTGTCGCTCATGCCACATCCTCCACTTGATCCAGGTAGTCGCCGTAGCCTTCCGCTTCCATGTCGTCGCGATGGACGAAGCGGAGCGAGGCCGAGTTGATGCAATAGCGCAAGCCGCCCCGGTCGCGCGGCCCGTCGGGGAAGACGTGGCCGAGGTGGCTGTCGCCATGGGTCGAGCGCACCTCGGTCCGGATCATGCCGTGGCTGAGGTCGCGCAGTTCATTGATATGCGCGGGCGCGATCGGCTTGGTGAAGCTGGGCCAGCCGCAGCCGCTTTCATACTTGTCGGACGAGGCGAAGAGCGGCTCGCCAGAGACGATGTCGACGTAAATCCCCGGCTCCTTGTTGCCGAGGTATTCACCCGTGCCGGGGCGTTCGGTGCCCGATTGCTGCGTCACGCGGTATTGCTCGGGCGTGAGCCGGGCAATCGCGTCGGGGTCTTTGGTATAGCGCGTCATGGCCTCTCCCGTCATCTTCTGTGCCATAGAATATGGGCGCGCGGGCGGGTCTGTCCAACGCAAGGCGCGATCACGAAAAAGCGCTTCGCGATGGGGTCGCGAAGCGCCAGTGTCGGGCTTATGTATAGGGTGAAGGCGGTCAGCCGCCCCAGGTGCGGACAGGGCCGCAGTCCATGTGGACGAAGTTCGAGCGAGAGTAGCGACCGACGCCCCCGGCGTTGCATGCGCGGGCGGCCTGGTAGATCTGGTTGACCGAGCGCGAGTTGACGCGAAGGTCGGCGGCTTCGCCCTGCATGTGAAGCGAATTGCGCGCCACGCCCGACGACCGGCGGCGCAGCATGGCGTTGGTCTCGGGGCTGCGATAGCCCGAGAGCAGCATGTAAGGCTCGGAGGTTTCGAGAAGGCGGTGTGCGGCGGTCATGATGTCGACGGTGCGGATGTCGATGCTGTGAACCTGGTCATTGCGCCAGTCGCGCATGAAATAGTTGATTTCTTCGAGGGCGGGGGCGATGTACTCGCCTTCGATCCAATAGATCATGTCGAGCGTTTCGCCCGCGCGCCCGTTGTACATGCGGATGCGGCGGACATCACCGGCGCCGCGCAGAAAACCGGTGGCATTGGCCATCACCGGGGCCGCGGTCACGGCAGTTGCAGCGAACGCGCGCAACAGCGCACGACGCGTCAAACTTGAATCTGTCATTGGTCAGGTTGCCCCATGTCTTGCCCGTTCCATCAAGCCGCCGGCCCCTTTTGGAGCCCTTATTTGCGTGCCATCCCCACAGGCGCTGTGTGAGGGATGACACAATCGACACAAATCTGGAAGAGGGTGGTGCACCTCCCTGTGAGTAGATGGGGATTATCGGCAACTTTCCGCCACTTGGCGCGACTCCGCCGGCCATAATCCGCGCTGTTTGCGCTCGCATCCGTGGAACCCGGTCAGGAGGGCCGGCCGCGGCGCGGCGGCAACAGGGGCGGTGAAACCTCCGTTGCGGGCTGGAAGCTATAGGAAAAGACTTGCGAAAACGTGAATGGACACGCGGGCGATTCCCCGCGCACTGTGCAATCACGACCGCGTGAAAGTTAATTGAAGGACCGAGGACGCCCCATGACGCTCCGCTTCGCCCGAATTTCGATGATTTCCGCAGCGCTGGCGCTGGCGCCCGTGGCCTTTGTCGCGGTTGCGCCCCAGCCCGTCGAGGCGCAGGCCTTTTCCGCGTTGCGCCAGGCCATCGCCGAGGCCGCGGCGTCGGACGAAAGCCTTGTCGCATTCTACCGCGACCGCGATTTCGAGCCGGTTTGGACCGTCACCGAGGCCGCCGACCGCCGCAACGCGCTTTTGCGGGTGCTTGAGCAGGCGGGGCACCACGGCCTGCCGACCGACCGCTACGACCTCGAGGGTCTGCGCGAGGCCTTCCGCGGCGCGACGAACCCCTATCTGCGAGGGCAGGCCGACGTGATGGCGAGCCGGCTGTTCCTGCGCTATGCGCATGACGTACACGGCGGTTTCCTCGATCCGTCCGAGATCATCCCCGACATCTTCCAGGACCAGCCGCATCGCGACCCCTATGCGCTGATGTCCGAGTTCCTCGAGAGCAATCCCTACGAATACATGGCCAGCTTGCCGCCGCAGAGCGCGGGCTACACGCGCCTGATGCGGATGAAGTTCGAGCTGGAAGAGCTCGCCGCCGATGGCGGATACGGCCCCACGGTGCAGGCAGGCAGCCTGCGGCCGGGTGACACCGGCGCGGCGGTGATCGCGCTGCGCGACCGCCTGATGCGTATGGGCTATCTCGAGCGCTCGGCGACGGCGGAATATGACGCGACGCTGCAATCGGCGGTCGTGGCCTTCCAGTCGAACAATGGCATCGAGGCCGACGGCATCGCCGGGTCCGATACCATCGCCGCGGTCAATCGCTCGGTCGAGGATCACTGGAACGAGGTCGTCCTTGCGATGGAGCGGCACCGCTGGCTGAACGACGGCGAGCTGCATGACCGGCTGATCTTTGTGAACCTGACCGATTTCCACACCCGCGTGATCGACGACGGCGAAGTGACCTTCGTCACCCGGTCCGTGATCGGCGCACGCGACCGCCAGACGCCCGAGTTCTCGGACGAGATGGAGCATATGGTGATCAACCCGTCGTGGTGGGTGCCTCGTTCCATCGCGCGGCGCAGCTACATTCCCGGCATTCTTGCCGGGCGCGGCAGCTACCTGCAGCTGATGGCGAACGGTCGTCCCGTGAACCCGGCCAACGTCGACATGAGCCGCTACACGGTCAACAACTTCCCCTTCGACCTGCGTCAGCCGCCCGGGCCGCGCAACGCGCTGGGGTCGGTGAAGTTCATGTTCCCCAACCGTCACGCGATCTACCTGCACGACACGCCCGAGCAGCACCTGATGGACCGCCCTGTGCGGGCCTATTCCTCGGGTTGCATCCGGCTGGCTGACCCGCACGAGTTCGCCTATCACCTGCTCGCCCGCCAGACGGATGACCCGGTTGGCGTGTTCCAGGGCATCCGTGCGACGGGCGAAGAGACCTATCTGCATCTCGATGAGCATATCCCGGTGCACCTGACCTACTGGACCGCCTGGGTCGAGAGCGACGGGCATCTGCAGACCCGCGACGACATCTACGGCCGCAACGCGATCCTCAGCCGGGCGATCCAGTCGCGCGGGGTGGTCATGCCCGAGGTCTCCAGCTAAGCCTGTCCCCCGCAAAGAGAGCATCAGCGGGGGCGGCCATGACGGGCCACACGATCAGGGAATTGGCGCGCGCGCTGGGGGCGGAAGCCTTCGGCGCGCTTGACCTCTTGGTGACGGGCGTGGCCGAACCCTCGGCCGCCGGACCCGATGATCTCGCCATGGCGATGAGCCCGCGCTACGCCGCGGGGTTGGCAGACGGGGCCGCGCGCGCCGCTGTGATCGGGGCCGGCATGGACTGGCAGGCGCTGGGGCTTGAGGCCGCCATCGTCGCGCCACGCCCGCGGCTGGCCATGGCCGGTGTTACGCGGGCAATGGATGCAGGGCCGCAGATCGCGGCTGGCGTGCATCCGACGGCGGTGATCGATCCCTCGGCAGAGATCGGCACCGGGGCGGCCATCGGCCCGTTCGTCGTGGTCGGCGCGGGTGTGGTGATCGGGCAGGGCGCGCGCATCGCGTCCCACGTCTCCATCGCCGAAGGCGCGCGCATCGGGGATGACGCGCTGATCCTGCAAGGGGCGCGCGTGGGGGCCCGCGTCGTGATCGGGGACCGGGCCATCCTGCAACCGGGTTGCGTTATCGGCGGCGACGGGTTCAGCTTCGTCACGCCCGAGGCGAGCCAGGTGGAAACGACGCGCGCCTCGCTCGGCAAATCCGACGCCGCGGTCACGCCGCAAAGCTGGACGCGCATCCACTCGCTCGGTTCGGTCCGCATCGGCGACGACGTCGAGATCGGCGCAAACGCCACGATCGACCGCGGCACGGTCGCCGACACGCTGATCGGCGACGGCACCAAGCTCGACAACATGGTCCATGTCGGACACAACTGCCGGATCGGGCGCGACTGCCTGCTCTGCGGGCAGGTCGGCATCGCGGGGTCGGTCACGGTGGGCGACCGCGTGGTGCTTGGCGGGCAGACGGGCGTTGCCGACAACCTCGAGATCGGATCGGACGTGGTCACGGGCGCGTCGACCATTATCCTGTCGACCGTGCCGCCGGGCCGGGCGCTTCTGGGCTACCCCGCCGTGCGGATGGAAACCCAGGTCGAGATGTACAAGGGCCTGCGCCGCCTGCCGCGGCTGGCCAAAGCGGTCGCAGAGTTGCAGAAAGCCGTTTTCAAGACCGACAAGACACCTTAGATGACCCCCGAGAGCAGACGGGGTGTGACCATGGCCGACAGTGTCCGGGACAAGGTGATTGCGATCATCGCCGAACAGGCGGTGCTCGAGCCGGGTGACGTGACGATGGATGCGACGCTGCAGGACCTGGGCATCGACAGCCTCGGGCTGGTCGAGTCGATCTTCGCGATCGAGGAAGCTTTCGACATCGCCGTGCCGTTCAACGCCAACGCTCCCGAGGAAAGCGAGTTCGACATCTCGTCGGTCGCCGCCATCATTGGCGCGGTCGAAAGCCTTCTGGCAGAACAGAAAGGCGGCTGACCGCCCATGCGCCGCGTCGTCATCACCGGGCAGGGCACGATCAACGCGCTCGGCCATGACGTGCCCACGACGCTTGAGGCCATGCGCGAGGGGCGCTGCGGCATCGGCGAGCTGGAGCTTCGCGATGTCGAGCGGCTGAGCGTGCGGATCGGCGGTCAGGTCAAGGGCTACGACCCCGAGGCGCTCTTCAACCGACAGCAGATCGCGCTCTACGACCGCTTCACGCAATTCACCCTGATCGCGGCGCACCAGGCGCTGGATGGGGCCGGACTGACCTTTGCCGGAGAGCTGGCCGCGCGCTCGGGCGTCGTGCTGGGCACCGCGGGCGGCGGCGTGAACACGTGGGACGAAAACTACCGCTCGGTCTACGAGGAGGGGAAGAACCGCGTTCACCCCTTCGTCGTGCCGAAGCTGATGAACAACGCGGCCGCCAGCCACGTCAGCATGGAGTGGAACCTGAAGGGCCCGAGTTTCTCGGTCGCCACGGCTTGCGCCTCATCCAATCACGCGATGGGCCTTGCCTTCCAGCTGATCCGGGGCGGCGTGGCAGACGTGATGGTGACGGGCGGGTCCGAGGCGATGCTCTCCTTCGGTGGCGTCAAGGCGTGGGAGGGGCTGCGCGTGATGTCCAAGGACGCCTGCCGCCCCTTCAGCGCCAACCGCAACGGCATGGTGCAGGGCGAAGGCGCGGCGGTCTTCATCTTCGAGGACTACGAGCACGCCCGGAGGCGTGGAGCCGAGATCCTGGCCGAGGTGGTGGGCTTCGCCATGACCTCGGATGCCGCCGACATCGTGATGCCGTCGAAACAGGGGGCTGCACGCACGATCGCGGGCGCGCTCAAGGACGCCCGGCTGAACCCCGAGGATGTCTGCTACATCAATGCGCACGGCACCGGGACCGCGGCCAATGACAAGGTGGAATGCGCGGCCGTGGCCGACGCCTTCGGGCATCACGCGGACGACCTGATGATCTCGTCGACGAAGTCGATGCACGGCCACCTGATCGGCGGTACGGGCGCGGTGGAACTGCTGGCCTGCATCATGGCGCTGAAGGACGGCATCATCGCACCGACCATCGGCTATGAAGAGCCCGACCCGGAATGCGCGCTGGACGTGGTTCCGAACGAGGCGCGCGAGGCCTGCGTCGAGGCCTGCCTGTCGAACGCCTTTGCCTTCGGCGGTCTGAACGCGGTTCTGGCCCTGCGCCGCGCCCCGTAGCGAATGGATCCCAGGCAAGAAAAAGGCCCGGTCGTCTTCCCCGACCGGGCCATGCTCATTGCGTTGAACGCTCGGATCATTCGCTGGGTGCTGCGGCACCCTGCTGCAACTGCTGGAACAGCTCGATCGCGACGGCGTTGCGCTCTTCCAGCGCAGCGAACCCGGCGGTGAACCCAGTCAGCGACGCCGAGATCTGGATCACCTGGTCGGGGGCAGGAAGCGGAACCAGCGCAACGGTCGCTTCTCCGCCCGCCCGCATCGCGTCCACGTTCGCCTGGGTCAGGCCAAGCCGCGCGAAACAGCCGATCGGCTGACAGAAGGCGAAGGGATATTCCGACCACTGTCCGTCATCCACACGCAGGCGGATGCCAGGGGTCAGCAGCGTTTCGAGCGGGGTCACGACGGTCGCGCCAGCGACAACCTGGCCTTCGTCGGGCAGGTCAAAAATGTTGAACTCCGCCACGGCACCGCCGCCCTCGTCCCGAAGCAGCTGGTAGAGCTGGCACGGCTCGGGCTGACCTTCTTCGGCGCGGATGCAGCGGATTTCCCAATCGCCGTGGGTTTCTGCGACATAGGTCTCGCCGACAGGCGTTTCTCCTACGGGCAGTGTTTCCTCTGCCGTCTGGGCTTGGGCCGTCATCGGCAGCGCGGCGAGGCTGAACACGAGGCCTGCCCGCAGGACATTCTGAAGCGACATGCGACGCATCTCCTTTTGCGATCTTCGTCTCTTTCTTCGGGAGTTGGCTAGCATGTCGCGGCAGCGGTGTCAGGGGCAAAAACCGCGACCATCGGGGCGCTTCGGCGGGCCGTCGCCACCCGGTGCGGGCCGACCGGACAGGCGCCACCTCGCACCCCGAATAGCGAAAGGGTCCGCAAGCGGACCCTTTGCATTTTTTCTCTCCCTGTCGGACTGGCCGACTTTCTGAACGGGACGCTATGACAGTCGGTCGCATCCGTCAACAGGCCAAATCGGGCCGATCCGGCCTTTTTCCGGACGGTCAAAAAAAGGCCGCGCCGGGGTAGGGCGCGGCCAGTCGACAGGGAGGAAGTCAGCACCGGCCACAGATGGCTCGATGCCGCTTCACACTGGCACGGGAAGGTTAACAATGTATTGTGCGCGCAAGTCTTTTTGCGGGAGGCCACATATGGGCGACGGGATCTTCATCGGCGGCGGAGGAGAGGGCTACGGCACGGCCCAGAACCTGCTTCTCGGCTACGCGAACCGCCACGGGCTGATCGCCGGTGCGACCGGCACGGGCAAGACGGTGACGCTTCAGATCCTCGCCGAAAGCTTCTCGGCCCAGGGTGTCCCGGTCTTCCTGTCGGACGTGAAGGGCGATCTGTCGGGCCTCGCGCAGGCCGGTCGCGCCGATCACAAGCTCCACGATGCCTTCATGTCCCGCGCCGCCACCATCGGGTTTGCCGATTTCGGCTACGCCGCCGCGCCCGTCACCTTCTGGGACCTCATGGGCCAGAAGGGGCACCCGGTGCGCACCACGGTTTCCGAGATGGGCCCACTCCTGCTCGCGCGGCTTCTCGAACTCAGCGAAGCGCAGGAAGGTGTCCTCAACATCGCCTTCCGCGTCGCCGACGAGGAGGAGATGGCGCTTCTCGACCTGAAGGACCTGCAAGCGCTGCTGGTCTTCGTTGGCGAGGCCCGAAAGGAGCTGTCCCTGCGCTACGGGAACATCTCGACCGCGTCCATCGGCGCCATCCAGCGCCGCCTTCTGGTGCTCGAGGGGCAGGGGGGCGACCGCCTGTTCGGGGAACCCGCGCTGGAGCTGTCGGATCTCTTCCTGACCGACGAGGCGGGGCGGGGCCGCGTCAACATCCTGGCCGCCGACCAGCTGATGCAAAGCCCGCGGCTTTACGCGACCTTCCTCTTGTGGCTCCTTTCGGAGCTTTTCGAGGAACTGCCCGAGGTGGGCGACCCCGAGAAACCGAAACTCGTCTTCTTCTTCGACGAGGCGCATCTGCTCTTCGAGGACGCGCCGAAGGCGCTGGTCGACAAGGTCGAACAGGTCGCGCGGCTGATCCGCTCCAAGGGGGTGGGCGTTTATTTCGTGACGCAGAACCCGGCCGATGTGCCCGAGGATATCCTCGGTCAGCTGGGCAACCGCGTGCAGCACGCGCTCCGCGCCTTCACCGCCAAGGACCGGCGCGACCTGAAACAGGCCGCGATGAACTACCGCGACAACCCGCGCTTCGACATCGAGGATGCGATCCGCGAGGTCGGCGTGGGCGAGGCCGTGACCTCGCTGCTGGAACGCAAGGGCATTCCGGGCGTGGCGGAACGCACGCTGATCCGTCCGCCGTCGTCTCAGCTGGGTCCGATCGACGACGCGACGCGGGCGGCACTCATCGGCATGTCGCCGCTTGCGGGCAAGTACGACACGACCCTGGACCGCGAAAGCGCCATCGAGATCCTGCAGGCCCGCGCCGCCGACGCCGCCCGCGAGGCGCAAGAGGCCGAACGCGCCGAGGCCGAGGCGGAAGCCGCCGCCGAACGCGAGTTCACCGCCGCGCGGCGCTACTCCGGCACCCGCGTCAGCCGCTCGACGAGCACGCCCGCGCGCCGCTCCTCCTCGCGGTCCGACAGCGTGGGAACGGCCTTTGCCAAGAGCTTCGCCCGCCAGCTCGGCACCCAGTCGGGCCGCGCCGTCGTCCGCGGCATCCTCGGGGGGCTCTTCCGGGGCCGTTAACCCGACATCAAGGTTAACGCGCGCGTCCCCTGCTTCATCTTGGCAGATACAACTCCGGGGGAGGCGCGCGCAGCGCGACGGGGGCAGAGCCCCCAAATGGCGCGACACCGGCCCCAGGGCTCAATCGTCCGGGCGGATGAGCCCAAGGCCGCGCAGGTAGATGCCGATCCCCGCTTCAAGCAGGTCCTCGGGTGGAAAGGGCGCATTCGCCCCGGGGCGGCCCCGCGCGAACAACTCCACCACCCCGTGGCTCATCGCCCAGATATGGGCCGAGAACATCGAGGGCGGCGGGCGTTT
>CAZVQL010000042.1:0-16307 GCA_964629305.1 uncultured Roseicyclus sp.
CCTCGGCATCGACGCAGGCGACCGAATCCTCGCAATCCATGATGGCCGAGATGGCGGATTCCAGCACGACATCGGCCAGCCCCGCCTGATCGCGCGCACCGATGGGATGGGTGCGGTCGAAGACCAGTTCCACATGCAGCCCGTTGTTGACCAGCAGCACCCGCTCCGGCGCCTTGGGATGCCCGCGGTAGCCTGCGAATTTTGCAGGGTCTTCCAGCGGCTTGTCGTCGACCAGCAGCTGCCCGCGGTCGACGTGGTAACGCTTTGCATCGGCGTGGGAATGCCCCTCGATCGGGAAGGCGCTGTCGAGGAAGACGCGCGCGCGCGCCACCACCCGCGCGCCGCGCCCGCGATCATAGCCGCCGGGCTTGGGCAGGCTGCCCATCGCATCCGTGCCGTAGAACGCATCGTACAGGCTGCCCCAGCGCGCGTTGGCCGCGTTCAGTGCAAAGCGCGCGTTGGTGATCGGCACCACCAGCTGCGGGCCCGCGACCGTCGCGATCTCGGGGTCGATCTTGGTCGTGTCGATCCGGAACGCGTCGCCCTCGGGCTCGAGATAGCCGATCTCGCTCAGGAACTCCTGGTAGGCGTCGCCGTCGAAGGGCTGGCCACGGCGCGCGATGTGCCATTGGTCGATCTTTTCCTGAAGCGCCTGCCGCTTGTCCAGAAGCGCCCGGTTCTTCGGAGCAAGCCCGTGCAACAGATCCGACATCCCCTGCCAGAACTTCGCCGCCTCGACGCCCGTCCCCGGCAGGGCGCGCTCCTCGATGAAAGCCGCCAACACCTCTGCGACGTCGAGCGACGCACGTTTCACGTAACCTGCCATGATGTTTTCCTCGCTTGCCGATGTCTTGCGTATGCCGCGGCATACCACCCGCGTCGCCGATTACGAAAAAAGTTTCCGATAGGCAACACGCGGACCGGGGCACAGAAGCCCGCGGTCAGCCGATCCAGCGCAGCGCGTCGGCCGCGGTCAGACGCGGCAGCACCGGGGCGTCATGGCCGGGTGCGTCCTCGGGCCAACCCTCGGGGGGGCCGTCGCGCAGCCGGTCGGGCGCGAAAACACTCGCCACGGCCAGGCCCGCGGCATGGATCAGCGCATGTTCCGGCAGCAACAACTGATGCCAGCTCACCACCATCCCGAACTCCCGCCCCGCGCGCCCGGCCTCTTCCAGGGCCGAGGCGGGTGCAAGCGCCTGCCCCTCGTCGGTCTCGATCCGCACCAGCTGCGTGCCCGTGACCACAAGGTCCTCACTCACCCCCATGAGGCCGCGCGGAAGCCGCAAGGGCGCGGCCAGCCCGCGCGCCGGGAGATCGTGAACGCCGTGCCACAGAACCGCGCGGAACCCGCCGCCTTCGGTCCATACCCGATCGCCGACCGCGATATCCTCGATCGGGCGCTTGCCCGCCTCGGTCAGGATGCGCGTGCCCCGCGCCAGCCCGCCGGCGCGCAAAACCGCCTCTGCCCCCGTCGGCAGCTCGAGGGACAGCTCGTAAGTCAGGGCCGGTTTCAGCGGCAGTGCCGCGGTGATCACGGTCAGGGCCCCGCGCTCCTCATCGCTCGTCTCGAGCCGGTAAGCCGTCAGGAGAACCCCGCGCGCGCTGTCTGCCAGCGACCACAGCCGATGCGCCGCATCGCCCACCCCGAACTGGCGCCCACCGATGGTGACCGGGGCCGCAAGCCCGTTCTCGGCAAGGACCAGTTCGACGGGTTGGGCGGTGCGCTCCAGCCGCACGGGCAGATGTACCGACGTCTGCGCCGCGACCTTTGGATCTGCGGGCAGGCTTCCGGCGAAATGCTCGGGCAGGTATGCGTAACGCACGGTCTGGCTCACGGACGGTCTCGGGCTCCCTTCCCCGAAGTGCGTCGCCCGGGTCAGCCGCCGCGCTGCACGCCATCCGTCCCCCCGGGTCTGGCGCCGCGACACCTGCGGGAACAATAACGCACATCGTCCCAGACCTTCTCCCACTTCTTGCGCCACGTAAAGGGCCGCCCGCAGGTCGCGCAGGTCTTTTGCGGCAGGTCGGTTTTCTTTTGCATCTTCGCCATGCCGGTGCAGCTAGCGCCGCGCCCGCGCCGGGCCAGAGGGCCCTCAGCCCCCGCGGATGCGGCCCACCATCTCGCCCAGGTCGCGGCTCAGCCCCTCGACCGCCGCGATCCGGTCCAGCTCGCCCGTGATCAGCTGCTGCCGGTCGGCATCATAGCGCCGCCACGTCTCGAAGGCAGTCGACATCCGCGCCGCTGTCTGCGGGTTCTTGGCATCGACCTTGAGCAACCAGTCGGCGAGAAAGCGGTAGCCCGCGCCCGAGGGGTCGTGGAACCCCGCCGGGTTGCCCGCCGTCAGCCCGCCGATGACCGAGCGGAACCGGTTGGGGTTCTTCCAGTCAAAAAGCGGATGCTCGGTCAGCCGTTCGGCGGTGGCCACGGCCTGATCGGGCTCGGCATGGGCGACCTGCACCATGAACCACTTGTCCATCACCAGCCGGTCGTCTTTCCAGCGGTCGTGGAACCGGCCCGCGACCTCGGTATCGCCCGCCTCGAGCAGCGCGGTAAAGGCCGCCATCTCGTCGGTCATGTTGGTCGCGGCCTCGTAGCGCGCCCGCGCCCGCTCCGGCCCCTCGACGCGCGCAAGCAGCATCAGCGCGGCGTTGCGCAAGCTGCGCCTGGCGGCCTGTTCCGCATCGGGGCTGTAGTCCGGGCCGGGGTCCATCGCGTCGTGAAGGGCCACGAGCACCGGCTGCAACGCCTCGGCCATCGCCGCCTGCAACGCACGCCGCGCACTGTGGATCGCCGTGGGGTCGGGTACCACGCCCGCGTCATGGGCGGCCTGCGCGATGTCATCCTCGGACGGCAGGGCCAGCGCGAGCGCCCGGAACGCGGGGTCGAGCGTGTCGGTCGCCAAGAGCGTCCCGAGCGCGTCGAAGAGCGCCGGATCGGGCGCCGCCCCATCCGTCAGCATCGCGAGCAAGGTCTCGCGCATCAGGCTGCGGCCTGCCTCCCAGCGGTTGAACGGGTCGGGGTCATGGGCAAGCAGCACCAGCCGGTCCGCGCGGCTGAGCGGGGCATCCAGGATCACCGGGGCCGAGAACCCGCGCAGAAGCGAGGGGATCACCCGATCCGGCACTGCGATCCCGGCCCGCTTGGCCAGCCCCGCGATGTCGAACTCCAGCTCCGTTTCCGGCCCGTCCAAGACCGCCAAAGTCTCTGGCAACAGCTCCGTTCCGTCCGGCGCCAGAAGGCCCAGCGCCACGGGTATCACCACAGGCTCCTTCAGCGGCTGGCCGGGCGTCTCGGGCACCTCCTGCGCGAGCGTCATCTTCAGAGTGTCGCCCGTCCGCGCCCAACGCGCCGTCACCCGCGGCGTGCCCGCCTGCGTGTACCAGCGCTTGAACTGCGACAGGTCCCGGCCCGTCACATCCTCGAACACCGCCAGCCAATCCTCGATCGTGCAGGCCTGCCCGTCATGGCGCCGGAAATACTCGTCCAGCGCCGCGCGATACCCTTGCGCGCCAACAAGGCGGTGGAGCATCCCGATCACCTCTGCCCCCTTCTCGTAGACGGTGGCGGTGTAGAAATTGTTGATCTCGACATAGGCGTCGGGCCGCACGTTATGTGCCAAGGGCCCCGCATCCTCGCGGAACTGGCGCGCGCGCAGCTGCAACACCTCCTCGATCCGCTTGACCGGGGCCGACCGCATGTCGGCCGAGAACTGCTGGTCGCGGAAGACGGTCAGCCCTTCTTTCAGGCACAGCTGGAACCAGTCGCGGCAGGTGATGCGGTTGCCGGTCCAGTTGTGGAAATACTCATGCGCGACAATGCCTTCGATGAAATCATAGTCGCGGTCGGTCGCGGTCTCGGGCGTGGCCAGCACGAACTTGGAGTTGAAGATGTTCAGCCCCTTGTTCTCCATCGCGCCCATGTTGAAGTCATCGACCGCCACGATGTTGAACACGTCCAGGTCGTATTCGCGGCCATACACTTCCTCGTCCCAGCGCATCGAGCGCTTGAGCGCATCCATCGCGTAGGCGCATTTGCCCTCGTCACCGGGGCGCACCCAGATGTTCAGCTCGACCTCGCGCCCCGACATCGTGGTGAAGGCGTCGGAATGGGCCACCAGCTCGCCCGCGACGAGCGCGAAAAGATAGGCGGGCTTGGGCCACGGATCATGCCACTCGGCCCAGCCGTCACCCGAGGCCACAGGGTTGCCGTTCGACAAAAGCACCGGCAGATCGCTTTCGATCCGTACCGTGAAGGGCGCCATCACGTCGGGCCGGTCGGGGTAGAAGGTGATCTTGCGAAATCCCTCGGCCTCGCATTGCGTGCAGAACATGGCGTTCGACGTGTAGAGCCCCTCGAGCGCCGTGTTCTCCTCCGGGTCGATCTCGACCTCAGCCTCCCAGGTGAACGCCCCTTCGGGCAGGCGCTCGGCGGGCACGGTCAGCCCCTCGGGCGTCAGCAGGTAGTCGAAGGCCGAGAGCGCCTGTCCGTCGATGGAGCACGAGATCAGCCGCAACCCCTCGCCATCGAGCCGCAGGTTGCCGTCCTCCAGCCCCTCGGGGTTGGCGCGAAAGCGGATGGTGGACAGAACCCGCGTCCCCTTGGGCTGCAGCTTGAAGGTCAGGCGCACCTCCTCGACCAGGTGCGAGGGCGGGCGGTAATCGGCCAGGTGGATCGGCTGGGGGGCTGCGTCTTTCATCGGGGCCTCTCGGGTACGGACAAGGGGCAAGCTAGGCCGCGCCCCCCGTGGCCGCAAGCGAGCCCTGCCGAAAGGTTCCTGACAGGATGCTGTCAGGAGGGGTATGTCATCACTATCGGGTCAACCATCACCAACGGAGTCTCCCGAGATGAGTTTCACCCCCACCCTTCCCGTCGCCTGGACGGAAATCCCCGTCACCGACCTCGACGCCGGAACCGCCTTCTTTGAGGCCGTCACCGGCTGCCGCCTCGAGCGGCAGAGCATGGGGCCGAACGACACCGCCGTCTTCGTCACCGACCCGCCGATGGCGGGCGGCGGCGTGCACCTTTACCCCGAAAAGCCCGCGCCGGACGGCGTCGGCCCCACCGTCCACCTTGCCATCGCGGATGCGCTGGAGGACGCGATCGCCCGCGTCGCCCCCGCGGGCGGCACCGTCGTCTCACCGCCCATCGAGATCCCGGCGGGCCGCTTCGCCTACATCACCGACCCCGACGGAAACTCCATCGGCCTTTTCGAAGCCAGGGGCACCTGATGCGCCGGGCCGACCGCCTGTTCCAGATCGTGCAGTACCTGCGCGGCGGTCGGCTTGTCACCGCACGCAGCTTGGCCGAGCGGCTCGAGGTCAGCGAACGCACCATCTACCGCGACATCGCCGACCTTCAGGGCTCCGGCGTGCCCATCGAGGGCGAGGCGGGCGTGGGCTACGTCATGTCGGCGGGCTTCGACCTGCCGCCGCTCATGTTCACCCACGACGAGGTCACGGCGCTGGTCGCGGGCGCACGCCTGTTGCAGGCCTTCGGCGGGTCCGAGATGGGCCGCGCCGCCGAGGAAGCGCTGGTCAAGATCCGCGCCGTCCTGCCCGAGGCCGAACAGGGGCCCGCCCGCCACGTGGCGCTTGCGGCCATCGGCATCGGCTTCGACGCCACGCTGCGCGAGCGGCTCGACGCGCTGCAATCGGCCATCGACGCCTCCCTTCGCCTCCACCTCTCCTACCGCGACGAGGCGGGCCGCGTGACCGAGCGTATCGTGCGCCCCGTGGGCCAGCTGTTCTGGGGCAAGGTCTGGACCCTGATCGCCTGGTGCGAACTGCGCGAGGATTTCCGCATGTTCCGTGCCGACCGCATCGCCGCGATGACGCCGGGCGACCGTTTTCGCCCCGAACGCGGCAAGCGCCTTGTCGATTTCTACACGCGCGTCGAGGCCGAGGGCGATCCGCAAGACCACGGCCCCCTGCCGCTGCGCCGCCCGTAAGGGACGCGGCGCCAGCCGTTTAGCACATTCAAAATCAATGGCTTGTAACCCCTCTGCCCACCCGGCGCCTCTTCACGGATCGGTGAGTCAAGGGTTGAAGATGACAGCATGTGGCATAAGTCGCCCCCCTCGTGCCGTCGCCCAGCCGGGCTGGCGGCGTCATCGACAGCACCGCCCAAAGGAGGAACCACATGTCCGCCCCAAGCACCAATGTCGAAACCCAGGAACGCCGTCACAAGCCCGTCCTGGTCATCCTGCGCGTCCTGATCGGCGCGGCCCTTCTCGCCCTCGCGGGCTTCATCGGCTTCCAGATCGGCAGCGCGGGCGATCCGACGCCATCGGCCTTGCCGAGTGTCGAGGGGAACTGATCTCACCCCTTTGACAGGCCCGCCGGGCCTGCTATTTGGCCGCGCATGAGCTCGGATGTTCTCGTTTGGTTCAAGCGTGACCTGCGCGTGCAGGACAACCCCGTGCTGGCCCATGCGGCCGCGCGGCGGGGCCGCGTGCTGCCGCTTTTCATCGTCGAGCCCGAGGCCTGGGCGCAGCCCGACGCCTCGGCGCGACAGTGGCGCTTCGTGGCCGAATGCCTCGGCCAGCTGCGCGAGGATCTGGCCGCCCTCGGCGCCCCGCTGATCGTCCGCACCGGCCCCGCGCAACAGGCGCTGGCCGAGCTCTGCGCCCAGACGGGCATCCGCGACATTCTCAGCCTCGAAGAGACCGGCAACGGCTGGAGCTACGCCCGCGACCGCGACATCGCCGCTTGGGCGCGGGCGAACGGCATCACATGGACCGAGCTGCCCCAACCCGGCGTCACCCGGCGGCTGGCAAACCGCGACGGCTGGGCCGCCCGGCGTGAACGGGCGATCCGCGCGACCCCGGCCGAGACGCCAAAGGCGCTCCACGCCTTCCCCCTCGACGCCGGCCCGATCCCCGAGGCGCGCGACCTCGCGCTGCCCTTCGACCCCTGCCCCGGCCGCCAGCGCGGCGGGCGAGCGCAGGCCGAGGCAACCCTTGCCTCCTTCCTCGAGACGCGCGGCCAGACCTACCGCCGCGCCATGTCCTCGCCGCTGGAGGGGGCCACCGCCTGCTCCCGCCTCTCGCCGCATCTGGCATGGGGCACGCTGTCGCCGCGCGAGGCCGCGCAGGCCGCCAAGGCCCGCAAACAGCAAGCGCGCGGCACGCGCGAAGGCTGGATGGGCGCGATGACCAGTTTCGAGGCCCGCCTCGCCTGGCGCGACCACTTCATGCAGAAGCTCGAGGATGAACCGGCGCTCGAACACCGGTGCCTCCACACCGCCTACGAGGGGCTACGCAGCGACGACACCAACCGCCGCATGGCGTGGGAAAAGGGCGAGACTGGCCTTCCCTTCGTCGATGCCTGCATGCGCTCGCTGATCCATACGGGCTGGCTCAACTTCCGCATGCGCGCGATGCTGGTGGCCGTTGCCTCCTACCACCTGTGGCTCGACTGGCGCGCGACCGGCCCGCATCTGGCCCGCATGTTCACCGACTACGAACCCGGCATCCACTGGCCGCAAATGCAGATGCAATCGGGCACGACCGGAATGAACACGGTGCGCATCTACAACCCGGTGAAACAGGGCCACGACCAGGACCCGACCGGCGCCTTCACGCGGCACTGGTGCCCCGAGCTGCGCGAGGTGCCCGACGCGCATCTTCAGACGCCGTGGGAATGGGACGGCGCACACCGCCTTCTCGGCCGCGGCTACCCCGCGCCTGTCGTCGACGTGGCCGAGGCGGCGCGCGCCGCCCGTGACCGTGTCTGGGCCGTCCGCCGCGGTGACAGCTTCCGGGCCGAGGCCGATCGCATCGTCACCAAGCACGCCAGCCGCAAGGACGGCGGCGCGGGCCGGCATTTCGTGAACGACCGCGCGCGCAAGCCGCGCAAGACGAAGCCGGACGCTCAGTTGCGCCTCGACCTCTGAACTTCAGAAAAGCGTCGCCAGCCACACGAGCGAGATCAGCACCGGCTGGTGCACGAGATAGACCAGCAGACTGTGCCGCCCCGGCACCGCCAGGGCGCGCGCCATCGGCCCTGCCTGCCACTCGGCCAGCCGCGCCCAAAGCCCCGCGCGCTCCATCCCCTTCGCCACCGCGATGCCGAAAAGGACCGGGCCGAACCACGGGAAGACCGGCACGTAATCGACCGAACGCACGCCCACCGCCTGCAACCCCGTCCACCAGAACCACGGCGCGTCGAAGACACCGAAGCGCGCCACCTGCGGCAGCCAGATCACCGCCGCGCCCAGCGCGACCAGCACCAGGACAGGTAGCCGCAGGAACGCCAGCCCCAACAGGCTCGCCATCGCGATGGAATGGAGGATGCCGAAGAAGACGAAGGCACCCGGAAAGGCGACCCATGTCGCCCCGGTGATGACCAGTGCCGCGGCCACGATCATCGCAAGTCTGCGCCAGTACCCGCGCCAGCGGATGCCCCGCCCGTGGCCCAGCCACAGACCCACGCCGACGAGGAACAGGAACGACCCCGCCGTCAGGTAGGCCAGCCACCGCCAGCCCGGCATCATCGTCGTGCCCTGCGGAACGAAGCCGAACATCTCCAGGTCGAAGACGAAGTGGAAAACGGCCATCGCCACGAGCGCGCCCGCGCGCGCAAGATCCAGCGCCACGATGCGCCCCCGCGCCACGCCTGCTGCCGCAGGGACTTCGCCTGTGATCCTGGCCTCGCTCATGGGCTGCGACCCTAGCATCGGCCTGCCGGGATGACTACGTCCCCTGCATGCGTCACGCGACCGTTACCAACGAATGCGAGACCGCGGGCATGGACGTGTCCAACCGCATCGATCCGCTTCTCGCCGAGCGCGCGCCATGGCTCGGCCACGATCGACCCGCCGGACGGTTTTTGCGGCCCGTGCTGGACCGTCTGCTTGGCTACCGACGCACGCTGGAGCTTGCCGAGACCCTCGCCGGGCACCCCGGTCGAGAGGTCCTTGGACGCGCCGCGCGGATGATCGCGCGCACCGTCACCGTCACGGGCTCCGAGCACATCCCGAGGCATGGCCCCGCACTGATCGTGGCCAACCACCCCACCGGCATCGCCGACGGGCTAGTGCTGACCCGGATCCTCGCGGCCCGTCGGCCCGATGTCTTCTTCTTCGCCAATGCCGACATCCTCCGCGTGTTGCCCCGGTTGCACGAGGTCATCGCGCCCGTCGAATGGCGGCCCGAGAAACGCAGCCACGCGAAGGCGCGGCAGACGATGGCCTACACCCGCGACGCTGTCGCGCAGGGTCGGCTCGGGGTGATTTTCCCCTCCGGTCGGCTCGCCAAGCGCCGCGGTCTGACCCTTCACGAACGCCCCTGGATGCCTTCGGCGGCCAGCCTCGCGCGCAGGTTCGATCTTCCCGTGATCCCGGTGCATCTCGATGCCAGGAACTCGGCCCTCTTCTATGCCTTCGACCTGATCCACCCGACGCTCAGGGACATCACGCTGTTCCACGAGACGCTGAACAAGGGCAGGATGCCCTATCGCGTCACCATGGGTGCGCCGATCCCGGCAGCCACGCTACCCGACGATCCGCAAGCGGCCACCGCCGCCCTGCGCAGGGCAACCCTGTCGCTCGGGCCTGCACCGCGGCTTTGCCTCGGCGGCGCAGGCCGCTCGCATTCCGGCCCATCGGGCCGCCCCTACCATCCCGAGCGCCTGCTCCGCCGATGAGCGATGCGCAATGCGCGGCCCCGGCCGCGCAGATTTCGCGACACCGCCCCGGTCATGCCCGATTTTTGGCGAATTCCGGAGGCTTCACTGGCGTCATGACAAAAGCACTCGACTTCACAACCCGCTCCGGAAACCTCACCCTCTCGGTGGTGGCGCTTGCCGGACTGTCGCTTCTGGCCGTGCAGCTGTGGTCCATCGCCGCCGGCTACGTCCTTCTGCTCCTGCTGCCGGCCCTTGCGACCAGCCTCTACCAGCTCATCACCTCGCGCGACTACGGCCTGCACATGGACGCACAGCGCTGGCGGGTCACGAGCCAGAGCGAAGACCGCGAGATAGCGACCTCGAGCATCGCCTTCCTGCGGATCACCGAACACGGCCCGATTTCGCGGGCGGTCATCGTCTTGATCGACGGCCGGGAGATCGCGATCCCCTTCGACCTGGCCCACGATCCGCTTGACCTGATCCGCGCGGCGACAGATCTCGGCGTCCCGGTGCGCACCGCCTGAACGCGCAAGCTCAGGGCACCGCCGCCGCCCCCTCGGGGCGCATGGCCGGACGTTGCAGACCGGGGCGTGCATCGCCTGCGACCGGCGTGACCCGTTCGGCATCAGGCCCCCGGGGCCGCATCTCGGGCCGCATCGCCGACAGGTCGCGACGCTGGCAATAGTCCTGCCCCCGGACCCAGTTGCGCATATCCTCGCGTTTGCGGCGCGAATGGAACGGCCCCCAATCCGCGGCCACGCCGCGCATTCCTTCGGCAACGACCCCGTCACGCGGCACCGTCTCGGCCATGATCCGCACCCCGCAGCGCAGGTTCGCCGGACCATTCAGCAACGCCTGACCCGTGCCGACCTCGCAGTTGCGCCAGCGCGCCGTGCCGGGCGCGATCTGCACCAGGCCGAACCAACGCCCGCCACCGCCCACGGCGTCGGGCCGATGCGTGCTTTCGTGCCACGCCAAGGTCGAGATCAGCCCCGCCCAGAAGGCCGCGCGCTGTCCGCGGTCGGCATCGGGATAGGCCGGGCACCAGGCCGCGATATCACGCGGCACCACCTCCAGAAGCGGCGCGCCATGTCCGCGCAGCGCCGCCATCACCGCCGAGGTCCAGCGTGCCCCCCTCGGGTGTCGGTCCCACCTGAGCGCGGGCACCGCCCAGCCTTCGCGCCCAACGGGCCGCAGGCTGCGGCCGGGCGCAAGCGCGCTGATCTCCTCGGGGGGCAAGGCCGCATCGACAGAGGCCATCTGCATTTGCGCCGCCGTCACGGCGACCGGTCTGGCCACAGGCGTCATGCCCCGCTCTTCGGCGAGGGCCGAGACGGGCAAAGCGGTCCAGACAAAGGCCGACCATAAAAGGCGTAGGACGCGGCAGCGCGTCATGCGACCCCTCCCCAAGGCAGCACGCACCGCGGCAGACTGCCCCCAAGGGTCCGTGATTGCAAGAAAAACGGCCCCGAGGCGTCAGCCCTGGCAGTAGGGCTGCGCCTGCATCCACGCCCGCATCTCTTCGCGCTTGGCGCTCTGGCTCGGGTGCAAGGGCCCCCAATCGGCCGCCACACCGCGCGTGTTCTCGGAAATCACACCGTCACGCGGCACGGTCGAGGCCCAGATCCTCAGCGCGCAGCTGACATTCGCGGACCCGTCCAGCAGCGCATCGCCACTGGTCGCCTGGCACCCGTAGTGCCGCGCCGTACCGGGGCTGATCTGCACCAGCCCGAACCAGCGCCCGCCGCCGCCCACGGCCTGCTCGTTCCAGGTGCTCTCGTGCCGCGCCAGCGCCGACATCAGGCCCAGCCAGAACGCCTCGCGCTCCTCCGTGCCGGCATCGACGTAGCCCGGGCACCAGGCCTCGATGTCGCCCGGCACCAGCGAGGGCAGCACGGCGGCGTGGCTTTGCAGCGCGGCATAGCCCGCGCGCTCCCACTCGGCAGATTGCGGGACATGGTCCCAGCGCATCACGTACCCCTCGTCGGGCATGTTGCGCGTGCTCATCCCCGGCACCATCACGCAGCCCGAAAGCGCCACCGCACACACAGCCGCGCCCAACGCAGCCTTGACGAAACCTGTCACGGGAAACCCCATGGTTGTTGCAGACAGCCGCAGATGCCGCGCGCCATATGCCTCGGGCAAGGCTGGCGTTGCGCACCCGCCCGTTTGGGCGGCATCCCGCCGATCGACACCCGCTTGCCCGCGCCGCGCCGCTGCCCTAAACCCTGACCCGTTCCGACGCAGAGGATCCGACCCATGCTCGACCTGACCTACGAGACCCCGAAGCCCAAGGTGATCGCCGGCGCCAAGCACGACTGGGAGCTCGTGATCGGCATGGAGGTCCACGCCCAGGTCTCCTCGCGCTCCAAGCTCTTCTCGGGTGCCTCGACGAAATTCGGCGCCGAGCCCAATTCGAACGTCGCCTTCGTCGATGCCGGCATGCCCGGCATGCTGCCTGTCATCAACGAGTTTTGCGTGGCGCAGGCCGTGCGCACGGGCCTTGGCCTGAAGGCGCAGATCAACCTGACCTCGGCCTTCGACCGCAAGAACTACTTCTACCCCGACCTGCCGCAGGGCTACCAGATTTCCCAGCTCTACCACCCCATCGTGGGCGAGGGCGAAGTGCTGGTCGAAATGGGCGACGGCACGGCCCGTGTTGTCCGGATCGAGCGTATCCACCTCGAACAGGACGCGGGCAAATCCATCCACGACATGGACCCGGCCCTGTCCTTCGTCGACCTGAACCGCACCGGCGTGGCCCTGATGGAGATCGTCTCCCGCCCCGACATCCGCGGGCCGGAGGAGGCCGCGGCCTATGTCTCCAAGCTGCGCCAGATCATGCTCTACCTCGGCACCTGCGACGGCAACATGCAGAACGGCAACCTGCGCGCCGACGTGAACGTCTCGGTCTGCCTGCCCGGCGCCTACGAGCGCTACCAGGAGACGCAGGATTTCAGCCACCTCGGCACCCGCTGCGAGATCAAGAACATGAACTCGCTGCGGTTCATCCAACAGGCCATCGACTATGAGGCGCGGCGCCAGATCGCCATCCTCGAAGACGGCGGCAGTGTGGTGCAGGAAACCCGGCTCTACGATCCGGACAAGGGCGAGACGCGCTCGATGCGATCCAAGGAAGAAGCCCATGATTATCGCTACTTCCCCTGCCCCGACCTGCTGCCGCTTGAAATCGAACAGGCTTGGGTCGATGAAATCGCCGCCAGCCTGCCGGAACTGCCGGACGCGAAAAAGGCGCGTTTCGTGCGCGATTTCGGGTTGAGCGAATACGACGCGACCGTTCTGACCGCCGAGGTGGAGGCCGCCGCCTATTTCGAGGCCGTGGCCGCCGGGCGCGACGGCAAGCAGGCGGCCAACTGGGTCATCAACGACCTGTTCGGGCGGCTGAAAAAGGACGGCGACCGGCACATCACCGAAAGCCCTGTCGGCCCCGCGCAACTGGGTGGCATCCTGGACCTCATCGCCAAGGGCGACATTTCGGGCAAGATCGCCAAGGACCTGTTCGAGATCGTCTATACCGAAGGCGGCGACCCCGCGCAGATCGTTGAAGACCGCGGCATGAAGCAGGTCACCGACACCGGCGCGATCGAGGCCGCGGTGGACAAGGTCATCGCCGACAACCCTGCGCAGATGGAAAAGGCGCAAGCCAACCCAAAGCTCGCGGGCTGGTTCGTGGGCCAAGTCATGAAGGCCACCGGCGGCAAGGCCAACCCGAAGGCGGTCAACGACCTCGTGGCGGCAAAATTGGGGCTGTAGGCCCATGGCGAGCCTGCGCCGCGCGGTCGCCATCCACAACGAACGGGTGAAGCTGTTTTCCAGCTTCGTGAACGCGATCGGGCTGGGGTTGATCGGCTTCGCGGTGCTGCGCCCCTTGACAGAAGACATGGCCACGATCACTGGAATAACGATCTTCTGGGCGGTGGCAGGGCTTTTCCTGCACGTCATTTCCCACTATATATTGGCAATGCTCCGGACGGAGGGCCATACATGACAGCCTTCGAAATCGCCATTCCCGTGATCGCCGTGGCCGTGGCCGCGCTGGGTGCATTTCTGTTGAGACGCGAGGCTGCCCGCATCGACGCGCGCAAGCGCCGCACACATCCGGCCGAATAAGCCGCGCTGCGGACCGGGTCCGACCGGTAAAAGACGCCTGTTTGGTCCATTGCAGGGCAACGCGGGTGGGGTCCAAGGCTTCGGAAACCCGGCGGTTCACGACATATCGATGGGCACAAGCGTCACCAGTCGGCCGTCGATTGCGGCGCGATAACACATGCGATCCGACGCATCGCGAACATCGTCCCCGCTAAGGGACGTGCAGAACACGCCCCGGCGGTATTCCCAGGCGCCCACGAACGGCACGCCTAGATGCGTGCCCACAAGGGAACCACCCTCAAGCACCGTGACATCCACCCCATCGCCCTGGAGGTTGTGACCGACCACCGCGCGTTCGAATGCACGGCGCCGTTCAAGACTGTCCGCGTCGTCGCGCACGGAACCCGTGCTGGACACCTCGGGCGCGGCGCAGGCAGAGAGCAGCCAGATCGTAATCAACAATGTACTCATCTTGCGCATCGTTACCGAACCCTGAACCCGATGGACGGCCCTCTGCCCAAGCGCGAACATACCGCGTCCGCACTCGATCACCGGCACAATCGAGCCATTGGGTTAACACCGCCCTCACGCGGCGCTGTTGCAGCCCGGCGACGACGGACCCGGCCTGATCACCGGCAGGCACGCAAGCTTTGCCAAATCGGCTGCCGCGAAGTAAGCCCACGGGAACGCTGTCTGACCCGGTGATCCCATGCCCGACCACGAATATCGCGTGCTGCCCGCCCCGGAACGCGCGACCAAGACCCGCGACAAGACCGAAGACGGCCATGCCCGCGCGCTGGCGGATGTACTCAACGCGGAAGCACGCCAAGGGTGGGAATTCATCCGCGCCGAAACGCTGCCGGTGAAGGAACGCGCAGGACTGACCGGCACGCGCATGGCGTTCCGCACGCTTCTCGTGTTCCGTCGCCCCTCCGCCGCACGGGACGGCACGCGCGAGGCGATGAAACTGCTCGAAAACCGTGGCGGAAGCGACCCAGCCTGATTGCTGCCCGTCAGGCCGCGATGTGGATCTCCAGCGCATGGATGCGTGACACGAGGTCCTTGCCAAGCGCGTCGTGAATGGCCCGGTGTCGAGCGATCCGCGACATCGGGAGCAGGACATCGGCCGCGATATCGATCCGGAAATGGGTTTCGCCGCCTTCGCGCCAGCCGCCGTGACCCCGATGCGCCTCGCTGTCGTCGGTCACGATCAGCCGTTCCGGCTGTAGCGCCGATTCGAGCCGCGTCTCGATCTCCTGTGCAATACCCATTTTTCCGTCGTGCCCCCTTTCGCTTCGGTGGGGAAAGGTTAGACTCTGGCGCCCGCGGTGGAAATGCCGCGCGTGCGAGTCGGAAAGGTTTTTGCATGTCGAAGAACGATCCCTTCGGATTTGACCTGTCGGTATCCTCCGCCAAGAAAAAGAAAACTCGCGGAAAGCGCGGCATGTCCGGAGCGTTCGAGACCTCGAACCGCGTCTGTGAACATCCGGGCTGTGACCTGATCGGGCAGTATCGGGCGCCACGGTCGCCCGACAGCCTCGATGACTACCTGTGGTTCTGCAAGGATCACGTGCGCGAGTACAATCTGAAGTGGAACTTCTTCTCCGGCTCCACCGAGGAAGAGATGGACGCGCAGATCGAAAAGGACCGGGTCTGGGGGCGCGGCACGAAGCCGTTCGGCAAGAAAAGCGACGAACAGCGCGCATGGCAGCGTCTGGGCATCGACGACCCGCACCAGGTGCTGGGCGAAAAGGCCACGCAGAACCCCGGCAAGTCGATCACCGGCACGCGCCGCCTGCCCCCCACCGAACGCCGCGCGCTGGAAATCCTCGAAGCCAAGGATCACTGGACACGGGTGGAGATCCGGAAACAGTACCGCAGCCTCATCAAGATCCTGCATCCGGACATGAACGGCGGGGACCGCAGCGACGAGGAACGCTTGCAGGAGGTCGTCTGGGCCTGGGACCAGATCAAGGACAGCCGCAGCTTCAAGGATTGACCCGGGGCATGACCCCGGTGACCGGAAAACGGATGCGTTGCGGCGCGATCCTCGGGCTTGCGCTTTTGCTTACAGCCTGCGGTGACCGGCCCGCGCTGGTGGCGGGCATCTGCCGCGACGGGCCGCGCGATGCGGTGGGCCGTGAAACGCAGGTCTGCACGCCGCGCGGACAGGGCGACCCCTTGCGCATCGTGCATGGCGAACGGACCAGTTGGCCGGTCTTCGCGGGCGATATCAGCGGGCGGCCGGCGCTTGATGCCGCTGTCGCGGCCCTGGCGTTGGCACCGCCCCGGTTCGAGCCGCGCCGTGACGACGTTCTCTGGCCCACCCGCGGCGCAAGCCCCGTGATCGTGACCTTTTCCGCCGCTGATCCGGCCCGCGGCGGCGCGCAGTCCACCCTGCGCGTGGTGTTCCGGCCAGAGGACGGCGCCGTGCTCGGCTACCGGCGCGTGCCCCGGCGATGACGAGGCGCATGACCGAATGCCCGGCGCTGATCCTCGGGGCCGGGGCTGCGGGCATGATGTGCGCCGCCCATGCCGGGCCGGGCGCCATCGTGGTGGACCACATGGCC
>CAZVQL010000043.1:0-15678 GCA_964629305.1 uncultured Roseicyclus sp.
CGGGCGACCTCGTGGCGCTCGATGCGAAAATGTCCTTCGACACCAACGCGCTCTATCGCCGCCCGCAGGTCGAGGCGCTGCGCGATCCGGGCCAGGAAGACCCGCGCGAGGCGATGGCCCATGACAATGGCTTGGCCTACGTGGGCCTCGACGGCGACATCGGCTGCATCATCAACGGCGCGGGCCTGGCCATGGCGACGATGGACATGATCAAGCTGGCGGGTGGTGAGCCGGCCAATTTCCTCGACATCGGCGGCGGGGCAAGCCCCGAGCGTGTCGTCACAGCCTTCCGCACCGTTCTGGCCGACGCGAATGTCAGCGTGATCCTCGTCAACATCTTCGCGGGCATCAACCGCTGCGACTGGATCGCCAAGGGCGTCGTGCAGGCCTACGAAGAGGTGGGCCTGACCCTGCCGGTCGTCGTCCGCCTGTCGGGCACGAACGTGGAGGAAGGCCGCGAGATCATCCGCACCTCCGGCCTCCCCCTCATCTCCGCCGACACCCTGGCCGAGGCTGCCAAGGCCGCCGTCCGTGCCCGCCCGCAGCCCATCGCCGCCGAATAAGGAGCCCTGACCATGGCCATTCTCATCACCGAAGACACCCGCGTCATCGTCCAGGGCATTTCGGGCCGCATCGGCCAGTTCCACACCCAGGAAATGATCGAGGCCGGTACCAATGTCGTGGGCGGCGTCACGCCCGGCAAGGGCGGCACCACCGTCCTGAACCGCCCTGTCTTCAACACTGTCCGCGAGGCGGTGGAAAAGACCGGGGCCGATGCCTCGCTCCTTTTCGTGCCGCCTGCCTTCGCGGCGGATGCGATGATGGAAGCCGCAGATGCCGGCATCAAGACCTGCGTCTGCGTCACCGACGGCCTGCCCGCGCAGGACATGATGAAGGTGAAACGCTTCCTCCGCCGCTACCCGCGCGAGAAGAAGATGCGCCTGATCGGCCCGAATTGCGCGGGCATCATCAGCCCCGGCAAGGGCTTCATGGGTATCATGCCGCCCCACATCTACACGCCGGGCCGCGTGGGGATCGTGGGCCGCTCAGGCACGCTGGGCTACGAGGCCGCCTCCCAGATGTCGGCGCTCGGCATCGGCGTGTCCTCCTCCATCGGGATCGGCGGCGATCCGATCAACGGCTCCAGCTTCCGCGACATCCTGGAACTCTTTGAAAACGATCCCGAAACTGATGCCGTCATCATGATCGGCGAGATCGGCGGCCCGCAGGAGGCCGAGGCCGCCGCCTATGTCCGCGACCACATGACCAAGCCCGTCGCGGCCTATGTCGCGGGCCTGTCGGCGCCGAAGGGCCGCAAGATGGGGCACGCGGGTGCGATCATCAGCGCCTTCGGCGAAAGCGCGCAGGAAAAGGTCGAGATCCTGCAGGACGCGGGCATCATGGTCGCCCCCAACCCGTCCTCGATGGGCGAGACGGTCGCGCGCATGCTCGGACTGAAGGAAGCGGCATGACGCGGGCGGAAACCTTTCCCATGGTCGCCATGCGCGAAGCCGAAGATTGGGTCGGCCGGACCGAGGAACGCTGGGGCTGCCTGACGCCGGAACTGGCCGGCATGCTGAACGCAGCCGTGTCGCACCCCCTTTCGCTCCGGCGCGACGTGCGCCGGGGCTGCCTGATGCCGCGGCTCTGGCATTGGGCGGCCTTTCCGGAGTTCGTGCCGCTCAGCCAACTGGGCGAGGACGGGCACCCGAAACTGGGCGACTTCCTGCCCCCGCTCGCCTTCAAGCGGCGGATGTGGGCGGCGGGCAAGCTCAGCTTCTCGGGGAGCTTGCGGATCGGCGAACGTCTCAGGCGCATCTCGACGATCAAGTCGGTCACGCCCAAATCAGGCGGCACAGGCGACATGGTCTTTGTCACCGTCGCCCACCAGGTCGAGGGGGAAACCGGCAGTTTTCTCGAGGAGGAACAAGATATCGTCTACCTCCATATCCCCGAGGAATTCACACCGCCAAAACGCATCCCCGAACTGGAAGCGCCCGATTTCGACGAGACCGTGCCGATCAACGAGGCGCGGCTTTTCCGTTTTTCGGCAGCGACTTACAACGCGCACCGCATCCATTACGACCTGAGCTACGCGCAGCAGGTCGAGAAATATCCGGCGCTTGTCACGCACGGGCCCATGCAGGCGATCATGCTGATGGAGACGGCCAAGCGCCACGCGGGCGAGCCGCCCAAGCGCTTCCGGTTCCGCGGCGTGCACCCGATGTTCCACACCCACGACCTGCGCCTTCAGGGGCGCCTCGCGCCGGGGGGCAAGGCGATGGAACTGGGGACGGCAACGCCCGACGGCTACCTCGGGATGCAGGCAAGGGCGGAGTGGGATTGATGGGTATTCTCAAGGGCATGCGCGTGGTCGAAAGCTCCGCCTTCGTGGCGGTGCCGATGGCCGGGATGACATTGGCGCAGATGGGCGCGGACGTGATCCGCTTCGACCTGCCGCAAGGCGGGCTCGACTACACGCGCTGGCCGGTCGCGCCGAATGGGCAAAGCCTGTTCTGGGCGGGGATGAACAAGGGCAAACGCTCGGTCGCGATCGACGTCAAAAGCCCGCGCGGCAAGGAAATCGCGCAAGAGATCATCTGTGCCCCCGGCGAGGATGCGGGCCTCTTCATAACCAATCTTGCGGTCAAGGGCTGGACCGATCACGCGACGCTCGCCGAACGCCGCCCGGACCTCGTGTCGGTCACGCTTCGCGGCGACCGCCACGGACGGCCCGCGGTGGATTACACCGTGAACCCCGCCATCGGTTTTCCCATGGCGACCGGCCCCGAAGGCTCGGTCGAGCCTGTCGCCCACGCGCTGCCCGCCTGGGACGCGATAGCGGGCGGCATGGTGGTTCAGGGCCTGCTCGCCGCAGAACGCCACCGGCTGCGGCACGGCACGGGGCAGGCCGTGGACCTGACCCTCAAGGACGTGGCCGCGGCGATGCTCGGCCACCTCGGCATCATCGGGGAACATGCAGTGACGGGCCAGACCCGCGGCAAGGCCGGCAACAGCCTTTACGGCGCCTACGGGCAGGATTTCCTGTGTGCCGACGGGACGCGCGTCATGGTGATCGGCCTGACCGCACGGCAGTGGAAGAACCTGCTGAAGGTCACGGGGCTGAGTGAGCCGATGGCCGCGCTAGAGGCCGAACTGGGCGTGGATTTCAGCGACGAAGGCGCACGCTGGATGGCGCGGCAGGCGATCACCGCCGTTCTGGCCCCCTGGTTCGCCGCGCGCCACGTCGCGGAATTCGGCGAAGCCTTCGACCGCGCGGGCGTGACATGGTCGGTCTTCCGCACCTTCGCCGAGGCGATCGAGGAAGACCCGGACCTTTCGGCCGAAAATCCGATCTTCGCCGAGGTCACGCAGCCGGGCATCGGCACCTACCTCAGCCCCGGAAGCCCTTTCACCTTCGACGCCGCAGCGCGCGAGGCTGCGGCCCCCGCCCCGCTTCTCGGGCAGCACACCGAGGCTGTGCTGGCCGATGTCGCCAAGCTGCCGGACGGCGAGATTGCACGGCTCTTCGACGAGGGCGTCGTCGCCCAGCCGCCGCGCGCAGCGTTGAGGTTGGCCTCTTAGGTGACGCGCTGACGCGCGAGGTGTTCGGGCCGGTCCCAGAGGCGATCGCGGATCACCTCTTCAAGGATATCGGCGGCCCGGACAACGTCGCCTTCGCTGACGTAAAGCGGCGTGAAACCAAAGCGCATGATGTCGGGCGCGCGGAAATCGCCGATCACGTCGCGCGCGATCAGCGCCTGCATCGCGGCGTAGCCATGTTCGAAGCGGAATGACACCTGGCTGCCGCGCAGCGCGGGGTCGCGCGGGCTGGCAAGCTCCAGCTCGGGGCAACGCGCCTCGACCTCCCGGATGAAGGTTTCGCACAAGTGCACCGAGGCTTCGCGCAGCTCGGCCATGTCGACGCCCTCCCACGCCTCCATCGCGGCTTCCAACGCGGTCATCTGCAAGACGGGCGGCGTGCCCACGCGCATCCGCTCCACCCCCGGCGCCGGGCGATAGTCGAGGTCGAAGGCGAAGGGCGCTTCGTGCCCCAGCCAGCCGGCCAGCGCGGGCTGGACCGTGTCGGCGATGTCGGGGCGGACGTAGATGAAGGCCGGCGCGCCGGGCCCACCGTTGAGATACTTGTAGGTGCAGCCTACCGCGAATTCGGCGTTCGACGCGGTCAAGTCTACCGGCACCGCGCCCGCGCTATGGGCGAGATCCCAGATCATAACCGCGCCCACCGCATGGGCGCGGGCGGTGATCGCGTTCATGTCGTGCATGCGGCCCGTGCGATAATCGACCTGCGTCAGCATGACCGCGGCCACTTCCTCGGTGATCGCGTCGGTCACCTCCTCGGGGGCGACCACGCGGAGCTCGTGGCCGTGGCCAAGCTGCCGGATCAGGCCCTCGGCCATGTAGAGGTCGGTAGGGAAATTCCCGCTGTCCGAGATCACGACGCGCCGGTCGGGCCGCATCTGAAGCGCGGCCGAGAGTGCCTGGTAGACCTTGATCGACAGCGTGTCGCCCATCACGACGCTGCCCTCAGGCGCGCCGATCAGACGCCCCACGAGGTCGCCCACCCTAGAGGGCTGCGCCATCCAGCCATCGAGGTTCCAACCCTTGATCAGGTGCCCGCCCCATTCGCCGGAAATCGCCTCGGCGACCCGCGCAGGCACGGATTTCGGCAAGGGCCCCAGAGAGTTACCGTCGAGGTAGATCAGCCCCTCCGGCAGATCGAACAGGTGTTTGCGATAGATGGTCATAGCTGCCCCCTGACCTGCCAGAGCTCGGGGAAAAGTTCCACCTCGAGCATTCGTCGCAGGTATTGCACGCCCGAGGTTCCCCCGGTGCCGCGCTTGAAGCCGATGATGCGTTCCACGGTCGTGACGTGGTTGAAGCGCCAGCGGCGGAAGTAATCCTCCAGATCGACCAGCTTTTCGGCCAGCTCGTAAAGGGCCCAATGCGCCTGCGGATCGCGGTAGACCACCGCCCAGCCCTCGCGGATCGCATCCTGCGCGGCATGGGGCGCATCCATGCGGTAGGCGCCCGAGAAATCCGCGCCGAGGCTTTGGCCCAGGTGGTCGAGCGCCACATGGTAAAGCGATTTCCGCGACAGCTCCGCCGTGAGCGCGGCATGAAGTGCGGGGCGGTGTTCGTGGACTTTCAGCATCGCCGGGTTTCTGTTGCCCAGCATGTATTCGATCAGCCGGTACTGGTGTGACTGGAACCCCGAGGAATTGCCCAGGTCATCGCGGAACCGCGTGTATTCCGAGGGCGTCATCGTGCGCAGCACGTCCCATGCGCCGTTCAGCTGCTCGAAGATGCGGGCGACGCGCGTGAGCATCTTGAAGACGGGGCGAATGTCGCCCCCCGCCAGCCCGTCGCGCGCAGCCGTCAGCTCGTGGATCGCTAGCCGCATCCACAGCTCAGAGGTCTGGTGCTGGATGATGAAAAGCATCTCGTCATGGGCATCCGACAGCGGCTTTTGCCCGTCGAGCAAGCCGTCGAGCGACAGGTAGTCGCCATAGCTCATGTCGCGCGCAAAGCTCATCTTCGCGCCCTCGCGTTCGGGGTCGTAGGCGTCTGTCATGGAGTGTCCGTTGCAGTTGCGACGATACGCACCCTGCCCCGCCCCCTGCGCGGGTGCAAGCCGCCTCAGCCGCCCGCGGCGACGCCCACGCGACGGCGATGCGGGCCGACAAGGCAGGCCAGCCCGAGGATCACGCCCGAAACGGTCGCGATCATGCCCGCCGCGCTGACGGCGTTGGCGTAGCCCAGCCAAAGCGGGCCGTAGCCCGCCAACACGTAGCCGAGGACCGCCGAAAGCGTGGCAAAGGCCACAGAAAGCCAGACCTGCGTGGCGAGGTTGTTGGTCATCAGCCGCGCGGCGGCGGGCGGGCAGATGAACATGGCGATCACGATGATCGACCCCACCGCGTCGAAGGCCGCAACCGCCGCCACGGCGGCGGCGATGACCAGCGCAAGGCCGATCGCCGAGACCGGCAGGCCGATGGCCCGCGCGAAGCCCTCGTCGAAGGTGGAGAGCTTCAGGGGTCGCCAGAAGACCAGCGTCAGAAGCCCGATCAGCGCGGCCGCGACGGCCATGCGCGGCAATTCGGGCGGCACGTGGGCAAGGGCCTCGGGGTTCACGAGGCTTGCCCACCCGTCCGTGGCGCGCAGCCAGATCAGCGTCTCGAGGTTGCCCATCAGCGCGTGTTCCACGTCGAGGTGGACACGGCTCGTGTCCGATTGCTCCAGCAGCAGCACGCCGCCCGCGAAAAGCGCGGTGAAGACCACGCCCATTGCCGCGCCCGGCTCGATCCGGCCCACGCGGCGGATGGCCTCGATCAGGATGACGGCGACCAGCGCGGCCCCGCCCGCGCCAAGGAGCATCGGCAGCGCCGCGACCGTGCCGGTCAACAGGAAGGCCACGACGATGCCCGGCAGGACGACATGGGAAATCGCATCGCCGATCAGTGCCTGCCGGCGCAGGATCAGGAAATTGCCGGGCAGCGCGCAGGCGATGGCCGCGAAGGTGCCGATCAGGATCGGCGTCAGGGAGAACTGGACGAATTCCGCACCCATGGCCCTAGCCCCCAACCGGCTGCGGCGGTCCGAGGCGCGCGTCGAAGGCGGCGATCTCGTCGGGGGCGAAGACCTCTTCGATGGGGGTCAGGCCGTCGTAGCGGCCCGTCAGGCTGGTGTCCTGATGCACCTCGCGCGCGACGTCCCAGCGGCGCTCGTCGCGGGCGAACTTGGCCGCAAGGGCCCGCCCCTCGTCCGTGGGGACCCCATCGGGGCGGATCAGCCCCTCGCGCCGCAGGATGCGGAGCGTCAGCGGATCGTGGATCGGCTCTGACCGGGTCAGCGCAAGCAAGCCCTGCCGCCGGTGCACCCGTGACTGGAAGCGGCGGCGCGCAAGGAAAGCGGCCAGAACGCCCCGGCGGGGCGCCAGCAGCAGCGACAGCGAAAAGAGGCCCGCGGCGATCAGCACGATGATCGGCCCGGTCGGCAGGTCCGGCGCCGAGGCCGAGAGCGCGGCGCCGACATAGCCCGCAGCAGCCCCGAGCAGGCCCGCGGTCCACAGCACCCGCTCGACCCGGTCGGTCCAGAACCGCGCGGTCACGGCGGGGATGATCAGCAGCGCGACGATCAGGATCAGGCCCACCAGCTTCAGCCCGATCACGGTCACGGCCATGACAAGGCCCATCATGGCCAGGTCCACGCGCCGCGTGTCGATGCCCGTCGCCGCGGCATAGCCCGGATCGAAGGCCACCAGCGTCATCGGCCGCCGGAGAAGCCAGATCAGCGCCACGACAGCCGCGCCACCGCCCGCGATGATCAACGCGTCCTGCATCAGCATGCCTGCGGTGGAACCGAGCAGAAAATCCTCCAGCCCTGCCTGCCGGCCCCGGTCGAGCGTCTGGATCACCGTCAAAAGGACGATGCCGAGCCCAAAGAAGACCGACAGCACCGCACCGATGGCCGCGTCTTCGGAAAGCCGCGTCTTGCGCGCGATCCACTCCACCAGCCAAAGCCCCGCAAAGGCCGAGAGCGCCGAGCCAAGCAGCAGGCCCGCAAGGCTTCGCCCCTCGCCGCCCAGAGCGACCATGACGAGAAAGGCGATGCCGACGCCCGGCAGGGTCGCATGCGCCACCGCGTCGGACACGAGCGCGCGTTTGCGCAGGAACAGGAACGTGCCCGCCGTGCCCGCGGCAAAGCCCAGAAGCGCCGCACCGACAGCCACCAGGGCGGCGTTGTAGCCCGCCTGAAGCAGCAGCGCGTCGAGGAAAGCCGACAGGGGCATCTCAGCCCCCGGCGAGGGCGAGCTGGTCCAGATGCGTGGCCGCAAGCCGCCCGCCATAGGTCTGAGCGAGCGCTGCTGGCGTGAAGGTGTCGCGCACCGGCCCCTCGCCCATGGCGCGGACATTCACGAGGAAGACATGGTCGAAATACTCGGCCACGGTCGACAGGTCGTGATGGACAGCGATCACGGATTTGCCTTGCGCCTTCAGTGACTTGAGCACGTCGATGATGGCCCGCTCGGTTGCGGCATCGACGCCCGCGAAAGGCTCATCCAGAAGGTAGAGGTCGGCCTCCTGCGCGAGCGCGCGGGCAAGGAACACCCGCTGCTGCTGCCCGCCGGACAATTGCCCGATCTGGCGGTCGGCGAAGCCTTCCATGCCCACGCGGGTCAGCGCATCGAGCGCAGTCGCGCGTTCCGCCCTGGAGACCCGGCGGAAGAGGCCCAGCTTGCGGTAGCGCCCCATCAGAACGACGTCGATCACCGTGGTCGGGAAATCCCAATCTATGCTGGCGCGTTGGGGGACATAGGCGATGCGGTCCCGCGCGGCGGCGAGCGGTGCGCCGAAGATGCGCACCTCGCCCGAGACGGCGGGGATCAGGCCGAGAGCGGCCTTGAGGAAGGTCGACTTGCCCGCCCCGTTCGGCCCCACGATGGCCGACATGGCCCCCGCCGGAAAGGTCGCATCGACCGAGAAAAGCGCCGGCTTCTCGCCGTAGCTGACCGTCATGCCCCGCACGGCGAGCGGGCTGGAAGGATCCAGCCCGGCCGGGGTTTTGGTGCCGTTTTCGGCGGCGAGTGTCAGCGTCTCTGCGGTCATTCTGCCCTTCAGTTCATGGCGAGTTCGTCGATCCGCCCGCCTTGCGGCGCCTCGCCGCCGAGCGCGCGGGAGATGACGGTGACATTGTGGTCGATCATGCCGAGATAGGTGCCCTCGTAGGTGCCGGGCTCGCCCATCGCGTCGGAGTAAAGCTCGCCCCCGATGACCACCTCGTGGCCCTGCGCGGCCGCGCCCTCGATCAGCGCGCGGATGTTGCGGTCGGAGACGGAGGACTCGACAAACACCGCGCGGATGTCGCGGTCGACCAGCATGTCGACCAGGTCCGCGATGCGGCTCAGGCCCGCCTCGCTTTCGGTCGAGATGCCCTGGATGCCCACCACCTCGAAACCATAGGCGGCACCGAAATAGTTGAAGGCGTCATGGGCCGTGATCAGGACGCGGGATTCCGCGGGGACCGAGGCCAGCACGGTCTGGGAATAGACCGCAAGCTCGGACAGCTCGTCGAGGTGTGCCGCGGCATTGGCGGTGAACACCTCTTCCCCCTCGGGGTGGGCCGCGATCATCGCGTCGCGGGTCGCCAGCACCACGCGGGACCAAAGGTTGGGGTTCATCCACACATGCGGATCGAAGCGGTCCTCGTAATCCTCGGACCCGATCAGCTGGGTCTCGGGGATGGTCTCGGCCACGGCGACGACGGGCTTGGTTTCACCAAGTTCGAGCAGGAATTCTTCCAGCTGCGCCTCGAGGTAGAGGCCGTTCCAGAGCACCAGATCGGCCTGCGCGGTGGCGACGATGTCGCTGCGCGTCTGGCGGTAGGCATGCGGGTCCACCCCCGGCCCCATCAGGGCGGTGACATCGACCAGCTCGCCGCCGACCTGTCGGGCGGCATCGGCGATCATGCCGGTGGTGGCGACAACGGACAGGCGATCCTGCGCAGCCGCGGGCAGCGCCAGCGCGGCGGCGGTGGAAAGTGCAAGCAAAAGGCGTCGGGTCAGCATTCACAACCTCGGTTGATCAGCGCGCAGACGGGCGCGCGGTCCGTGCCGTCGCGACATATATTGCGACGCATTCGCAAGAAGTCAACGCTGTTGCGACTTATTCGCAATAAAGACACTAGGATGAGCGGCAGGCCGCCATCACGCCCCTGAGTTCCGCGAGCCCCCGCATCCGACCGATCAGCGGATAGCCCGGCATCATCGGGCGTTGCAGGTCGCTCAGGAGCGCATGGCCGTGGTCGGGGCGCATGGGGATGACGGCATCCTGCCTGCCCTCACCCGCGCGCCGCCGTTCCTCTGCCGCCAGTGCGCGGATCGTCGCGACCATGTCGGTGTCGCCCGCAAGATGCGCGCTTTCGGTGAAGCTGCACCGCCCGCCCCGCATCGGCCCCCGCGCGGTGTTGCGCAGGTGGACGAAGTGGATGTGCGGGCCGAGACGCTCGATGAAGCGCACGGGGTCGAAATCCGGCGCGACGCCCAGGGAGCCGGTGCAAAGGGTGATGCCGTTGGCGGGGCTGGGGACGGCCTCGACCAGTCGGGCATAGTCGTCCTCGGTCGAGACGATCCGGGGCAGGCCCAACAGCGGGAATGGCGGGTCGTCGGGGTGACAGCAAAGCCGAAGGCCAAGGCACTCGGCGGTCGGAACCACCTCGGCCAGGAACGTATCGAGATGCGCGCGCAGCCGGTCCGCGTCGATGCCGTCATAGGTGGCAAGTGCCGCGCGGACATCCTCGATGTCCCAATGCTCCGCCGCGCCGGGCAGGCCCGCCACGATGTTGCGCGCAAGCTTCGCCTGCTCGGCCTCGGACCGGGCGGCATGGCGGCGCGCGGCCTCCTCTCGCAGCTCTTCGGGGTAGTCGGCCTCGGCCCCCGCGCGGGCCAGTGTGAACAGGTCGAAGCCCACGAAATCGGCCAGCTCGAAATGCATCGCCGTCCCGCCGCCCGGCACCGGGTGGGCCAGGTCCGTCCGTGTCCAGTCGAGGACCGGCATGAAATTGTAGCAGATCACCCGCACCCCCGCCGCGGCGAGGTTGGACAGGCTTTCCCGGTAGGCGTCCAAATGCGCACGCCAGTCGCCCGTTTGCGTCTTGATCGCCTCGGACACCGGCAGGCTTTCGACCACGTCCCAGGTCAGGCCCGTGGCCGCGCCCTCGCCCCCCTCGATCTCGGCCTTGCGGCGCGCGATTTCCTCGGGAGTCCAGACCGTGCCCGTGGGGACGTGGTGGAGTGCCGACACGATGCCCTGCGCGCCGGTCTGCACGATCTCGGGGATCGCGATTTCATCTGCCGGGCCGAACCAGCGCCAGGTTTCCCGCATGTCAGTCGTCCCGCAATGACAGGCCGGTGTCGCTGTCGAAAAGATGGATCTCACCCTCGGGCGCACCGACATGGATGGTCTCGCCGATGGCGATGCGCGTCTGGCCGGGGCTGTGCACCGTGATCGGCGCGCCGGTCGTCGTCTGGCCGTAGACATAGCTCTCGCCGCCCAGCTGCTCGACCGAGCGGACCTGCACCGCGACAGGCCCCTCGCCCACGGCCATGTGGTTGGGCCGGATGCCCAGCGTCACCTTTTCGCCCGCGCGTTGGGCAAAGCCGCTGGCGGGCAGGCGCAGGTTCTCGCCCGTGTCCAGGTGCAGAAGCGTCCTGTCGCCCGCGTCCACCTGGCCGGTGATGAAGTTCATCTTCGGACTACCGATGAAGCCCGCCACGAAGAGATTGGCGGGACGGTTGTAGAGGTCGAGCGGCGCGCCGAACTGTTCCAGTTTGCCCAGCCGCAAGACGGCGATCTTGTCGGCCATGGTCATCGCCTCGACCTGGTCGTGGGTCACGTAGATCATCGTGTTGCCAAGGCGGCGATGCAGCGCCGCGATCTCGCCGCGCATGTCGACGCGCAGCTCGGCGTCGAGGTTCGAGAGCGGCTCGTCGAAGAGGAACACCCGCGGCTCGCGCACCACCGCGCGCCCGATGGCCACCCGCTGGCGCTGGCCGCCCGAAAGATCCTTGGGCCGCCGGTCGAGCAGCATGTCGATCTGGAGCATCCTTGCCACCTCATCGACCTTGCGCGTGATCTCGGCCCGTGGCGTGTTGATGTTCTCCAGCCCGAAGCTGAGGTTCTGGCGCACCGTCATGTGCGGGTAGAGCGCGTAGGACTGGAACACCATCGCCAGGCCGCGGTCGGCGGCGGGGATGCGGTTCACCACCTCGTCCCCGATGGCGATCTCGCCGCCCGAGATATCCTCGAGCCCCGAAATCATCCGCAGAAGCGTGGATTTCCCGCAGCCCGAGGGGCCCACGAATACGCAAAAATCCCCCTCGGCGATCTGCAGGTCGATGCCCTTGATCACCTCGGCCGCGCCATAGGCCTTCTTGACCTGTCTGAGTTCGATGGAAGCCATCACTTACCCCCCGTAGAGGCGATGCCGGTCGCGATGTATTTCTGCAGGAACATGAAGACCATCGCGATGGGCAGAAGGGTCAGAACGGTCATTGCCAGAAGGCTCGACCAATCGGTCTGCAACTCGCCCTGGAACGAGTTGAGCGCAAGCTGCAGGGTGAAGTTCTCGGAACGGGTCAGCACGATGAGCGGCCAGAGGAAGTCGTTCCAGCGCCACATGATCGCAAGGATCGCGAGCACGGCAATGGCGGGTGCCGAGAGCGGCAGGATGATCCGCCAGTAGATCTTCCACTCGCTGGCCTTGTCCATGCGGGCGGCGTCGAGGATCTCGTCCGGGATCGTCAGCATGTATTGTCGGAGCAGGAACACGCCCGTTGGCGTCGCCGCCCCGGGGATGATGACGCCCCACAGGCTGTTGAACATCCCCATCTCCGTCACGATCAGGAAGAGCGGCACCAGCACCACCGTCTGCGGGATCATCAGCGTGCCGATCACCAGAAGCAGCACCACCGTGCGCCCGCGAAACTGGTATTTCGACAAAGCGAAGGCCGCCATGGAGTTGGTCAACAGCATGATCAGCGTCGCCATGACGGTGATGAAGGTCGAATTCCAGAAATAAAGCAGGAAGTTGAAGCGCCCGAAAAGCTCGGTGTAATTCTCGGTCGCCAGCGTGAAACGCTCGACCGGCACCCGGTCCTCGATGCCCACGCGCAACCGTTCCTCTGGGTTGGCCGGGTCGATCATCTGCGCCTGAAGGCCCACGCGGCGCAGCTGCGCCAGGATCATCCCCTCGTACTCGCCCCCCGTCATCTCGAAGAGCGGCAGGGGGTCGTCGTAGCCTTCCACCATGATGGTCTGCTGCTGGTAGGGCAGGAAGGTGGGTGGGTAGCGCTGCAGGTCGGCCTCGGTCTTGAAGGAGGACATGACCAGCCAGATCACCGGGAAGAACATCAGGAAGACGCCCGCACAAAGATAGGCGTAACTGGCCCAGTCGGTCCAGTGGAGCCGCGAACCACCCCGTGTGGCGGTTAGGAACTCCCACGCCCTAGCCATCCACGTTCCTCCGGTTCACCCAGAGCTGGATCAGCGTCAGCACAACCAGCACGCCGGCAACCATCAGCGAGGCCGCAGCCGCGAGGCCAAAGAGGCGCGGGGCGCCCGCGAACCCTTCCTCGTAGATATACTGGATGATGAAGGTCGTGGCCGTCCCCGGCCCGCCCCCGGTGAAGGCATAGACCTCGTCGAAGGTCTGCACGCCCTTGATCAGCGCCAGCACCAGCACCACCAGCATCGTGGGTGCAAGAAGCGGCAGCGTGATCTTGCGGAAGACCCGCCAGGGCGAGGCGCGGTCCATGGTGGCGGCCTCGTAGACATCGCGCGGGATCGCTTGCAGCCCCGCCAGCAGGATCAGCGTGTAGAAGCCCATATGCGCCCAGACCGACAAGAAGACCGACCAGGCAAAGGCCCATTGCGCATCGACCAGCCAGTTGTAGCCGCCGATGCCGGTCCAATCGAGAAAGGCGTTCAGCACCCCCTCGCGTTGCAGGATCCATTTCCAGATCAGCGCGACGACCACGGGCGAGAGCAGCACCGGGAAGAAGAAGACCGAGCGAAAGAAGCCCCGCGCGCGGATATCGCGGTTCAGCACGATGGCGGTCAGCAGCGAAAAGCCAACCATGATGCCGACCTGCAAGGTCACGAACCAGGCCGTGTTCCAGACCGCGCGCCAGAACTTGTCCTCGCGGCAGGTGTTGGGGTCGAGGTAGCTGGCGCAATCGGTCAGAAACTGAAAGTTGCGCGCCCCGACATAGGGGCGGTCGGCCAGCAGCACGTTGTCGCCGCCGGTGCCTGCGTAGACCACGTTCAGCACGACGGGGAGAAAGGCGAAGAGGCCGAAGAGGACAAGGTTCGGCAGCAGGAACACCCAGGCGAGCAGGTTGATCCCGAGCATCCGCTGCAGCGCCAGCATCGGGATCTCGACCAGCCGCATCACCGGCGCAACGAGGCGCAGGGCCAGCCCGTCGCCCCGCGCCGTCAGCGCGCGGGGGCTGCCCGCGCCCGCGCTTTCGGTCAGCGCGACGGCGGCGGCGGTGTCTCCGGTGGGGGTCGGGGCGGGCGCGGCTGCGCCCTGCCCCGTCGTCTCGGCCAAGGCTTACTGGCTTTCGGCCATGGCGGCGGCCAGGTCATCGGCCATCCGCGCGACCGCGTCCTCGACGCTCAGCTCGCCCACGATCGCCTGGCTCACGCGCTCGACCGTGATGCCGAACATCGCGCGGTTGCCCGCGTAACCCTGGTAGCGGAAGGCCGCCGGCGCCACGTCGGGCAGGTCCGAGGCAAAGGCCGCCAGCGCAGCCGAGGCCGCGGGCGAGGCATCCTGGAACTCGACCCCGGCAGAGGCGACGCCCAGGTGCCCGGGCAGGTTGCGGGTGCGCGCCGTCACCTCGGCGTAGATGTCTTCCTGCGCCAGGAAGTCGATCACGGCGGCCACGGTCTCGGGGTGTTCGGTCTGGCTGAAGCCGACGATGCCAGCCCCGCCCGGCATGCCCGAGCAGGCGCCCGCCGGACCGCAGGGGCTGCCCACGACGCGCCAGTCGAAGAAGTCGCCCACCTGCTCGTCCATCCGGCCCACCTGCCAGCTGCCCGAGTAGTAGAAGACCAGCTCGCCATTGATGAATTCCTGCGCCGCGTCCTGGTAGGTCGCGCCGCCCTGCCCGGCCCAGACATCGCGCGCGATGGTGCCGTCATTGTGCCAATCGACGAATTGCTGGACAAAGGCGCGGAACCCGTCATCGGACAGGGTCGGCGTGCCATCGGGGCCGAACAGCGCCGCGCCATAGGAAATCGCCGGCCCCGCCACCCGGTGGCCCGACCGGTCGATCGCCATCGGAAACGGCGTATCCGTCGCCTCGGCCACCGCGCGCGCCGCCTCGGCCCACTCGGACCATGTCGCATCGGCCCCCGGCATCTCGACGCCCGCCTGTTCGAAGAGCGTGGCATTGACGAAGGCGCCGGTGATCGTCAGCTGGCTGTGCATGCCATAGATGCCGTCATCCTCAGGCCCTGCGCGGTACCAGTCCAGCGTGCCGCCAAAGGCGTTTTGCCAATAATCGCGATCCACATGGGGCGCGAGATCGAGGTAATACTGGTTCAACCCGCCCAGGTCGGTGACCTTGGCCAGGTCAGGCCCCGTGCCCGCCGCCAGCTGGATCGGCAGGTTTTCGAGAATCGCCTGGTAGGGCACGACGTCGACGATCACGTCCACCCCGTCATTCTCGGCCTCGAACCGGGTCAGCACATCGTCATAGACTTCGCATTCATTGCCGTCGGAATAGCACATGAAGCGGATTTCCTGCGCCATGGCCGGGGCCGCGAGGCCAAGGGCAAGCGCAGTGGTTCCAAGCAGTTTCAGATGGGTCATTCAGTCCTCCCTTAAAGGTCAGGGGCCAGCGTGCCCCGTCGTGTCACTCGCGCCCCCGGTCGCGTTCCGCGGTCTCAGAGGGGCAACCAGCTTTCGTAGAAGTCTGAGCCGATTGTGAGCGGCAAAGCAACCTCTTTGCCACCCCGCGCCGCCGCGTAGACCGCGGTCACCAACTCGATCGAGCGGCGCCCGTCCGTCAGCGTCACCTCGCGGCCCGGCGCCCCCGCCAGCGCCTCGGCGATCGCCTCGAAATAGCCCGCGAACCCGGCCCTTGGCTGC
>CAZVQL010000043.1:15688-16203 GCA_964629305.1 uncultured Roseicyclus sp.
GACCTGCGCCTGCCGCGCCGGGTCTCGGGCGGCAAAGCTCCACGCGCCCTGTGCCGGGGCATAGGGCAGATCGCCCGAGGTGGCGGTCAGATGCTCGAACACCAGCCGCAGGCGGCTCGTGTCGCCCGCCGCCCCCAGCGTGACCGAGGATGTTGCAAGCGCACCACTGTCGAACCGGATCACGATGGCCGCGCAATCCTCCGTCTCGATCGGGTTCACGCGGGTGGCCACCTGCGCGCTGACTGCCGCCGGCTGGCCGAAATAGCGGCACAACAGGTCGTGATTGTGGATCGCATGGCCCAGAACCGCGCCGCCCCGCTCTCCCGCCCAGGTGCCCCGCCATGGCACGGCGTAATAGTCGGCCCCGCGGTTCCAATGGGTTTCCAGCGCCGCCACCTGCGGCCGCCCCGCCAGCCCCGCCGCGATCAGCGCCTCCAGCGCCGCGGTGCCGCGCCCGTAGCGATACTGGAACACCGGGAAAAGGCTCCGGCCACTGGCCCGTTCCGCCTCCGCCA
>CAZVQL010000044.1:0-3817 GCA_964629305.1 uncultured Roseicyclus sp.
GGCCCGCGCGCAGGATCTCCTGGCGGTGGTAGATGTCGTGCAGGAAGGCGTTGATCGCGCGCACGCGCTGCTCGATGCCCTTGGTCAGCCGCGCCCATTCGCGCGCCGAGATAATGCGCGGCACGATGTCGAAGGGGATCAGCCGTTCATCCGCCTCGGCCTGGCCGTAGACGTTGAAGGTGATGCCGGTGCGGCGGAAGAAGCGTTCTGCCTCGGTCGATTTCTTGCGCAGCTCGCGCAGGTCCTCGCGGTCGAACCAGTGCCCATAGCTGTCATATGGCCCGCGCGGTGCGCCGTCCGGGGTCAGCATTTCGTCGTAGAAGCGCGGTGTATCGCTCATGTCGGTCGGTTCTTGTCCCTCGTGCCCATGGGTGCAGGTTGTGCAGCGAAGGGCCAGCCTATCCGCGTGCTGGGGCCTTCGTCCATGTTCACACAGCCTAGATTTTAGGCGGGCCGCTTAATTATCAAGCCAAATCGTGACGGGCCCGTCATTCGTCAGGCTGACGGCCATGTCCGCGCCGAAGCGCCCGGTTTCCACCTGCGGCCCCAGCGCGGCCAGCGCGCGGGCGAAGTGAAGGTAGAGGCGCTCACCCTCTTCGGGCGGGGCGGCGGTGGAAAAGCCGGGGCGGTTGCCGCGGCTGGTGTCGGCGGCCAGTGTGAACTGGCTGACGACCAGCGCGCCGCCGCCCGTGTCGAGGAGCGCGCGGTTCATCTTGCCCGCCTCGTCCTGGAAGATGCGCAGCTTGGCGATCTTGGCGGCCATCCGCTCGGCCGCCTCCTCGGTGTCGCCCTGCATCGCGCAGACGAGGATCAGAAGGCCCGGACCGGTCCGCCCGATCACCTCGCCCGCGACGGCGACCTGCGCCTCCGTCACGCGTTGGATCAGTGCCCTCATGCCATCTCGTCCCGGCGCGGCGGGTTGGCGCCTGCGCGGGACACGGTGACGGCGGCGGCCTGCACGCCGAGGGTCAGCGCGGCCTCGAGCACATCGGGCGAAAGGCCCGCGCGCACCGCGTCCTTCGTCATCGCGCCGGCATCCTCCAGCCCGGCAAGGAAGCCCGCGTTGAACGTGTCGCCCGCGCCCACTGTATCGACCACCGCGACCTTTTTCGCGGGCACGCGCACCGGATCGCCTGCGCCATAAGCCGTCACCCCCTCGGCCCCCTCGGTCACGAGGATCAGGGCGGGGCCCATCTCCAGCAGCTTTTCGGCGCGGTCGGCAAGGGCCCCTTCGCCCATCAGCCACTCGAGGTCTTCGTCCGAGATCTTCACCACGTCGGCGGCGGCCAGCATGCGGTCCATGCGGTCGCGAAAGCGCGCCTCGTCGGCGATGAAGCCGGGGCGGATGTTGGGGTCGAGCATCACCAGACGGTCGGCGGTGGCACGGGCGGCGAGCGTCGCGTAGGCCTCGGCGCAGGGTTCCACGGCCAGGCTGATGCCGCCGAAGAACACCGCGGTGACGCCCTCGGGCAGGTCGGGCAGGTCGCCCTCGGACAGCATGCGCCCGGCGGTGTTCTCGTCGTAGAAGGCATAGCGCGCCTGCCCGTCGGTCAGCGTGACGAAGGCCAGCGTCGTGGGCCGGTCCGAGCGCGCGGCAAGGTCACTGTCGACCCCGGATGCGGTCAGGACGGCGGCCAGCCGTTCCCCGAACAGGTCCGTCGACAGCCCCGAGAAGAAGCCCGTCTTGACCCCCAGCCGCGCCGCTGCAACCGCGGTGTTGAAGACCGAGCCGCCGGGGTAGGGCGCAAAGGCGGCTTCGCCCGCGTCGGTCTTGCGCGGCAGCATGTCGATCAGGGCTTCGCCCGCACAGAGCAGCATGGTGCATCTCCCGGTCTCTCTCGGCGCCCTGACTACGCGCTGCACCCCGCGTGGGCCAGCGAATTTTGACGCAGGTCAAGGTTTGGATTGGTGAACGCTGGTAATCAAACCCCGTTGCATGCGTCACCCATCCAATGGAGGTCAGAATGGTCGAGACATCGCATAAATCCGGTTTCCTGCCCTCGCTCGCAGACCCGTTCCGGACGCTTGGCGCGCGCGTGGCCGACTGGTTCGCGCCCGCGTCCGAGGCGTCCGCCGACGACGGGGCCTATCGCATCTCGATGGAGGTGCCGGGGGTCGAGGAAAAGGACATCGACATCACGCTGCACGAGGGCGTGGTAACTGTCACCGGTCGCAAGGAGTCGACCAAGACCGAAAAGGGAGAGACCTGGTTTTTCTCCGAACGCGAATTCGGGTCCTTCTCGCGGTCCTTCCGCCTGCCGCCGGATGCGGATGGCGACGGGATCGGCGCGGACCTGAAGGACGGGGTGCTGACCCTGACGGTGCCCAAACGCGGCGATACCTCGCCCGAGGGCGCGCGCAAGGTGCCGATCGGCAAGCGCTGAAGCGGGGCAGGGCGGGCGCCTATTTGAAGGTGGCCCCGCCCTCTTCCAGCATGACATAGCCATAGGCGAGCGCGCCGATGACAATGGCCGCGACCAGAATGGCCAGCGTGATCTTGATCCAGGACCATGGGCGCTCGCCCTGCACCTTGCCGGTCTGGCCGTTCACGACGAAGCGGTAGGACTGACCGCGGTACTTGTAGGCGGCGACCCAGATCGGCAGCAGGACATGCTTGAAGGTCACGTCGTCGATGCGGATCTGCATGTGATCGATCCGCTGCTCGTCGCCGCCGATGTTGCGGCGTACGTCCTGGCGGATCTGGTTCTCCATCACCTGCTTGGCCTCTTCGAACCCCTCGTCCAACTCGACCGTGTAGCCCTCGGCCCGGAAGCCCGACAGGAACTCGGGCCGGTAGCCGTCGAGCTGCGTCAGGTCCCAGGGGGCCAGGCGGTCGGTGAATGACTTGGGCAGCGAGCGCGAGGCGAGGATCAGGATATCGTCGAACCAACGCGCCACGCGGCCCGAGGTGCGGGTCCAGCGGATGCGCCTCTCGCGCCGCGACTTGCCGTCCTGCCCGCGCACGGTCACGTAATAGGCGTCGCCCCGCTGGCCGCGGTACTGGGTGGCGGTGTCGGCGTCATAGGTCCAGTAGGGGACGTAGATGCCATCCATCTTGCGGCCCTTCTTGGCATACTCCTGCAACCCGTTCGGCGCGAACCAGAGCCGCCCGAGCCAGCCGTTCATCGCCGTATGCGCCTGCCGCTCGGTCAGCTGGAAGGGGATCACGCCCTTGGGCTTGATGTGGCGATGCGTGCCGGTGTCGGTCACGACCGGCGTGGCGCAGAAGGGGCATTCCTTGGCGTGGATCTCGGGCTGAAACTCCACCTGCGCGCCGCAGTTGGGGCATTGGCTGACGCGGGTCTCTTCCATCTCCTGCGCGGGAAGCTTGGCAGCGATGGCCGTCTCGTAGTCAAGCTCGACCAGCGCGCGGGCGTCGCCGCCCCAAGGCCCGCCCTCGGGCTCCAGGGCAGCCGTGTTGCCGCAATGATCGCAGATCAGCCGGTCGCCGCCCGGATCGAAGCGCATGTCGGCGCCGCACTGGTCGCAGGGAAAGCGGTGCTCGTCCTCGGGGCGGGCCGGGGCCTCGGTCGTCTCGAACTCGCTCATGTGCCGGGAACTCCACCTATGCGCTGCCGTCCCTTTCTCCCGCGCAGGGCAGGCGTGATCAAGGCCCCGCGATGACGGATGCGCGCAGCAGGGACACGCAGCGTGGCGTCGCCTGGGACGGGGGGACGTGATGAAGGCTAGGCCGCATGGCACGGTGCAACGGCGGCGGCAGGGGCGCGCTGCCGTCCGATATCGAGCGGGCGGATGGCCGCCCGGCCCTGCGACAGGTCGCACGGCGGCGCCGTGGATGCCGCGCAAGAGCCCTCGA
>CAZVQL010000044.1:3827-7932 GCA_964629305.1 uncultured Roseicyclus sp.
GCCGCGCCGCGGGCCTTCGGCCCGGTGCCGCGGCGGGCGCGGGCGGGGCACGTGTCGCACCGGCCCGGCGCCGTGCTGGTGGCACTGTCGAAGTGCGTATTTATGGAAAGATGAAGGTCGAAGGGGGATCGGGCCCCCACCCGGCCGAGTGTTCCCCGATCGGATCCGGAAACCCGCGGGGCGCTGCACGACAGGGCAGGGCGCCTTCACCTTTCGCGGTCATCGGCTCGCCAGCCTGTACCGCGGGCACATCCTGGCATTGGGGCTGTTAAGATCGCGTTACGCCCTTCATCTTTCCCAAAATACGCAATCCAGCCGGTGACACCCGCGCGTATGGCTTGCCGACCTGGTACACCCGCAGCGCGGCACGCGCTGCCGGGCCCAAGGGGCGCAGGCCGCAGGCCGAGCCGCGCGGGAGCGCCCCCTTTCGCCGGTCGTCGAAGACGACCGATCAACCCGGCGGCGGGGGCGGGGGCGGCATGACGGTGAAGAGCTGTGCAAGCTCCTGCACATCCTCGGCCTTCTTCCAGCCGTCCTGGCCTTGCGTCCAGACGAAGGTCTGGCGCGTCAGCTCGCCCGAACCGGCCATGCGGCCGAGGTCGGCCTTGGAAAACGGACCCTTGGTCTGGCCGTTGTCGGCGATGTGCCACACATGCTCGACCGGCGGCGGGGGCGGGGCGGCATGGGCCGCCTGGTGCGGCTGCGCCTGCTGGCCGCCGAGGCCTTGCGCGAACTGGTTCGCCATCGCCATGCCCATCCCCATCCCGAGGCCCGCGCCCATGCCGCCGTCGCCGCCGGGGTTCTCGGCTGCCGCGCGCATCGCCTCGGCGGTCTGGAACTGGGTGTAGCGGTTCAGGTCGCCCACCACGCCCATCGAGGTGCGGCGGTCCAGCGCTTCTTCCACCGCGGGGGGCAGCGAGATGTTCTCGATATAAAGCTCGGGCAGGGTCAGGCCGTACTGGTCGATCGTCTCGGAGATGCGGCCCGCGACCAGCTTGCCGAACTCGCCAGTGTTGGCCGCCATGTCGAGCACCGGAATCCCTGCGCCCGCCACCACCTGGCTGAACTGCTGCACGATGATGTTGCGGATCTGGAAGGTGACCTCGTCGGTGGTGAACTCACCGTCCGTGCCAACGATCTCGGTCATGAAGCGGCCGGCGTCCGCGACCTTGACCGTGTAGGTTCCGAAGGCGCGGATGCGGGTCGGCCCGAACTCGGGATCGCGCAGCATGATCGGGTTCTTCGTGCCCCATTTCAGGTCCGTGAACCGGTTGGTATTGACGAAGTAGATCTCCGACTTGAAGGGCGAGGCAAAGCCGTGGTCCCAGTGCTGGAGGTTCGTCATGATCGGCATGTTGTTGGTCTCGAGCATGTAGAGACCGGGGGTGAAGATGTCGGCGAGCTGGCCCTCGTGGATGAAGACCGCGACCTGCCCCTCGCGCACCGTCAGCTTGGCGCCGTACTTGATCTCGTGGCCGTAACGCTCGAAGCGGTAGACCATGGTGTCGCGGGTGTCGTCCGTCCATTCGATGACATCGATGAACTGGCCTTTGAGGAAATCCATGAACGGCATGTCGGAGCCTCCTTCGGGGGGTCGTGTGAATGCGTGTGTCAGGTGGGCCCGCCGAGCAACTCTTCGGCGATCCGGCGCACGGTCGGGCGCGCCTCGTCGGGCTCGAGCCCGGGTTGCAGGCGGGGGTCGTAGAGGATGCGCAGAAGCAGCTCGTCATGCCGGGTCAGCAGCGCGAATTCCTCGTCGTCGTTGAAGATCGAGGGTCGCGCGGCCGGGCTGTCGTTCGGAAGGCCCAGGCCCTGCGCCACCTCCTCGTGCACGCAGGAGCGGCGCAGGAGGCTGGGGTGTTCGTCGCGGATGATCGCGATCGCGGCGACATAGACGGGCCGACCGCCGGTTTGCGAAAAGGCATAGACCGAGCAGAAGGTCGAGCGCGGCAGCGCCTCGATCTCGGCGATGGTTTCGGGGCCGACGCCGGGCACGAGGCGGCTGACCAGATCCCCGACCGATCTTTGCTCGTCCCGGTTCAGGTAGAGCACGTGGAAATTGCCGCCGGAATTGACGGTGCTGATCGGATGTCGGGTCACGCGCGCCAGTCTGCCGACAAAGGTGTTCAGGATCGCCCGGTCCTCGGCGCGCTGCTCTGGGCTGACCGAGCGCCCGAAATGCGCCTGTATGCGCACGGGCTGCTCCCAGCGGCGCAGGCGCGATGGGGTCTGCTGCTGGATGAAGCGCCCCCCCGACAGGGTGTATTCGTCATAGAGCGCGATCCGCTCGAAATTCGCGGCCAGTGTCGCGGCCGAGAACGGGGCGTCGGTTCTGCCGTCATCGGTGCGCAGCAATCCGCTCGAGACCAGTTGTGCTTCGATGCCGCGGTAATAGCGGGCGAAGGCCGCGCTTTCCGCCGATTGTGCCGGGGCCTCGGACCGCGCCTCGGGGCGTGGGGACACCTCGGGGGCGGGCGTCATCACGCACGCCCCAAGGGCCAGCGCCGCGGCGCCCATCAGAAGATGTGTGAACGGGCGCCGCATGATCGCCCGTCAGCCCGCCGGCGGCGGGGGCGGGGTGGCGCCCGAGCCGGTGGCCCCGCTGGCGGCCTGCGTCGCGCGCGACGAGGCGGCGGCGAGGGTGTCGCGCAGTTCGGTCTCCATCTTCTGCATCTCTGCCTCGGCCTCGGCCCGACGGCGCTTGCCTTCGTCGGCGATCTGCAGGCTTTCCTCGATCGTGGCGATCAGCTCGGAGTTGGCCTTTTTCACCGCCTCGATGTCGAAGACGCCGCGCTCCATCTCTTCGCGCACCATCCGGTTCGATTCGCGCAGGTTGGCGGCGTTCTGCGTCAGCAGCTCGTTGGTCAGGTCGGTCGCCTCGCGCACGGCCTTGGCCGCCTCGGTCGAGCGCTGGATCGTCACCGCCTGCGCCAGCTGGGTTTCCCAAAGCGGCACGGTGTTCACGAGTGTCGAGTTGATCTTGGTCACCAGCGACTTGTCGTTCTCCTGCACCAGCCGGATCGAGGGGAGCGACTGCATCGTCACCTGTCGCGTCAGCTTCAGGTCATGCACCCGGCGCTCCAGGTCGTCGCGGGCCGCGCGCAGGTCGCGCAGTTCCTGCGCCTTGATGACCTGGTCGTTCTCGGGGGCGGCGTTCACCTCGGCCTCCTTGGCCGGGATGGTTTCCTCGTCCAGCTCACGCAGCTTTTCTTCGCCCGCCGCGATGTAGAGCGCCAGCTCGTCGTAGAAATCGAGCGTCTTCTCGTAGAGCAGGTCGAGCGACTTGATGTCCTTCATCAGCGTGTGCTCGTGCTTGAGCAGGTTGTCGGTGATGCGGTCGATCTGGTCCTGAACCTCTTCGTATTTCGCGATGAAGTTGTGGATCGGCTTGGCCTTGCCAAAGAGCCGCTCCCACCAGCTTTGCTTGCGGTTGGGGTCCAGCTCGTCGACCGAGAAGCCGCGGATCGTGCCGACGATTTCGCGCAAGGAGTCGCCCGCGGGGCCGACATCCTTGTTCTTCACACCCTGCAGCATCGACTGGCTGATCTGCTGCAGTTCCGCCTGCGCGGCCGAACCGAAGGTGACGATCGAGTTTGTGTCGCCCATGTTGATCTCGGACATCCGCTTGCGGATTTCCTCGGCCGTGGGCGCGTCGGCGGCGGGCAGCGGCACCAGGTCGGCACTGGGTTCCGGCAGAACGATGGCGTTCAGCTCATCGACAAGCTTGGCGGCCTCTTCGGCCTGCTGGCGGATTTCCGTGGTCATGGGTCGGTCCTCATCCCTCGATATGCAGGTTTTCACGGTTAAGGCGCTCGCGAAGAACCTCGGTTTCAATGTCGAAATCGGTGCGGTCGTCGGTCAGCATCGCGCGGGTGCGCTTGGCGAAATTCGTCTCGAGGTCGTCGAGAAACGCGATGTAATCGGCGCGGATCTGCGGCTCGCGGTTGCGGGCATAGAGGTCGGAGAACTGCACCGTCGCGTCACGCGCCCCTTGCAGATAGACGCCCAGGTAGCGCCGCGCGCCTGCAAGGTCGCGCGGATCGGCCTCGACCTGGCGGAACATGGCGCGGGCGGTGTCCTCGAAGGCGGTCACGCGCGCCTCGAG
>CAZVQL010000044.1:7942-13944 GCA_964629305.1 uncultured Roseicyclus sp.
GGCGCGCTTGATCGCGTCGGTCATCTGGTCGAGGACCTTTTCGGCTTCCTCGATCTTGCGGGCGATGCGGTCGGTCTGGTGGCGGTCCATCCCCTCCAGCCCCTTGTCGGCCAGCGGATCGAGCCCGAAGGCACCGAGGTGCAGGGCACCTGCGATCGCGCCTACCACCACGGCCGCGGGGATGATCCACTGCCCGCCAAAGACCACAAGACCCACGCCAACCCCCATCAGCACCGAGCCGAAAATCTTGCGCGGGATCGCCGGGCGGCGCGCGACCTTACGTTCGTTGAACGCGTCCTCGGCCCGGACCCCGTCGCGGGTCAGCCAGGCCGCGAGCATCAGCGCCGCCACGCCCAGAAGGTCGGTCGCCATCGCCGTCACCGGCTGGAAGAACGCGGTCAGGAGCGGCAGAAGCGCCAGCACGAACATCATGTTCAGCTTCGCGCCGTGACGCATCGGCTTGCGCCCCTTGAAGCTGGGCACCTCGAGCCGTTCGGCCGTGACCGTGTCGCGCGGGGTGCCCGCGTTGCGTTGGCCCGTCGGGCTGAACTCACCGCCGTAGCGTTTCGACATCTCAGAGCACCCCGAAGCCGCCGAAGCTGGCCATCACGACGATGACCACCAGCGCGAAAAAGGATACGCCCTGTAGAAAGCTCGAACTCATACCGTCCCCGTCGATCGTTTTCCGGTCGCGCGCATCACGTTAGAAAGGTTTCTTTACAAAAACCAGACATTGCCGCGCGCGCTGGTGGTTTCCCGCCACTCCGTCCTGAGATCGGGGGGGTAGGGCGCTGCCGCAAGGGGGCGGGCCGGGGAAAGAGCGGTGCGCGCTCCCCGCTTGACGATTGCCGCGCCCCGGCGTAGCCAAGCGGCCACGTGGCGATTTGTGAACCGGATTGCGGGCCACGCTAAAGAAACCGCTAAAGAGGTCGTGGACGCCCAGCCTTCCGCTCGCCCCCGACCGTTTCCGCCCTTGGGGCAAACCCCGGGCCACGAGAGGAAAGGATAGGGGCATGAATGACGCATCCCCCCGGAAGACCTGGAAGAAACGCACCCGCGCGGTGCATTCCGGCACCCGCCGCAGCCAGTATGGCGAGGTCAGCGAGGCGTTGTTCCTGACGCAGGGCTTCGTCTACGACAGTGCCGAAGCCGCCGAGGCGCGCTTCATCGAAACCGGCCCTGACGAATACATCTATGCCCGCTACGGCAACCCGACCGTGCGCATGTTCGAGGATCGGATCGCCGCGCTGGAAGGGGCCGAGGATGCCTTTGCCACCGCCAGTGGCATGGCGGCGGTCAACGGCGCGCTGGTCTCGATGTTGAAGGCGGGCGACCATGTCGTCGCCGCGCGCGCGCTCTTCGGATCGTGCCTCTACATCCTCGAAGAGGTGCTGACGCGCTACGGGGTGGAGGTTACGTTTGTCGACGGGACGGACCTGTCGCAATGGGAAAAGGCCATCCGGCCAGATACCTCCGCGGTGTTCTTCGAGTCGATTTCGAACCCCACGCTGGAAGTCATTGATATCGCGTCTGTCTCTCGCCTTGCCCACGCGGTAGGCGCGATCGTGATCGTCGACAACGTCTTCGCCACGCCGGTGTTCCAGGACACGCTCGGCCTTGGCGCCGATGTCGTCGTCTACTCGGCCACGAAGCACATCGACGGTCAGGGCCGCTGCCTTGGCGGCGTCATCCTCGGCAGCACGGCGTTCATCCGCAAGACGGTCGAGCCCTACCTCAAGCACACCGGCGGCGCGATGTCGCCCTTCAACGCCTGGGTGATGCTGAAATCGCTGGAAACGGTCGAGCTGCGCTGCCGCGCGCAGGCCGCGGGCGCGCAAGCCATCGCCGAGGCGCTGGAGGGGCAGCCGGGTCTCGCGCGCGTCATCTTCCCCGGTCTTGCCAGCCATCCGCAGCACACCCTCGCCACGCAGCAGATGGAGGCCGGCGGCACCGTCATCGCGCTTGAACTGGCGGGCGGGCAGGAGGCGGCCTTTCGTTTCCTCAACGCATTGGAAATCATCACGATTTCCAACAACCTCGGCGATGCGAAGTCGATCATCACCCACCCCGCCACCACCACCCACCAGCGCCTGACCGAAGAGCAGCGGCAGGCTCTTGGCATCACCCGCGGGCTGGTGCGGCTGTCGGTCGGCCTCGAAGACCCCGACGACCTGATCGCCGACCTGACCGCCGCTCTGGCCGAGGCGCGGGTATGAACGGCCTGATCATCCGCCCCTGTCGCGTCACCGACGCGCCGGGGTTGGCCGCGCTCTACCACCGCGCCGTGCGCGAGGGGGCGGCAGCCCATTATACCGAGGCGCAACGCGCCGCCTGGTCGCCCGCCCCGCCCAACGGCGAGGAGTGGCGCCGCCGCCTGGTCGAGGCTGACACGATCCTCGCGGAACGGGCCGACCGCCTGCTGGGCTTCATGACGCTGGACCTCGGCACCGGCTGGCTCGACTTCGCCTATGTCGCGCCCGAGGCGATGGGGCAGGGCGTGGCCGAAACGCTCTATGCCGTTCTCGAGGGGCGCGCGCGCGCCGCTGGCCTCTCCCGGATCGAGACCGAGGCGAGCCTGCTTGCAGAACGCTTCTTCACCCGCCGCGGCTGGCGGGTCGAGAAACGGCAGGAGGTGGAGCGCAACGGTGTCCGCCTGCCCAACGCCGTCATGGCCAAATCCCTGACGCAAAAGCAAAAAGCGGCATGAAACCCTTTCTCGTCCTCCAACTCCGCCCTGAGACGGAGGCCGCCGACGAGGAATTCGGCGCCTTTCTCGACCGCGGCGGGTTGGGCACGGACGAGGTGCAGCGCATCCGCCTCGACCAGGGTCCGCTGCCCGCGCTGTCGCTCGACGATTACGCAGGCATCATCGTGGGCGGTGGGCCCGGCTGCGTCAGCGACCCGCCCGAGAAGAAAGACCCGGTCGAGGCCCGGATCGAGGCCGACGTGATGGGCCTGATGCCCGAGGTCCTGGCCCGCGACATGCCCTTCATGGGCTGCTGCTACGGCATGGGCATCCTTGGTGCGACGCTCGGCGCGCCCGTGGGCAAGGGCCGCTACGGTGAGCCCATCGGCGGTGTCGATTGCCACGTGACCGAGGCGGGCGCGGCCGATCCGCTGCTTGCAGACCTGCCCGGCACGTTCCGCGCTCTTGTCGGTCACAAGGAAGCGGTCGAGGCGCTGCCCGAGGGCGCCGTGCATCTCGTCGCTTCCGACACCTGCCCGTTCCAGATGATCCGGGCAGGGTCCAACGTCTACGCCACCCAGTTCCACCCCGAGGCGCAGGGCGAGAATTTCGCCAACCGAATCGAGATCTACAAGCACCGCGGCTATTTCGACCCGTCCGAGGCCGCGGCGCTGACCGCCGCCTGCCTTGCAGAGCGTGTGACGGTCCCGCAGCGCATCCTGTCGCGTTTCGTCGCGCGCTTCCGCGCGCTCTGATCCAAGATTACGCGGTTTCGCGCGCTCTGACCGAGGATCATGCGGTACAGCGAATAAATACCTGAAATGTGATCCGTTTCGGGGCGCTTAGCGTAAAATTTCCGAACGACAAGATTGGGCAGACGCGAAGCGCTCCCTATCTTTCGACCCCGTGACCGGGTGGAAAGGGACGACCAACATGAACATCCACGTGACCGAGATGACCGAGGCGCCAAGCCGCGCCGAGGCCGAGACCGCGCTGGCCCGCCTCAAGGCCTGGGCCGCCGAGGCGACCGATGCCGAGATCGCCGCGCTGGACCCAGCCGTCGCGCGCCTTGTCGGCGACGGCTACCCGGCGTTCCGCCGCGAGTACCCGGCCGAGTTTCGCACCGATGCGGCCTACAAGGACACGTTGCCCGACCTGCAGAACGGGCCGTCGTCGCTGATCCGCGGGGCAAACCGGCAGATCCAGCATGTCGGGATTTCGAACTTCCGCCTGCCGATCAACTACCACACCCGCGACAACGGCGATCTGACGCTCGAAACCTCGGTTACTGGCACAGTCAGCCTCGAGGCGGACAAGAAGGGCATCAACATGAGCCGCATCATGCGGTCCTTCTATGCCCATGCCGAAAAGACCTTCAGCTTCGAGGTGATCGAGGCCGCGCTCGATGACTACAAGTCCGACCTCGAAAGCTTCGACGCCCGCATCCAGATGCGCCTCAGCTTCCCGGCCAAGGTTAAAAGCCTGCGTTCGGGCCTGTCGGGTTACCAGTATTACGACATCGCGCTGGAACTGGTGGAGCGCGACGGCGTGCGCCAGAAGATCGTGCACCTCGACTACGTCTATTCCTCGACCTGCCCCTGCTCGCTGGAACTCAGCGAACACGCGCGGGCCACGCGCAACCAGCTGGCCACGCCGCATTCGCAGCGGTCCGTCGCGCGCATCTCGGTCGAGGTGGCCGAGGGTCAGGGCTGCCTGTGGTTCGAGGACCTGATCGAGATGGCCCGCGCCGCCGTGCCGACCGAGACGCAGGTGATGGTCAAGCGCGAGGATGAGCAGGCCTTCGCGGAACTCAATGCCGCCAACCCGATCTTCGTCGAGGATGCCGCCCGGCTTTATGCCGAGCAGCTGCACGCGGACCCCCGCGTGGGCGATTTCCGCGTGGTGGCCAGCCACCAGGAAAGCCTGCACAGCCATGACGCGGTCAGCGTGCTGACCGAGGGCGAGACCTTTGCCCAGGCCAGCCTCGATCCGCATCTCTTCGGCAGCCTGATCCACCGCGGGTGAGCGGTCATCAGCGGAAAAAAGAAAAGCGCCCGGTTCACTTGGACCGGGCGCTTTTCTTTGCCGTCAGGTCTGTTAGCCGCGCCCGTAGCCTACGGGATCGGTGATATTGCCGCCAAAGTCACGGTCGGTGATGCCAGTGCGATAGGCCCGGCGCGGTCCGCGTCCGAACCCGACAGGGTCGGTGATGTTGCCGTTGTCGATGTCCGTCACACCGCCCGTCGCGACCGGAACGCAGCCCGACACGGCCGCGCCGCCAAGGCCGAGCGTGCCGATGCCGAAGCCACGCAGCATGCTACGCCGACTCATCCCGCGCTTCGTTTCGATCTGGCCGTCCTCAAGGCTCGGCTTGCCGGACGCCTTGCGTTTGTCCTTGTCCTCGGGTGTGTCGCTCATGTCTGGATCCTCCCTGAAAAAAGCGGTGTCGAACGAATGATCTGTCAGGCGTCTCGGTCCTTGGGGGGCGCAGCATCGCTGTCGCTCCCCGCCTTTGGCGCGATGTCGGTGTCGGTATGTGCATGGCTGTCGGCGTCGGTGCCGGCGGCACCGCCCATCGGCCCCGTGCGACGCTGATAGGTCGCGATGTCGCCGTCGCTCAGCGACCGCTTGCCCTTGGTCTTGGCCAAGTCATTGTCCCCCGTCTGGCATGGCCATCGCCCTCGGGCATCCGGCCGGCTGGTCGCCCGGCGGTACCGTGCCGCGCGGGTCATTGGGTGTTCGTTGGAGATGAGCAGACACGAAGACCATCCCCTTTTCAATAATTTATATCGCCAACCCTGCCGGGCCCCAGCTTGACAGGGCGGGGATGAGCGGCCAACGCTCCGCCGCATGTTCGATCTGCGCCCCGTGGGTTACGTGCTCGGCCTGATGGTTCTCAGCCTCGGGGTGGCGATGTGTGTCCCGCTCGCCGCCGATCTTGCGGTGGGCAACGACCATTGGGGCGCCTTTGCCGAAGCGGCCGCGATCACGGTCATGATCGGGCTCTTGGTCACGCTGTCCTGTGCCAACGCAGTCAGCCGGGGCCTGTCGATCCAGCAGACGTTCCTGCTCACGACGGGCGTCTGGCTGGTCTTGCCGATCTTCGGGGCCATTCCCTTCGTGCTGGGCGCGACCGATGCCCGTTTCGTCGATGCCTTCTTCGAAGCGATGTCGGGGCTGACGACGACCGGGTCCACCGTCTTTACCCGGCTCGAGACGCTGCCCGTGGGTCTGAACCTGTGGCGCGGGATGCTGCAATGGTTCGGCGGCATCGGCATCATCGTCGTAGCCATGGTCTTCCTGCCGGAACTGCGCG
>CAZVQL010000044.1:13954-14687 GCA_964629305.1 uncultured Roseicyclus sp.
AGATCTTCCGCTCCGAGGCTTTCGACACGATGGGCAAGATCCTGCCCCGTGCGACCGAGATCGCGGCGCGTATCTCTGTTATCTACGTCGCCCTCACCGTGGTCTGCGCCATCAGTTACGCGGCACTCGGGATGCCGGGGTTCGATGCGGTCATCCACGCCTTCACCACCGTGTCGACAGGCGGATTCTCAAGCAGCGACGCGTCCTTCGGCGCCTACCAGGGGCACCTCGAATACGTCGCCGCCGTGTTCATGATCCTCGCGAGCCTGCCCTTCGTGCGCTACATCCAGCTGGTGGCTGGAACCGCCCGGCCGATCCTCGTCGACAGCCAGATCCGCGCCTACCTCGGCACGATCCTGCTCCTGACCATCGTCCTGACGCTCTACCGGGTCGTGGCGAATGACGATCACTGGGAACACGGGTTCCGCGAAGGTATCTTCAACGTCACCTCGATCATTTCCGGCACGGGCTACGCCAGCGTCGACTACCAGCTCTGGGGGCCGGTGCCGGTGGTGATGTTCTTCTTCATCGGGCTCATCGGGGGGTGCGCGGGATCGACCTCGTGCTCGATCAAGGTGTTCCGCTACCAGCTGCTCTTCGCGTCGATCTCGACCCAGGTGCGCCGGCTCTACGCCCCCCACGGCGTGTTCGAGCCGCGCTACGACGGGCGCCCCGTCTCCGAAGACATCCTGTCCTCGGTCATGGCCTTCTTCGCGCTGTTCTTCGTCACCTT
>CAZVQL010000044.1:14853-16151 GCA_964629305.1 uncultured Roseicyclus sp.
AGCTGATGGCGGTCTTCGTGCTCTTTACCGCCACCTTCTGGCGGGATTGAGCGTCAGCGCGCTGCGATGGCGGACCCGGCGGCCACGGCCGAGGACCAGGCCCACTGGAAGTTGTAGCCGCCCAGCCAGCCGGTGACATCAAGTGCCTCTCCAATGATGAAAAGGCCCGGAACCCGCCGGGATTCCATCGTTTTCGAGCTGATCTCGTCGGTGGCGATGCCGCCCAGCGTCACCTCGGCCGTGCGGTAGCCCTCGGACGAGGTGGGCGTCAGGCGCCAAGCTTCCAGCCGGTCGGCCAACGCGCGCAGGGCCGTGTCGGACTGATCGCCGAGATTGCCGGAAAGCCCCCAGGCGTCCGAAAGGTGCTGGGCGAGTTTCTTCGGCAGCACCTCGGCCAGCGCGGTCTGGAGCGCGCGGCCGCCGGCCTCGGCGCGCCGGGTGCGCAGCTGCGCGTAGAGGTCGAGGTCGGGCTGCAGCCGCACCTCAAGGCTCTCGCCCTCGCGCCAGTAGGACGAGATCTGCAGCACCGCGGGCCCCGACAGGCCGCGGTGGGTGAAGAGCATCGCCTCATCGAATGCGGTGCCGTTGCAGGTGATCCGCGTGTCGACCGCGGTGCCCGCGAGCCCCGCGAAGACCGCCTTCTGCACCTCGTCGAAGGTCAGCGGCACGAGGGCGGGGCGGGTTTCGGTCACGCGGTGGCCGAACTGCGCCGCGATCCTGTAGGCAAGCCCGGTCGCGCCCATCTTCGGGATCGACTTGCCGCCGGTGGCGAGCACGAGATGGTCGGCCGTCACCGTGACGGGGCGGCCTGCGCGGGTGAGACTTGCCCGGAAGGCCGTGCCGTCATGGGCGATGTCCTCGACCGAGGTCTCGAGCCAAAGGGGGGCCTCGCCCATCTCGGCGCGCAGCATGGCGATGATATCCTTCGCGGAGCGGTCGCAGAAGAGCTGGCCCAAGGTCTTTTCGTGCCAAGGGATGCCGTGGCGCGCGACCAGGTCTAGGAAATCCCACTGCGTGTAGCGGCTGAGGGCGGATTTGCAGAAATGCGGGTTTTCCGACAGGAAATTCTCGGGCGCGGTGTGCAGGTTGGTGAAGTTGCAGCGCCCGCCGCCGGAGATTCGGATCTTCTCTCCGGGCGCTTTCGCGTGGTCGATGACAAGCGTGTTCGGCCCCGCGTGGGCCGCGCACATCATGCCCGCCGCACCGGCGCCGAGGATCAGGGTTCTGACGTGGGTCATGGTCTGTGCTCGGGGTTTGCGCCGACTTCGTCGCCCCTGAGGGGCGCATTAAAGGGGGTG
>CAZVQL010000045.1:0-4101 GCA_964629305.1 uncultured Roseicyclus sp.
TCGTCCACGCCCTTGGCGTCGAAGTCGCCCTTGGTGCGGATGAAGCTGGGCACATGCGCCGCGGAACAGGTCCGCGTGTATGCGCCGGGCAGGCCGAAGATCACGACCTTGCGGCCCTTCAGCTTGTCGCTCATCTTCACCGCCTCCGGGCCTTCGGCGCCGAAGATCAGAAGCGTGGCATCGGGCAGCGTGTCGCCGACGGAAATGGTCATTTTTGGGTGTCCCCTTCGCTTGTGTATCCGTTCGCAGGCCATATAGGGTCCGCGCGACACGCGGCCAACGCGAAAGGTGAAAGCGATGGAGAGGATTGTCGTGGTGGGCGCCGGACAGGCCGGGGCCGCTTGCGTGGCCAAGCTGCGGGCCGAGGGGTTCGCGGGCCAGGTCACGTTGATCGGCGAGGAACACGCGCCACCCTACCAGCGCCCGCCGCTGTCCAAGGCGTACCTGTTGGGCGAGATGGCGCTGGAGCGTCTCTATCTCCGGCCCGAAAGCTACTACGCCGAGAACGGGATCGAGCTGGTCCTGGAGACCCGTGTCGATGCGATCGACCGTGCCGACCGGCAGGTCATGGCAGGCGGCACCGCGTACCCCTACGACGCGCTGGTGCTGGCGACCGGGTCTGTTCCCCGCCGCCTGCCGGGGTCCATTGGCGGTGATTTCGACGGCGTTCATGTCGTCCGCACGCTCCGCGACGTGGACGCGATGGAACCGGGGATGCAGCCCGGCCGCCGCGCGCTGATCGTGGGGGGGGGCTACATCGGGCTGGAGGCCGCCGCCGTCGCCCGCAAGCGCGGCATGGAGGTGACGTTGATCGAGATGGCCGACCGCATCCTGCAGCGTGTCGCCTGCCCTGAAACCTCGGATTATTTCCGTGCCCTCCACCGGTCGCACAACGTCGACATCCGCGAGGGCGTGGGCCTGACCAGCCTTGTCGGCGTCGACGGGCGCGTCACCGGCGCGATCTTTTCCGACGCGACCGAGCATCCCTTCGACATGGTCATCGTCGGCATCGGCATCACGCCCGCCACCGCGCTGGCCGAGGCCGCTGGGCTGGAGATCGAGAACGGCATCAGAACCGATGCGCAGGGCCGCACCAGCGACCCGAGCGTCTGGGCCGCGGGCGATTGCGCGTCCCTGCCCTACAAAGGTGGGCGCATCCGGCTGGAAAGCGTGCAGAACGCCATCGACCAGGCCGAGGCTGTGGCGAAGAACATCCTCGGTGCGGGCGAAGACTACGTGCCGCATCCGTGGTTCTGGTCGGATCAATACGACGTGAAACTGCAGATCGCCGGGCTGAACATCGGCTATGACCGCGTCGTGGTCCGTGCCGGCGGCGCGGCGCGGTCGCACTGGTACTACAAGGGCGACACGCTGCTGGCCGTCGACGCGATGAACGACCCGCGCGGTTACATGATCGGCAAACGCCTGATCGAGGCGGGCAAATCGCCCGCGCCCGAGATGGTGGGCGACCCTGAGGCGGACCTGAAACCGCTTCTGAAGGGGTAGGCCGGGGTGCGGATCGTTGCCGGGCGGTTGAGGGGCAAGAAGCTGGCCGAGGTCGGCGCGGGCGATGCCGCGGCGCATCTGCGCCCGACGACCGACCGGGTGCGCGAGAGCCTTTTCAACGTCATCACCAGCGGCAAGCATGGCGACCCCATCACGGGCGCGCGGGTGCTCGACCTGTTCGCGGGCACCGGCGCGCTAGGCCTCGAGGCGCTGAGCCGTGGGGCGGCACATGTCACCTTCGTCGATGACGGGACGGCGGCGCGCGCACTTCTGCGCGAGAACGTGGCGCTGTGTTCCGCGCAGGGCGTGACCAAGGTTTTCCGCCGCGACGCCACCGATCTTGGGCCGGTGAAGGGCGGGGCCTTTGATCTCGTGTTCCTCGATCCGCCTTATGGGCGCGGCCTGGGGGAAAAGGCGCTGGCTTCGGCCCTGTCGGGCGGCTGGATCGCGCCCGGCGCGCTGGTGGTCTGGGAAGAGAGCGCGCCGCCTTTGCCGCCGGCTGGCCTGACGCTCCTTGACCAACGCAGCTACGGCGGCACGGTCATTACCCTGTTGCGGCTCGAGGCGACATGACACGGCCGGATCTCGTGATCTTCGACTGCGACGGCGTGCTCGTGGACAGCGAAACGGTGTCGAACCGTGTGCTGGCCGATAATCTTGCCCGGCATGGTCTGACCCTGACATTGGCGGAAACGATGGAGACCTTCGTTGGGCGCAGCATGACCGGCGTCCGCGACACCGCGCGTGCGATGGGGGCCGAGCTGCCGGACGCTTGGATCGACCTGATCTACGACGAGATCTATGCCGCCCTTCGTGACGGCGTGGACGTGATCGCGGGCATTCCCGCGCTGCTGGATGCGCTGGACACGGCGGGCATCGCCTATTGCGTCGCCTCGAACGGCAGTGACGAGAAGATGGACATCACCCTTGGCACCACCGGCCTTGCGCCACGGTTCAAAGGACGGCGCTATTCGGCCCACGCGCTGGGCGTGTCGAAACCTGACCCGGACCTGTTCCTGATCGCCGCGTCGGCGAATGGCACCGACCCGTCACGCTGCCTTGTGATCGAGGACAGCCCCAGCGGAGCGATTGCCGCGCGCCGTGCCGGGATGGCATGCCTCGGCTACGTGCCCGAGGGTCACGCCGACCGCCTGAGCGCCCAGGGCGCGACGATCATCCGGCACATGGATGCCGTCGCGGCCCATCTCGGGCTGGTCCCCGGTCAGTCGGTGTAGGGACCCGGCGCGCTGCCGGTTTCAGCGGCGACCGCCGCGCGGGCAGCCGCGACCAAAGCGGCACCGTCAAGCCCGCGGGCATCGGCCTCGGCAATCCACTCGGCGATGACCCGATCGCCAAGCGCCTCGATCTCGGCGGTCAACTCCGGCGACATCTCGGCAATCGTATTGCCCGCCTCTTCCATCGCAAGCCGCCCCTCGGCGTCGCCGATGTCATGCGCACGGCCCGCCCAGGCCGACGCCATGAGCCCCGAGTTCGCGTCGATCACCGCGCGCAGGTCGGGGGCGAGCCCCTCGTAGGTGTCGCGGTTCATCGCCCAGAGGAAATAGAGGTTGTAGAGCGAATGATCGCCCGCAACGTCCGTGTGGCTTTCGGTCAGCTCATCGAGCCTGAGCGAGGGCGCCTGTTCCCAGGTGATGACGCCGCCGTCCACCACGCCGCGCGACAGCGCCTCGGGGAAGGCGGGTACCGGCATGCCGACGGGCGTCGCGCCAAGACGTTCCAGGAGGAGCGTGGCCGCCCGCGACGGGCCGCGCAGGCGCAGGCCGTTGAAGTCGGCAAGGTCCTCGATCGGCGGCCCCTGGAGATGGATCAGCCCGCGCCCGTGCATGTGCACGGCGATGACATGGACATCGGCGAAATCGTCCATCAGGTGCTCTTGCGTGAAGGTCCAGGCGGCGCGGCTGGCCTCCTCGGCCGACTTCGTCGTCATGAAGGGCAGCTCCATCGCCTCGGCCTCGGGGAAGCGGCCGGCCTGGTAGCCGGGAATGACCCAACCGCCGTCAACCACGCCGTCGCGGATCAGGTCGTATTGGTCGGGGGCCGCGCCGCCCAGTTGCATGAACGGGTAGATCTCGACCGCGATGCGGCCGTTCGACTGCTCTTCGATCGCGTCGGCCCAGGGCTGCATGAAATGCGTCGGGTTGGCGGACGCCGGCGAGACGAAATGCTGAAAGCGCAGCGTTACCTCGGGCTCGGCCTGCTGCGCGGTGGCGGCGCTGGCCAGCGTAAGCCCGAACAGGGTGGCGGTCAGGGTCTTCGCAAGGGTCATGTCGGCCCTCCTTCAGGACGAAAGATCGGTCACGGGTCCGCCTATCGGGGGCGGGATCTTCATGTAATGGGTCAGCGTGACGCTGCAACGACGCGCACTGAGGGGAATATCTTGTGGATGTCCCCGCACCCACCCCCTGATCTGGCGGCGGAAGGCTTGTTAACGGCTTCTCAACATGGGACAGTCCATAAAAATCGAGCAAAAATTGAGAGATCCGACAGGCCCCCCATGCAGGACGCGACGACGCTACTCTCCTCCGTCTTCGGCTTTTCGGCCTTCCGTCCCGGCCAGGCCGAGATCGTCGAGGC
>CAZVQL010000045.1:4111-15918 GCA_964629305.1 uncultured Roseicyclus sp.
CGGTGGCGACAGGGCGCAACGTCCTTGCGATCATGCCGACGGGCGGGGGCAAATCGCTCTGCTTCCAGCTGCCCGCGCTGATGCGCGAGGGCGTGACGGTCGTCATCTCGCCCCTCATCGCGCTGATGCGCGACCAGGTGCGGGGCCTGCGCGAGGCCGGTGTCGTTGCGGGCGCGCTCACCAGCGGCAACACGCCCGAGGAGACCGATGCCGTCTGGTCCGCACTCGAGGATGGCACGCTGAAGCTGCTTTACATCGCGCCGGAACGGCTGGCCTCCTCGGGCACAGAGCGGATGCTGAAGCGGGCGGGCGTGTCGCTCATCGCCGTTGACGAGGCGCATTGCGTCAGCCAGTGGGGCCATGACTTCCGCCCCGACTACCTGCGCATCGGCGCGCTCCGCCGTGACCTTGGCGTGCCGCTGGCCGCCTTTACCGCAACCGCAGATGCCGAGACGCGGGCCGAGATCGTCGAGCGTCTGTTCGACGGCGAGGCACCGGAAAGCTTCCTGCGCGGCTTCGACCGCCCCAACCTGAGCCTCGCCTTCGAGGTGAAGCAGAACCCGCGACAACAGATCCTTAGCTTCGCCGCCGCCCGCAAGGGGCAGTCGGGCATCATCTATTGCGGCACGCGCGCAAAGACCGAGACGCTGGCCCAGGCCCTGAGCGCGGACGGGCACACTGCCTGCCACTACCACGGCGGGATGGAGGCTGAGGATCGCCGCATCGTCGAGGGGCGTTTCGCGACCGAGGATGGGCTGATCGTGGTCGCGACCATCGCCTTCGGCATGGGAGTCGACAAGCCAGACATCCGCTGGGTCGCCCATGCCGACCTGCCCAAGTCGATCGAGGGGTATTACCAGGAGATCGGCCGCGCGGGCCGCGACGGGGCGCCCGCCGATACGATGACGCTCTTCGGGCCGGACGACATCCGCTTCCGTCGTCAGCAGATCGACGAGGGCCTCGCGCCCCCCGAGCGGAAAGAGGCCGACCACGCGCGGCTGAACGCGCTTCTGGGGCTGGCCGAGGCGCTGGGCTGTCGGCGCCAGGTGCTGCTGGGCTATTTCGGGGAACAGGCGGAGCCTTGCGGGAACTGCGACCTGTGCGCGACCCCGCCCGATGTCTTCGACGCGACGACGCCGGTGCGCAAGGCGTTGTCGGCTATCCTGCGCACCGGCGAAAGCTTCGGCGCGGGGCATCTGATCGACATCCTGACCGGGACCGAAACCGACCGGATACGCCAGCGCGGGCATGACCGTTTGCCGACCTATGGCGTGGGCACCGAGTTCGACAAGCGTGGCTGGCAGGCGGTGTTCCGCCAGATGGCCGCCCATGACCTCGTGCGCCCCGACCCCGCGCGGCATGGCGCGCTCAGGATGACCGAGGCCGCGCGCCCCATCCTGCGCGGCGAGGCCGAGATCACCTTGCGCCGCGACACCATCGCCAAGGCCCCGCGCCGCCCGCAGGTGAAAATGCTGGTCAGCGAAGAGGACGCCCCGCTTCTGTCGGCGCTCAAGGCCAAGCGCCGCGCGCTGGCGGAAGCCGCCAAGGTGCCGGCCTATGTCATCTTCACCGACAAGACCCTGATCGAGATGGCCGAGACGCGGCCCGAGACGCTGGACGCGATGGCCCGCATCAGCGGTGTGGGGGCGACGAAGCTCGAGAAATACGGCGCGGCTTTCCTGTCGGTCATCACCGGCGACCAGCCCGAAGACCTGCACCCGGCGCGCCGCAAGCTGGCGGGCCGCGATGCGGGTGCGCTCTACGACCGGCTGCTCGCCGTTCAGGCCGACCTGGCGCGCGGCGCGACGGGGACGGACAAGCCGATGACCTGTTCTTCGTCGCAGATCGCCAAGGTGGCCGAGGTGAAGCCCGGCGATCTCTCGTCGCTGACGCGCCTGTTGGGGGAGCGTCATGCCGAACGCTTCGGCGATGCGTTCCTCGAGGTTCTGCGCGAGGCGGGCTAGCCCCGGCGCCGCTGCGCCTCGGGGGTCGTGGTCTCGCCGATGATCGAGGTGGGACCGAGCGGCCTTGTGCGGTCGGTGTCGAGGTCCGGCAACCCTTCGCGCGAGAGCAGGACGGCGACTGACCTCAGCCATGGGACATGGCTGCACACGATCATCGTCGCCACCATGATCGGTACCGACAGGAACATCCCCGCGATGCCCCAGACCGACCCCCAGAAGGCCAGCGCGACAATGATCCCGAACGTGGAAAGCCTGAGCGCGCGGCCCATCAGCCAGGGGTCGATGACATTTCCGTTCACGAACTGGATGACCCCGACAGCCAGGAAGAAGCCCAGCGTCGGTGCAGGCTCGCCCAGCTGGACGTAGGTCACGAGCGTCGCCAGCACGGTCGCCACGATCGAGCCGACATTGGGGATGTAGTTGAGCACGAAGGTGATCACCCCGATGGCCACGGCCAGCTCAAGCCCGAAGGCAAGCGCCACGCCATAGACCATCAGCCCGGTGATTGCGCTGACCACGGTCTTGACCAGCAGGTAGTAGTTCACCCGGTGCATGATCGTGCCGATGACGCGTTGCGCGTGCTGCGCCCGATCCGTGTCGCCGCCCATCAGGCTGGTCAGTTTCACGTCGAACCATAGCCGCTCGGCGAAGAGGAAGCCGACGAAAAGGATCACGAGGACGGTACCCTGCATCAGCCCGCCCGCCTGACCGGCCATGGCACGCATGTAGCCCGAGACATCGACACTGCGGATCGCGTTGGCGATGGCGGTTTCCACCTCGGGGCCCATCCAGGCAAACAGGTCGGCGACGGCCGCGGGCGCGCGGTCGGTGTAGGTGAGCGTGGTGGACAGAACCGTGTTCACCTGAGACAGGATCAGCGAGCTGAGCATGAAGAGCCCGGTGGAGATCAGCGCCAGGGCCGCAAGGCTCGCCAGCCAGTTGGGGATGCGCAAGAGGCCGATTTTGAGCCGCGAGATAAAGCTGATCGCATCGCTGGTCAGGCTGAAGACGATGATCGCCACTGCGAGCGAGGTCAGCAGGAAGCGCGCCTGCACAAGCAGGAAAAGCACCACCGCCGCCGCGATGATGACAAGGGCCGCCGTCTGAAGGCGGGTTCGGGTGTCCGCCGTCCGCGTAGGGTCGGTTGGGTTTGCCACGGAAATCCCTTTTCCTGTTCCCGGGCGAGTGTGGAACGGCGCGGCCCCGATCTCAAGCGGCGACTGTGGCGCGGTCGGGTTGCCCGCCGCGTCCTGTGGCGCTACCTCGGGGTCAGAGCCGTGATGGAAAGGAGCCGCCATGCTGACCGTGATTTCCCCCGCCAAGCGCCTGGACTGGGCCGACCGCGACGTGGAGATGACGGAACCCGCGTTCCGCGACGATGCTGTCACGCTGGCCCGCGCCGCCAAGCGCCTGAGCCAGAAGGAACTGGCCCGGCTCATGGACCTCTCGGACGATCTGGCCAAGCTGAACGCCGACCGCTTCAAGCGGTTCGAGGACGAGGCGGACGACACGCGCCCCGCGGCGCTGGCCTTCGCCGGTGACACCTACCAGGGGCTTGAGGCCGCGAGCCTCGATGCCGACGACATGCGCTTTGCGCAGGATCGGCTGCGCATCCTGTCCGGGCTTTACGGCATTCTGCGTCCGCTCGACGCGATCCAGGCCTATCGGCTGGAGATGGGCAGCCGCCTGAAGACTCGGAAGGGTGGGAACCTTTATGCCTACTGGGGCGACCGGCTGGCGCAAACCCTGAACGCCGAGGGGGAGCGGCTGGGCACGGATACGCTGATCAACTGCGCCTCGGTCGAGTATTTCTCGGCCGTGGATGCGGCCGCCCTGAAGCTCCAGGTGATCACGCCCCAGTTCCTCGAGGACAAGCCGGGCGGCCCCAAGATCGTCAGTTTCTACGCCAAGAAGGCCCGCGGCGCGATGGCGCGCTTCATCATCGAGCGGCGGCTGACGGACCCGGAGGGCATCCTGGACTTCGACACGGGCGGCTATGCATATGCCCCCGACCTCAGCGCGCCGGGCAAGCCCGCCTTCCTGCGGCGTGAGGCTGCGGCGAGCGCGGCCTAACCCGCCGTCGGCGGGGCGAGGAAGGCCGAGGTCAGCACCATCACGACCAGCACGAAGGTCAGGAACAGAAGCGTGTTGCGCTCGGAGCGATCCTCGGGCGCAGTGAACCAACGCCCTGCCTGTTTCAGGACCTGACCGGGGCCGGAAAAGGTGTTTCCCGTTTCAGCCTCGGCCCGCCTGCGCCACAGGAACAGCGTGCGGAACATCAGCGCCGCCCAGGCGATGAAGACGAGGCCCTGCAGGACAAGCTGAATGATCTGTCCGGTGCTCATGGGTCGTCCTTTCGTGTCAACTTGCGCAGACACCATACCGCCGAGCCGCCGAAGAAGGCAGTCCCGATGATCGCGATTTCCAGCGACGCAATGCCGCCGATCCCGTTGAACGCATAGGCCCCGATCAGCATCGCGAGCCCCGCAAGGCTGATCGCAAGGCGCAGCTTGATCTCGCCGCGGGTGGGGCCGAACTTGCTCATGGCGCGGGGGTCTTCGGCGACAGGCTCAGGCCGTCGGTGGCGACAACAGTCGGCCCGTCGAACACGGGCGTGACGGCGGCGAGCCAATCGGCCTCGGTGATGTCAGGATCGTCTGCGGGGATCAGGTGGTGCAGCACAAGCATCCCCACACCGGCCTCGGCTGCGACGCGCGCGGCATCCACGGCTTCGGTATGAGATCGCGTGATATGCGCCTTGAGCCGCGAGCCGTTCCCCGTGCGCGCCACCAGTCGGTCGACGCCCCGTTCCAGCATCGCCTCGTGCACCAGGATGTCCGACTCGCGGGCGAACTCGGCGAGGGGTGGGAAATAGGCCGTGTCGGACGAAAAGGTGACCGACCAGTCCGGGCTGTCGAAGCGCAGCGCGAAACAGTCGGTGATGGGCGGATGATCGACGCGCAGGGCTTGCACCGAAAGCCCCTCGACCGGCAGGGCCCCTTCGCTGAACTCCTGGACCGTTACGAGGTCGCGCAGGTCGGGGCGGCCCTCATCCTCGATCCGCAGCTCGATGTCGTAGCGAAGGGAGGCGACGAAGCCGTCCCAGACGGCCCTTGTGCCGGGTGGTCCGAAGACCTGCACCGGCGTGGCCAGCCCGCTGGTCCATGCGGTGTGCAGAAGCGGCCCAAGCTCCAGCACGTGGTCGGAATGCAGATGCGTGATGAAGATCAGGTCGAGCGTTTTCAGGTTCACGCCGGCCTCGACCAGCCCCTTGGAAACCCCGAGGCCGCAATCCACCACGCAACGCCGCCCGCTGATCTCGATAAGCGAGGCCGTCGGCATCGGCCCACCGGGCCTGATCGCCGGCCCGCCCTTGGTGCCGAGTAGCACCAGCCTGTCCGGCATCTCCATCGCGCGTCCCCTGACGGTTAACCTTGGGCCGAACCTACTTGCGCCCCGGCGTGCCGTCGAACTTCTTTTCGAGGCTGTCCCAGCAGTCGATGTAATCGTCCTGCAACGGCGCCTCGGTCGCGGCGAAGGCGGTCAGGTGCTGGGGGAAGCGCGTCTCGAACATGAAAGACATGGTGTTATCGAGCTTGTGGGGTTTGAGGTCCGCGTTCGACGCGCCCTCGAAGGCCTCGCGGTCCGGCCCGTGGGGCAGCATCATGTTGTGAAGCGACATGCCGCCCGGCACGAAGCCCTGCGGCTTGGCGTCGTACTGGCCATAGATGTTGCCCATCAGCTCGGACATGATGTTCTTGTGGTACCACGGCGGGCGGAAGGTATCCTCGGCCACCATCCAACGCTCACGGAAGAGGACGAAGTCGATGTTCGCCGTCCCCGGCTGGCCCGAGGGAGCGGTGAGAACGGTGAAGATCGACGGATCGGGGTGATCGAACAGGATCGCACCGACCGGGCAGTAGGTCGTCAGGTCATACTTGTAGGGCGCGTAATTGCCGTGCCAGGCCACCACGTCGAGCGGGCTTTGCGGGATCTCGGTCACGTGGAACTGCCCGCACCACTTGATCGTCAGGCGCGAGGGCACCTCGCGATCCTCGTAAGCGGCGACGGGGGCCTTGAAGTCGCGCGGATTGGCGAGGCAGTTGGCCCCGATCGGCCCACGCCCCGGAAGCTCGAACTTCTGCCCGTAGTTCTCGCAGACGAAGCCGCGGCAGGGCCCCTCCAGCACCTCGACCCGGTAGACGAGGCCACGGGGCAGGATCGCGATCTCCTGCGGGGCAAGGTCGATGATGCCGAGCTCGGTGCAAAAGCGCAGCCGCCCCTCTTGCGGGACGACGAGCAGCTCGCTGTCGGCGGAATAGAAGTAGTCATCCACCATCGACGCGGTGACGAGGTAGATGTGGGCCGCCATCCCCACCTGCGTGTTCACGTCGCCCGCCGTGGTCATGGTCCGCATGCCCGTGAGCCAGGTCAGCGGCGTATCGGCCAGCGGGACAGGGTCCCAGCGGTACTGGCCGAGGCTGATGACATCGGGGTCCACGTTCGGCGCGGATTTCCAGTAGGGCAGGTCGATCTTGGCGTAGCGCGCCGAATGCTTGACCGAGGGGCGGATGCGGTAGGTCCACGTCCGCTCGGGCGGGTTGGCTGTGAAGGCGGTGCCCGACAGTTGCTCGCCGTAAAGGCCGTAGTTGCACTTTTGCGGGCTGTTCATCCCCTGCGGCAGCGCGCCCGGCAGCGCCTCGGTCTCGAAGTCATTGGCGAAGCCCGGCATGTAGCCCTCGTGGGGGCCGGGCAACGAAGGCGCCTGGATCATCGGGCGGGGGGTGCTTTGCTCGGTCATCGCGGTATCTCCTGCGGGTCGGGGCCCGACATGCCACAGGAACGTTGAAAATGCAACGAGTCAGGTCCAGTCGAGCACGACCTTGCCCGATTTGCCCGAGAGCATGGCGGCGAACCCGTCACGGTAGCCATCGGCCGGGAAGCGGTGGGTGATGACGCGGCTGACGTCGAGGCCGTTCTGAAGCATCGCGATCATCTTGTACCAGGTCTCGAAAATCTCGCGGCCGTAGACGCCCTTGATCGTGATCGCCTTGAAGACGATGCGGGACCAGTCGACCGGCGACTTGCCCGGCGGGATGCCCAGAAGCGCGATGCGCCCGCCCATCACGAGACATTCGACCATCTGGTCGAGTGCCATCTGGTTGCCCGACATCTCGAGGCCCACATCGAAGCCCTGCTTCATGCCGAGGGCATGGATCACGTCCTTCAGGTCTTCCTCGGCAACGTTCACGGGGCGCACATCGGCGACCTCACCGGCGAGTGCCAGGCGGTCGGGGTTCACATCGGTGATGACGACATGTCGGGCACCCGCGTGGCGGGCGACGGCGGCGGCCATGATGCCGATGGGGCCGGCCCCGGTGACCAGCACATCCTCGCCCAGAAGGTCGAAGCTGAGCGCGGTGTGCACGGCATTGCCCAGCGGATCGAGGATCGCCCCGATCTCGTCGGGGATATCATCGGGCAGCGGCACGACGTTGAAGGCCGGCAGGCGCAGGTAGTCGGCGAAAGCGCCCTGTTCGTTCACCCCGATCCCCCGTGTCTCGGGGTCGAGGTGGAACTTGCCCGCGCGGCTCTGTCGCGAGGTCTTGCCGATCAAATGCCCCTCGCCCGAACAGCGCTGACCGAGCGAAAGGCCGGTGACATTGCGCCCGATCTCCACGATTTCGCCCGCGAATTCGTGACCGGTGATCAGCGGCGTGGGGACCGTGCGCGCGGCCCACTCATCCCATTGCCAGATGTGGATGTCGGTGCCGCAGATCCCGGTCTTCCTTACGCGGATCAGCACGTCGTCCGGCCCGATCTCGGGCACCGGCGCTGTCTGCATCTCCAGCCCCTCCACGGGTCCCGGCTTCACCAGTGCGCGCATCTCGTTTCGCATCAGATTGCCCCCACGCGTTTGCCCGCAGCCTCGAAGGCGGCGAGCGCGGTATCCAGATCGTCGATCGTCAGCGCCGCGTTCATCTGCGTGCGGATGCGTGCGCGGCCCTTGGGCACGACGGGAAAGAAAAAGCCGGCGACATAGACGCCCTCGTCATAAAGGGCCGCGGCCATCTCCTGGCTCAGGCGCGCGTCGCCCAGCATGACGGGGATGATCGGGTGCTCGCCCGGCAAAAGGTCGAAGCCCAGCCGCGCAAGGCCCGCACGCCAATGCGCGGTGTTGGCGAAAAGCTGCGCGCGCAGGTCGTCGCCCGCTTCGATCAGGTCGAGCGCCGCAAGCCCCGCCGCGCAGACCGCGGGCGGCAGCGCGTTCGAGAACAGGTAGGGCCGCGCCCGCTGGCGCAGCAGATCGACCACCGGCTGCGGCCCGGCGATATAGCCGCCGATCGCACCGCCCAGGGCCTTGCCCAACGTGCCGGTCAGGATGTGAACGCCATCCTCGACACCGAAGTGATGCGGCGTGCCTCGCCCCTCGGGCCCCATGAAGCCCGTGGCGTGGCAATCGTCGACCATAACGACAGCATCGTAACGCTCGGCCAGCGCGGTGATCTCCGGCAGCGGCGCAAGGTAGCCGTCCATCGAGAAGACACCGTCGGTGGCGATCATGATCGTGCGCGCCCCGTCCGCGCGGGCGGTCTTCAGCTGCGCCTCCAGCTCGTCCATGTCGGCGTTGGCGTAGCGGTAGCGCTTCGCCTTGCAGAGCCGGATGCCGTCGATGATCGAAGCATGGTTCAGCGCGTCCGAGATCACCGCGTCCTCCGGCCCGAGCAAAGGCTCGAACAGCCCGCCGTTCGCGTCGAAACAGGCGGCGAAGAGGATCGCATCATCCTTGCCGAGAAAGGCCGCCAACCGTTCTTCCAGCGCGCGGTGCAGATCCTGCGTCCCGCAGATGAACCGGACCGAGGCCATGCCGTAGCCGTGATCGTCCATTGCCCTCTTCGCGGCTTCGATCAGCGCGGGGTGATCCGCCAGTCCGAGGTAGTTGTTGGCGCAGAGGTTCAGCATCTGCCGCCCGCCCGCGACCTCGATATGCCCACCTTGAGGGGACAGGATCGGGCGCTCGGTCTTCCACAGACCGTCGGCGCGGATCTCGTCCAACGTGCCGGTCAGGCGGGTCAGGAATGTCTGGGACATGAGCGTATCTCCTCTCATCCCCATCCTAAACGCAAAGACGCCCGCCGTGTGAGGGCGGGCGACAGAATGACAGGGCAACCTGTCGATTTTAAGCGATCAGATCCCGATGAACGGCTGCGCGATACGCGGCAACAGGCCTTGGAAGCGCAGCTTGGCGTCCGTCGCGATCAGGCAGATGCAATCTTCACCGGGTTCAGCAATCGGCTGGTGATCGACCTCTTGGTTGGCCACCTCGATATCGCCGCGGGCATAGACCCCATCCTCGTCGCGGAACGCGCCCTTGAGGACTAGCGTCATCTCCATCCCGTTATGACCATGCTGCGGCATCGCCTGCCCGGCGGGGATGTAGAGAAGTCGCGCGGTGGCACCATCGTCCGAACAGACAATCGCCTGCTTGGCCCCCATGCCGAGGCTTTTCCACTTCACGGCGTCCTCGTCGCCACCGACGAGTTCGCGCAGGGGCTTCGGAAACGTACCGTTCGACGGTTTCGCCTTGGCCGTGGGCGCCATGCCGGCGATCTTGGCCAGCGTCTTTTCCAGGCTGTCCTCGCCGATCTCGCATTCCTCAAGCTCGGTCAGAACGGCGCCGCCGACTTCTTCGAAGCCGGCCAGGCGGGCCCTGGCATCATCGCTGAGCGAGACATGCGTCGCCACAACGAGGTCGAATGCCTGCGGGAGCGCGCCAGCGGCGTAGCCCATCAGCAGATCATCCGGAATATGATGACGGATAGCGGTCATCGGGTCTCCTCAACTCATTGCGTGGCGCAACCTTTCCAACGCCAACCTAATACGGGACTTGATCGTGCCAAGGGGCAATCCGGTTTCGGCCGCGATTTCACTGTGCGTGAGGTCGCCGAAATAGGCACGTTCGATGAGCTCCCTCTGCTTCGGAGGGAGTTTGCGGATCGCATCCGCCAGCTTGGTCGATTCCTGGTGAAGCGCGATGACATCGGCCTGGTCCGGCTCCTGCTCGGGGCCCCAGGGCAGGTCTTCGGGCTCGGGGCGCGCGTAGCGGCGCAACAGGTCGATCTTGCGGTTCCGCGCAATCGTGAAGATCCACGTCGCGACCGAGGCTCGCGACGGGTCATACATATGCGCCTTGTGCCAGAGCGTGGCCATCACGTCCTGCATGCACTCCTCCGCGAGGCTTTCATCGGCCCCGGACTTGATCAGGAAGGCTTTCACGCGAGGCGCGAAGTGTCGAAACACCTCGGCAAAGGCCTTTTGATCCTGCTGTTGCGCAATGCTGACGATACTCGCCACCCAGTGCGCTTCGGTCTTTTCCATCGCCGTCACGGTCTCAACACGCCTTTCTGGCCGACGCAGCATACTGGGGGCCGGCAAGGTCCCCTGCAAGGCGTCAGCTGTCTGGTCAGCGTGGTCGTTCGGCGACAGCATATCCGGGTTACGAGATTCTCCCTAGACCGGATCAAAAATAAATTCTTTGATCTACACAGGTTTGAGGCGCGTAACCCTCAGGACTTGCACGAAGACGTTTGAGGGAAAAACACGTATGCCATTCGAACAGCCGGCCGCCGCGCCGAAACGTATCGCCGTGATCGGGGCCGGGATTTCGGGGATGGGGGCCGCCTACCACCTGGCCGACGCTCATTCCGTCACCTTGTTCGAGGCCGAGCCGCGCCTTGGCGGCCATGCGCGCACCGTCGTGGCCGGCAAGCGCGGCGATCAGCCGGTCGATACCGGGTTCATCGTCTTCAACCGCGTCAACTACCCCAACCTCGTGAAACTGTTCGAGGCGCTGGACGTCCCGGTGACCGAATCCGACATGAGCTTTGCGGCCTCCATTGGGGGCGGGCGCATTGAATATGGCCTGCGCAGCCTGCAGGCGCTCTTCGCGCAGAAGCGCAACCTCGCCAATCCGGGCTTCCTGCGGATGGTGCGCGACCTGATGACCTTCAACGCGCGGGCCGAAAGCGTCGCCACCGACTCGTCCGTCACGCTGGGCGAGTTGATGGACGACATGGGCATGGGCCGCTGGTTCCGCGACTACTACCTGACGCCGATCTCGGGCGCGATCTGGTCGACGCCCAAGGAAGAGATCATGGATTTCCCCGCGCAGGCGCTGGTGCGGTTCTTCCGCAACCATCACCTGATGCAGACCACGGGCCAGCACCAGTGGTACACGGTGCAGGGCGGTTCGATCGAATACGTCACCCGACTGGAACGCGCGCTGGTCAGCAAGGGCGTCGAGATCCGCGTGGCCGCCCCCATCGAGACGGTGAAGCGAAGCCCCATCGGCGTCGAGATCCGCCGCGAAGGGCATTGGGAAGTGTTCGACGAGGTCGTCTTTGCCACCCATTCCGACGACAGCCTGGCCATGCTGGCCGATCCTACCCCGCAGGAAAGCGCCGCGCTGGGCGCCGTGCGCTACCAGTCCAACAGCGCCGTCCTGCACGCAGACGCGCGTGCGATGCCCAAGCGCCGCGTGACTTGGTCGTCGTGGAACTACACCGAGCGTGAGGGCCACGAGGGCGGGCCGATCGACCTGACCTACTGGATGAACTGCCTCCAGCCGATCCCGGAAAGCGACCCGCTTTTCGTCACGCTGAACAGCCGCGCGCCGATCGACGATCGTTTGATCTATGACACGGCAGAGTTCCGCCACCCGGTCTATGACCTTGCCGCATTGGCGGCGCAGGGAGCGGTGAGGGCGATGAACGGACAGAACAAGACGTGGTTCTGCGGGGCCTGGATGAAGAACGGCTTCCACGAGGACGGCTATGCCAGCGC
>CAZVQL010000046.1:0-15435 GCA_964629305.1 uncultured Roseicyclus sp.
CGCCGGGCAGCACGGCGGCAACCTCGCGCGCGACGGAGGTGCGCCAGTCCACGCAGGTGCCGAAGACGTCGAAGATGAGGGCCTTGATCATACTCGGACGGTGGCACGGGGCAGGGCGCACGGCAAGCCCGCCACCTGTGCGCCTATCACCCGCGACGCGGCCTGCGGGCTACCCCCGCAGGATCGACCGCCCGGCATAGACCGCCGTATCACCCAGCATCTCCTCGATGCGGATCAGCTGGTTGTACTTGGCCAGCCGGTCCGAGCGCGCCAGCGAGCCGGTCTTGATCTGCCCGCAGTTCGTGGCGACGGCGAGATCGGCGATGGTCGCGTCCTCCGTCTCGCCCGAGCGGTGCGACATCACGCAGGTCATGCGGTTGCGATGCGCCAGGTTCACCGCCGCCATCGTCTCCGAAAGCGTGCCGATCTGGTTCACCTTAACCAGGAGTGAGTTGCCACACCCCCGCTCGATCCCCTGCTGGAGCCGCGTGGGGTTGGTCACGAAGAGATCGTCACCCACCAGCTGCACCCGGTCGCCCAGCACCTCGGTCAGGGTGGCCCAGCCGTCCCAGTCATCCTCGGCGCAGCCATCCTCGATCGACAGGATCGGGTAGTCGTCGACCAGCGCCTGAAGATAGGCCACGTTCTCGTCGGAGGTCAGGGTTTTCCCTTCACCGGCAAGCACATAGGCGCCGTCCTTGAAGTATTCCGTCGAGGCGCAATCGAGCGCCAGCATCATTTCGTCGCCGGGCGTGTAGCCCGCCTTCTCGATGGATTTCAGAACGAAATCAAGCGCATCGCGGGTGGAGCTGAGGTTGGGGGCAAAGCCGCCCTCGTCGCCGATCCCAGTCGAAAGGCCCGCCGCCGACAGCTCTTTCTTCAGGGTGTGGAACACCTCGGCGCCCATCCGCACCGCCTCGGCGATGGAGGTGGCCGAGACCGGCATGATCATGAATTCCTGGATATCGATCGGGTTGTCGGCATGTTCGCCGCCATTGATGATGTTCATCATCGGCACCGGCAGCACATGCGCGGCGGTCCCGCCCACGTAGCGGTAGAGCGGCTGCGAGCAGTAGTCGGCCGCGGCCTTGGCCGTGGCGAGCGACACGCCGAGGATCGCGTTCGCGCCCAGCCGGCCCTTGTTCTCGGTCCCGTCCATCTCGCACAGAAGCGCGTCGATCGCCTCCTGCTCGGTGGCGTCGGTGCCGACCAACGCTTCGGCGATCTCACCATTGACGGCGGCCACGGCTTCCAGCACGCCCTTGCCCATGTAGCGGCTCTTGTCGCCGTCGCGGCGTTCCACCGCCTCGTGCACGCCCGTGGACGCGCCCGAGGGCACCGCGGCACGGCCCATGGTGCCGTCTTCCAGCGTCACGTCGACCTCGACGGTCGGATTGCCCCGGCTGTCGAGGATCTCGCGGGCGTGGATGTCGATGATGAAGCTCATGGGGCGTCCCTCTCCGGTCTGGATTTGCACGCTCTATAACAAGGCCGCCCGCCCAAGCGAAGGGGCGAGGGCGGGGTATTGCTGCGGCCAATGGGCTAAGCGTTCAGCGCGTGGCCTGCCGTTCCCGCCAGAAGGTATAAAGGCCGGTGGCCACCACGATCGCCACGCCCAGGATCGTCAGCGCGTCGATCGTCTCGTCGAAGACAAGCACCGCGATGACGAAGGCAAAGACGAGCCGCGTGTAGCGGAAAGGGGTGACGACCGCGATCTCGCCCACGCGCATGGCCGCGGTGATCGCGAAATAGGCGAGCATCCCCGTCAGCACGGCCACAGGAATGGTCAGTGTCATCGCGGGCGAGGGCGTGATCCAACCGCCGAAAAAGGGCATCACGAGCGCGCCGGTGACGCCCACGGCGGCGAAGCTGTAGCTTGCCAGCAGCGTCGTGGGCACATGCTTCGGCACCGGCCGCGTGGCAAGGTCGCGCAGCGACAGGCCGATGGCGGCGGCCACGGCGAACAGGATGCTTGGGTCGAAGGCCTCCGCCCCCGGTCGTATGATGACAAGCACGCCGACAAGGCCCACGCCGATCGCCGCCCAGCGCCGCCAGCCGACCTTCTCGCCCAGAAAGATCGCCGCTCCAAGCGTGACGAGCAGCGGGTTGGCCTGGATCACCGCCGACAGCGTCGAAAGGGGAATGAGCGACAGCGCCGTAAGGAAAGACCCGGTGGCGAGGACCTCGGCCGCGTTGCGAACCATCACCGGCCGCATCAGCAGGACGGGCGAGACCCAGCGGTGCCCCTGCAGTCGCGCCCAGACCCCGAACAGCACCGCGCCACCGATCCCGAACAGGAACAGGATCTGCCCCAGCGGCAGCTCGCGGGTCGCAAAGACCAGCACCATGTCGGTGAGCGCGAAAGCCAGCATGGCCAGCGTCATCCAGGCCATACCCTTGAGATTGTCCATGCTGTCCCCGGTTCTCCGCTCTACGCGTCACCCGGTGACATACCGCGCGGCCTGTGTGACGGAAAGCACCAACCGCGCCTTCATCTTTCCCCAAATACGCAAGGCCCGCCGCCCGCAACCGGGCCGCCGATCGGGTCAAGGGTGCCTCGCCCGCCCAAGGCGCCCGCCGCGTCACCGGGCCAAAGGCCTGCGGCGCGGCCGGGCCCAAGCGAGGGTCGATGCCGAAGGCATCGGGCCTTGCGCGGGAGCGCTCCCTCAGCCGCGTTCCTGTTCGTGGGCGTAGCGCATACGGGCGACAGCCTCGTTCTTCTCGGCCTTCTTCAGATCGCCCAGCTGGCTCTCGACATAGGTCAGATGCTCCTCCACCGCCGCACGGGCGGCCGGTGCGTCGCGCGCCTGAAGCGCCTCGTTGATCGCGCGGTGATGGTCGAGCAAGAGGTCGCGGGTCGTGCGCTGCTTGAACATCATCTGCCGGTTGAAGAACACGCCCCGTTTCAAGAGGTCGAAGATCGATCGCATCATGTGCAGCAGGATCACGTTGTGCGAGGCCTCCAGGATGGCGATGTGGAACTCGGCATCAAGCTCCGCCTCGTCGGCCGGGTTCCGCTTCTTGTGGGCGGCCTCCATCTTGCGGAAGATCGTGTCGATCACTTTCAGGTCGGTGTCCGACCCGTGCACGGCGGCCCGTTCCGCCGCGATCGCCTCCAGGTCGCGGCGAAAGGCGATGTAGTCGAACACCGCTTCTTCGTGGCTCGCAATGAGCTGGATGAGCGCTGGTGAAAACGCCGAGCCGAGCACGTCGGCCACGTAGATCCCTGCACCTGCACGTGTCGCGAGAAGCCCGCGCTCCTGCAACTCGGCCACCGCTTCGCGAAGGCTGGGGCGCGATACGCCGAACCGCTCGCTCAGTTCCCTCTCGGAGGGCAGGCGCTCTCCCGGGCGCAGGATGCCCCGAAGGATCAGTTGCTCTATTTGCCGCACCACGGAGTGCGACAGCTTCTCGGCCTCGATGCGCTGGAACGGCATGGCCCCCTCCCGAATTGGTCAAATCATATGACCACCGAAAGGGGGCTGTCCAGTTTCTTGGGGCCGTACCGAGATCAGCGGACCGGGCGGATGATGACCTCGACCCGGCGGTTCTGCTGACGCCCATCGGGCGTCAGGTTGGTCGCCACCGGTTCGGTTTCGCCGCGCCCGAAGGCGCGTACCCGCGACGGTGCTACCCCGGCCTCGAGCAGGACACCCGCGACCGCCTGCGCTCGCCGCGAGGACAGGTCCTGGTTGTATTGTGCCGACCCGGTGTTGTCGGTGTGGCCGATCACGTCGACCGTGGTGTTGGGATACTGCTGCAGGTTCCGCGCAAGGGCGCGCAGGTCGGACTGCAGGCTCGCGCGGATCGCGGCGCTGTCGATGTCGAACAGGATGCCCTCGGGCATCGTGACGATCAGCTCCTCGCCGGTGTTCTGGATGCGGATGTCATCATTGGAGAGGTTGCCGCGCAGATCCTGCGCCTGCCGGTCGAGGGCTGCGCCGATGGCACCGCCTGCCAGCGCGCCGGCTGCACCGCCGACGACCGCGCCCAGGCCGGGGTCGCTGTCATTGCCGATCGCACCCGCGGCCGCCCCGAGGATACCGCCGAGGATCGCACCGCTTTGGGTCCGTTCGCCCATCGGCTGGGCGCTGTTGGTCACGCAACCTGACAGGGCCAACGCGGATGCGGTGGCGAGAATGGTCAATTTCGTTCGAAAAATCATGGATTTGCCCTTCCAGACTGCCCAGACCGCGGTTTTCCACGGTGCATTTCAGCATCCTTATAGCAAGGGCAGGCCGCCCCTGCAGGGGGAAAAAGCGAAAAAGCGGAAACCCGCGCATTCCGGGCGGCGCTTTCGTTCAGCCCGTGGCGGCCCGTTCGGGTGCCTTGTCCTCCGTGCCCGCTGCCTCCCAGGCCAGCATGGCCCGCTTGACGGGCAGGCCCCAGTGATAGCCGCCCAGACCGCCCGATTTCCGGAGTGCGCGGTGGCAGGGGATGAGCCAGCTGATCGGGTTTCGCCCCACTGCGGTGCCCACCGCCCGCACCGCGCGCGGCGCGCCGATCGCGCCCGCGATCTCGGAATAGGTGGTGACATGGCCCGAAGGGACCGAGAGAAGCGCCTCCCAGACCTTGATCTGGAAGGGCGCGCCGATCAGCGACAGGCGCAGATCGCCCCCGCCGCCAAAGGCCGCCTGCGCCAGCGGCGCAACCCCCTCGGCATCCTCGATATACGTAGCCGCGGGCCAGCGGCCCGTCAGGTCGGCCATGGTCGCGGCCTCGCCCGTCTCGGCAGCGAAGCCCAGCCCGCAGATGCCGCGCCCCGTCGCCATGACGAGGGCGGGGCCGAAGGGGCTGTCGACCCAGGCCCAGCGAATGGTCAGGCCCGCGCCGCCGCTTGCATAGGCGCCGGGCGGCATCGCCTCCCAGCTGAGGAACAGGTCGTGCAGCCGTCCACCCCCCGAAAGGCCCACGGCATCGGCCGTCTCGAGCGTGGTGAACCGCTCACGCAGAAGTCGCCGCGCGTGGTCGATGGCAAGGTACTGCTGGTAGCGCTTCGGACTGACGCCCACCCAACGCGAGAAGACGCGCTGGAAATGGGTGGGGCTCATCTGCATCCTGGCGGCCAGATCCTCGAGCGTCAGCGGCGTGTCGGCGGCGTCGATCTCGTCGATCGCGCGGCGGATCACCTGGTAGTGGTAGGTTTGGTCCTGTGTCATGGTGTGACGATAGCCTGTGGCCCATGTCCCATGCGACCCGGAACTTGCGCCAAAACGCACTTGCCGCCCCGTGCCCTGCGGGCCAAAAGGGCGACATGGCCAAGCAGTTGCCCTATCCCGTGATGCGCGAGATCTTCGCGCGGTTCCAGGCGGCAGAGCCGGAGCCGAAGGGCGAATTGCACCATACCAATGCCTTCACCCTCGTCGTGGCCGTCGCGCTCAGCGCGCAGGCGACGGACGCAGGCGTGAACAAGGCCACGGCGAAGCTATTCCAGATCGCCGACACGCCCGAAAAGATGCTGGCGCTCGGTGAAGAGGGCGTGATCGAGCATATCAAGACCATCGGCCTCTTTCGCAACAAGGCCAAGAACGTCATCAAGCTCAGCCGCATCCTCGTTGAGGAGTATGGCGGCGAGGTGCCGTCGAGCCGCGCCGCCCTGCAATCGCTGCCGGGGGTGGGGCGCAAGACGGCCAACGTCGTCCTGAACATGTGGTGGCGCTTTCCGGCGCAGGCGGTCGATACGCATATCTTTCGCCTCGGCAACCGCGCGGGCATCGCGCCGGGCCGCGATGTCGACGCCGTCGAGCGCGCGATCGAGGATAACGTCCCCGTGGAATACCAGCTTCACGCCCATCACTGGATGATCCTGCACGGCCGCTACATCTGCGTGGCGCGCAAGCCGAAATGCGGGGCCTGCCTGATCCACGACCTGTGCCAATACGAGGACAAGACCGAATGACCAAGACCTACGACCTTGTCGGGATCGGCAATGCCATTGTCGACGTGATCTCCCATGGCGACGATAGCTTCCTCGACAACATGGGGATCGAGAAGGGCATCATGCAGCTTGTCGACCGCGAACGGGCCGAGCTGCTTTATGCGGCGATGCGCGACCGGGTGCAGACACCGGGCGGGTCGGTCGCCAACACCATCGCCGGGGCAGGGACGCTGGGGATGAAGACGGCCTTCCTCGGCAAGGTGAAGGACGACGCGCTTGGGCGGTTCTACGCAGAGGGCATGACCGAGCAGGGGATCGACTTTCCTAACCCGCCGGTGGCGCAGGCCAACGCGCCGACCTCGCGGTCGATGATCTTCGTCTCGCCTGACGGCGAGCGGTCGATGAACACCTACCTCGGCGCAGGCGCCGATTTCGACGCGGACGACGTTGATGCAAGCGTTGCGGGTGCTGCCAAGTGGCTGTTCCTCGAGGGGTACCTCTACGACAAGCCCGAGGGGAAAACCGCCTTCACCGCCGCCGCAGACCACTGCCGCAGGGGCGGCGGCAAGGTGGGTATCACGCTCAGCGACCCGTTCTGCGTCGACCGGCACCGCGCCGACTTCCTGACGCTGATCTCGGGGCAGATGGACTACGTGATCGGCAATCACGAGGAATGGCTGGCGCTCTACCAGAGCGATGACCTCGACGCGGCACTCGCGCAGGCGGCAACGATCTGTGACATCGTCGTCTGCACCCATTCGGGTGAGCCGGTGAAGATCCTGCAGGGCGCGACCCGTGTCGACGTGCCTGTGACGCCGATCACGCCGGTCGATGCGACCGGGGCAGGAGATCAGTTTGCCGCCGGCTTCCTGTCGGGCCTCGCGATGGGCCGTGACCTCGAGACGGCGGGCCGCATGGGCGTGGCCGCCGCCGCCGAGGTGATCCGCCACGTCGGCCCGCGCCCCTCGCGCCCCCTGACCGAGGTCATGGCCGAGGCTGGGCTCGGCTGAGCAACCCTCACCCTTGCACGCGGTTTGGTGGTTTGACCTTGGGTCAGGCCCCCTTAACGGCTATGCAGGTTTGAGCATTTCGCCGCATCAGGGCGGGGCAGTGTGTGTGATTGATCGGAAGATGTTGACCTGATGGAAATGATTGCCTGGCCGGCCGTCCTCTTGCTTGTCGGTTTTCTGTTCAAGATCTTTGGCTTCGTCGTGCGCGACGAGCTTCTCCTGCGCGTTCTCGTGGCCACCGGCATCACCTGCGATGCGGCCTTTTACGCTTTGAGAACCGAGCCAATCCTGCAATCGGTCGCGGCCAATCTCGGGCTGGTCCTCATCAACGTGACGCTGATCGTCATCATCCTGATCGAGCGCACGACATGGCGGATGAGCCGCGAAGATGCGGAGCTCTTTTCGCATTTCCCCACGCTGACACCGGGCCAGTTCCGCCGTCTGCGCCCCATGATGACGCGACGCAGCCTTGATGCGGGTGCTGAGCTTGCATGGGAGGGACGACCGGTGGAGGCCCTTCTTCTGGTTTTCTCGGACCGCATCATGATCACCAAGGGGGACGAAGGGTTTCCGATATCCGGCCCCGCGTTCGTGGGCGAGATCGCGTTTCTGACCGGCAACCCCTCGTCTGCGGCGGTCTCGCTGCCAGACGGCGGGACGGTTGTGGGGCTGCCGATCGCCGAGCTGAAGCGCCGGATGGCGCGCAACCCCGCACTCGGAAATGCAATGGTGGCGCTTTTCGGGCGCGAGCTTGCGCGCAAGGTCGCCGACAGTGTCCCGATGGAACGCGCGGCGCACGGGCGGCATCTGTCCGATGCGGCCGCTCAGGCCGGGTCAGGCACGACCGGCTGACCGCCGGTCAGGTTCATCGCTTGCAGCTTGCGCTGTACCTCGGTCTGCAGGGCGTGCCCCATCGCAAGCGCGATCCAGCGCACGCGGCCACAGGCGGCGGGCAAGGCTGACGATCGACATGAAGATCCGGAAGAGCTGTATCGGCGCCTAGAAAAGGTTCCAGTCCCCAAGCAGGCGGGACAGGATCGCTGCGGTGCCGATCACGTCCAGAATAGGGTAGGCTTGCGAGCTGCCGCAGATAAGCCGGGGCTGCGGTGGCCCTTATGAGCGGGGGTGGAGACATACGCCCACCAACCGAACTGTGCCCTGGATCGAGATACCGACCGACATAGCGATCACACGTGCCAATGCGGCACGCTCCGCCAGCATGCCGAAGCTCTTGCCGTGCAGCAGGCGCAAAGGTTTGCCATGGCTGAGGATTTCGCCCATGCTCGCCGCCAGCAAGAATTGCGTGGACGAGGGATGCCGTGTCACCAGGCGCAACAGCAGGGGCCGTTTGCCCCGCCAGGGTGACGTGATGCGCAAGGCCATCCTGGGGCTCGGGCTTGGGATGACGGCGCTCATGGTCGCGTTGGCGTGGCTGTCGCCACCGGTGCTCGACCGGGCGCGGGACGCGGTCTTCGACGGCTACCAGCGCACCAGCCCGCGCGCCTACGACCCGGAGTCCCCCGTCCACATCATCGACATCGACGAGGCCGCGCTCGACGTCTACGGCCAGTGGCCCTGGCCGCGCAGCTACATGGCGGCGCTGACCGATCGGCTTTTCGCGCATGGCGCGGCGGCGGTCGGCTATGACGTTCTGTTCCCCGAGCCCGACCGCACCTCGCCCGAGCGGATCATAGAGAGCTGGCGGCGTTTTGGCGAAGGCATCCCGCCCGCATTGCCCGACCTCGGCCTCGTCCCTCATGACGCGCGTTTTGCCGAAGCGCTCACCGGGCGGCCGGTCGTCCTGAGCCTTGTGGGCGCGCCCGCGGGCGACATACCCGAGGCCAAGGCCGGTGTGGCGGTTACGGGCCGCGTGCCCGACACGCTGACGCGCTTTCCCGCCGCGGTCGGCAACCTGCCCGAGTTGACCGGGGCTGCGGCGGGTCTTGGCACGATCAGCCTCGGCCGCAACGCCGATGGCGTCACACGCTTGGTGCCCATGGTCAGCGAGATCGGCGGCGTACTGATGCCCGCACTTTCCGTCGAATTGCTGCGCGTCGCGCAGGGGGCGGGGGGCCATGTGCTGCGCACCTCGGAGGGATCGGGCGAGGTCTCGGGCGGGACGGCGGCGGCGGTCGCCATGCGCACCGGTGCGCTGGAGTTTCCAGTCGAGGCCGACGGCCGCTTCCGCATCCATTTCGCAGGCTACCAGCCCGAGCGCGTGACGCCCGCCGCGCGCGTGCTGGAGGCCGAGGGGATCGACCCTGACCTGCAGGCCCGGATCGCCGGGCGCATCGTGCTCGTCGGCTCGTCGGCGCAGGGCCTCTTCGACATCCGCACCACGCCCATCGACGGCCAGATCGCGGGTGTCACGCTCCATGCCGAGGTGATCGAGCAGATCGTGGCCGGACAGTTCCTGAACCGGCCCGACTGGATGCGCGGTTTCGAGATCGTGCTGGTCATCCTGTCGGGCCTTGCCCTGACGCTTCTGCAACTGCGCGAACGGCCGGCCATCGGCCTTGGCGCGGCGGTGGTGCTTGGGGGCGGGGCGGTCATTGGCGGGGCCGTGGCCTTCGGGCAGGCGGGCGTCCTTTTCAATCCCGTGATGCCCGTGCTGACGGTGCTCGCGGTCTTCATCCCCGGCACGGCGCTGAGCCTTCTGGCCAAGGAGCGCGCGCGCCGTGCGATCCGCGACCGCTTCGCCTATTTCCTGCCGCCCGAGCTGATCGGGCGGATCGAGGCGAACCCCGACGGCGCGCTGACGCCCGAGGGGGCCGAGCGCGACCTGACCGTGATGTTCGTCGACATGCGCGGTTTTTCCACCGTGACCGAGGGCATGGCGCCTGACCGCGTGGTCGTTCTGGTCAACACCTACCTTAGCGCTCTGGCCGATGCGCTGGTCGAAGCAGGGGCCACGATCGACAAGTTCATGGGCGATGCCGTCATGGCCTTCTGGAACGCCCCAATCGGGCGGGCCGACCATGCCGAGGCGGGCGTGCGCGCCATCGCAGAGGTCGAGGCCGCGGCAGAGCGCGCCAACGCGGCCTTGGCCGGGCAGGGGCTGCCGTCGGTCTCGGTCGGGATCGGGCTCAACACCGGCCCGGCCTCGGTCGGGCTGATGGGATCGAAGGACCGGCTCAGCTACACCTGCATTGGCGACAGCGTGACGCTTGCCGCCCGGTTCGAGGGGCTGACGCGGCTCTACGGTGTGGGCAACTGCGTGGGCGATGCCACGGTCGCGGCACTTCCGGCGGGGCTGCGCGCGGTGCAACTCGACCTGATCGCGGTCAAGGGCTTTGCCGCGGCCGTGCCGGTCCACGTGGTGCTGCCCGAAGACACCGCCGGGCTCGCCGAGTTCGCCGACACCCTGCGAGAGGCGCGCGCGGCCTATCTCTCGCGCAACTGGACAACAGCCGAGGACCGGTTCACCGACCTTGCCGGCCTGCGGGTCGGGTTCTGCGACCCCCCGCTTCTTGCGCAGCTCTATCTCGATCGGATCGCAGGCTTCCTGCGCAGTCCACCGCCCCGCGACTGGGACGGCGCGGACCGAGCGGTCAGCAAGCGCTAGATGCATGGCGCCTTGCTAGGGCGGCGTTACAAGGATCAGCTAGCCGTCGTTGCCGCTGCCTTCTTCAAAGAACTCGTCGCTGACTTCTTCACCGCCGTCGTTGCTGCCGATCACCTCGAAGATGAAGTCGAAGAGTGCAGCATCATCGAACAGGTCGGGGTCGAACTCCTCTCCGATGGTCGAGACCGGGCCACGCTCGAACGGATTGGGGGTGACGACCCCCGAGACCAGCCCCTGACCTGGCCCAAGCGGGCCATTGCCGTCCAGCAGCTCGAGGACGAGCGCGAGGAAGTCGGGGTTCACCCTGCCGAGGTAGCCGTCCGGCCCGAGAACACCACCCTGCCGGCTCGTACAGCTGCGCGTGCCGCCCGTGACGATGCAAAGCCGCTGTCCCGCGATGAAAATAGCGAAGGTCTCGGTCCCGCGCACGAGCACAATCGCGGTCGATCCGCGAATGCCGATCGAGGCCGTGGGCGTGGTGATCCGGGCGTCCTGCCCGCGCGAAAGCGTGCCACCGATAAAACGCAATGCTCCTTGCGTCAGGTTCAGGCCGATCTCACCTGCGCCGGTCGATGGATCATAGACGAAACGGTCGAGCACGATGGTCGTGTTCGGTGCCATCGTCAGCGTCGTCTGATCGGCAAACAGAAGCTGACCGCGTCCCGACGGCGAGCTTTGCACCGTCTCGTCCTGCACCAGGGGTGTCCCGATCGAAAGCGTCCGCGTCCCTGCGCCGGGCGGAGTGCCGCGGAGCGTGGGTTCGGACGACGCGACGGTGCCGATCTGTTGCGCGGCAAGTGCGCCGGGCAGGGACAGTGCGGCGGCGAGAAGGGCGGGGCCGATGATATGGCTCATGCAGCGTGTCATCATCAGAACTCCCACCCGATCTGGAGACCGTAGAAGGTTTCTTCCGTGTCGAAACGCGTGGAGAAATCGCGCTGCAATCGCGCGCCTCGCACCTCGATGAACACATCGTCCGTCACGAAGGCCCGGATCGAGGCACCAAGGTACCGATCGGTGAAGTCCCCGAAGCGGTCATCCTCCACATCTGCGAAGCGAAAGGTTCCACCGATCTCCCACCGCCTTGGGAGGGAAAGTGCATCGATCTGGACTGTCTGAAGAACATCGATCTGCGCGCTGGTCTCGGTTCTGGTGGCGGTCGGGCTGTAGTCGGCATCGAACCAGCCCAATGTGCCACGAATGCGTGTTTCGCGGGACGGGCGGTAGGTGGCCCCCGCCATCGCCTCGACGAAATCGAAGGTCCCGGCCGAGGGATCAACCGGTTCTCCACGGCCGATCTGGATATCGGCGAAGCTGGTCCAGACCGCGGAATGCGGGTTCTGGTAGGCCACGCCGAGCGCCACCGCGTCATGCCCGAAGGTGCCGAAGGACGCACCATCGCGCAGCCGTGTGAACTCGATATATGGTTGCAGCCGCGGGCCGTAGAGATCGCCGGTCAGACGCAACTCCGGGCCGGTGCGCAACTGCGCAAGGCCCCGCCTGTCGGTTGCGACCGCGCCGGGCCGGACGCTGTCGAAGCGAAGCTGCGTCAGCCAGTCGTTCGCATTCGGCCCGCCCATGTCGATCCGCCAATCGAGCCGCACACTCCCGTAGACACCACTGTCCGACACGGTGCCATCATCCGTACGGCCCTGTCCGATCGCGATCTCGCCCGAGAGCCTTTGTGGTGTGTCACGACCATCGGCCTCGGTACTGTAGCGGGCAGCGCGCTCCGCCTGTTCGGGTGTCAGCGCACCGGAGGCCTCGGCAGCTGTCAGGTGATGGCGCGCGACGTCATAGGCGCCGAGTGCGAAGTAGGCGATCGCAAGCTCTAGCCTCGCACCGACATTTTCCGGTTCCAGGTCCACGACCCGTTCGAGCGTCGCGGCGGCAGCCTCGAAGTCTCGCATCTGCACCGAGAGGCGTGCGTATTGCTGCATGAGCGCGCGGTCCGTCGGAGACGAAAGAAGCTGCTCGAAGACGGCCTGGCGCTGGGCTGCCAGTGCCGACGTCTGCGCCTGGGCCGGGGAAGAGACGGAAAGGACACTCGCAAGTGCCAGAACGGTCAAGCAAAATGAAAAACGGAAACATGACATCTCGTGTCACCTCGTAACGCATTCGACAAATAATATTGATAATGGTCGTGCGTTACCGATACGCGATCAATGAAATCGCGCATGTGATCGACACGTTGCGCCGCGATTGAGGCTTTCCGGTCACGTCGCGTGCGAGCGTGCCGGGGTCAATCCCCCAGCTTCGCGTGCACTTCGTCGAGGTCGATCTCTCCGACGGGCATCTTGTTGCCCGGGTTCTCGAAGTCGTATTTGAACAGCTCGAAATCGCGGTGGTAGATCTCATAGACGAGATGCATCGACAGGTCGTCGAAATAGTCTTCGACCGGATGCGCGCGTTTCGGCCCGTGCCCTTCGCTCTCGTTGAAGCGGGGCACCTCCTTGAGGTCGATGGGGTGGGGCGTCTCAATGGCGTCCAGCACGCTCTGCATGCCGTTGTTGAACGCCTCGGTCCAGAAAATGTTGTCGTAGCGCCCGCCATTGACGATCAGCGTCGAGACATGGCCCGACATCGCGGACCAGTGGATGTCGGGTTCCATCGGGCGACGCCAGCGGATGGTGTCGCGCGTGAACAGCAGGAAACGGCGAAAGCTCGCGATCTGGTCGAACTCGCCCTTGCCGTCGTCACCGCCCACCTCGATTCCGTATTTCTGGATCAGGAGCGGCACGAGGTTGCCGCGGTAGCGCTTGCCGTTGCGCTGGATGCCGCAGATCTTGTCGAAAAAGCTGGACAGGATCCGGGTGTAGGGATTGCGGACACAGGTGAAGGTGTAGGATTTCCGACCCTTCACGTTGGCCTCGATCACCGGCTGGCTGGCCTCCATCGACCATTTGTGCATACCGCTGGTCGCGTCATGAATGTCGCCGTCGAAATACTCGCCGTTGTCGGAATAAAAGAGGATCTGCCCGATCGTGGAGCAGGCGCATTTCGGCACCACGCGGTAGACCACGCTTTCACTTTCCGTCATCCAGGTTCCGGGGAAACCCATGCTCTCGGCCTCTCATGTCGTCTCGGTACCGCATCCTGCGGCAAGGTGATCAATAAAGATCAAACAAGACGTGTGTCTTCAATCTTCGTTCGCTATTAGTGTGTGAACAAAAAGGAAAGATCGAGGCGTGTTGTTTCTGTAATGGCCAAGATTGCCTTCATCCTGCTCTGTCACAAGGACCCGGACGCGATCATTCTTCAGGCGCAGCGTCTGACCGCGACCGGCGACTACGTGTCGATCCATTTCGACGCTCGCTCGAGCGCTGCGAATTTCGCTCGAATCTCCTCGGCGCTGGCCGACAACCCGCGTGTGGTCTTTGCCGCGAAGCGCGTCAAATGCGGTTGGGGTGCCTGGAGCCTTGTGCGCGCCACGCTCCATGCCATCGAGGCCGCCGAGGCCGCCTTTCCCGATGCCACGCATTTCTACATGCTCTCGGGCGATTGCATTTCGGTGAAATCGGCGGCCTACGCACACCGCTTCCTCGACGCCCACGACCGCGACTACATCGAAAGTTTCGATTTCTTCACGTCGGACTGGATCAAGACCGGCTTCAAGGACGAACGCCTCATCTTTCGCCACTGGTTCAACGAGCGCACGCAGAAATGGCTCTTCTACCGCAGCTTCGAGGTGCAGAAATGGCTGGGCCTCAAGCGTAAGGTGCCCGAGGACATCGAGGTTCAGATCGGCAGCCAATGGTGGTGCCTGCGCCGCAGGACGATCGAGAAGATCCTGCAATTCTGCAAGGAGCGCCGCGACGTCGTGCGCTTCTTCTCGACCACCTGGATCCCCGACGAGACCTTTTTCCAGACGCTGGTGCGCCACCTTGTGCCGACGCTTGAAATCGAAAGCCGGACGCTGACCTTCAAGATGTTCAGCGATTACGGGATGCCGGTGACGTTCTACAACGATCACTATGACCTGCTGATTGCGCAGGATTTCCTTTTTGCGCGCAAGATCAGCCCCGAAGCAACACTGCTGAAGGATCGGCTGGGCGCGCTTTGGGAGTCGGATCGCGTCGATTTCGCCACCGGTCAGGAGGGTGAGAAGCTGCACGCTTTCCTCACCGGGCGCGGGCGGATCGGCAAGCGCTACGGCACGCGCTTCTGGGAACGCGAAAGCACGCTTGGCCCAGACCGCAACCTCTACATGCTGGTGTGCAAGAAATGGCACGTCGCCAAGCGCCTCCTGCACGTGGCGTCCGACAGGCTGGATATCCGCGGGCTGGCCTATCTTTTCGACGAGGCATCCTGCCCTGTGCCCCATCTTGGCGGGATCGAGCGGACGCTCGAGAAGCGGAATCGCCACCGCCGGGCGCTGATGCGGATGCTCTTCGACTACTATGACACCGATCGCCTGATGATCTGCCTCGACCCGGCGAACATCGCGCTGATGCAGGATTTCATGTCGGACCGGGCCAATACGCGCATTCTCGAGCTGCAATGCGTCTTCGACGACCAGTATCTCGTGGGGCATGCCCATCGTGTCGGGCTGGCGACCGTAGACACGCCCGATGACGTGATCGCCCGTATGCTGCCGACCCTGCGCCACGAGTTTGCCGACGAGTCGATCCGCATCCGAGAGGCCGAGTTCCCGCGCCACTGGCGCGTGAGGCAGGATCGCAGCACGGCCGAGAACGCGCTTGTGCTTTCCGATTTCTTCGGTGCAGACCGGGACGCGGGCACCGATCTGGCCGAAACCCCGTTTCTCTTCGCCGACTGACAGGAGACGCCAATGCCCTACGTCTATGACGACCAGAACATCTTCGCCAAGATCCTGCGCGGCGAGATCCCGAACCAGACCGTCACCGAGACCGAGCACACGCTCGCCTTCAATGACATCTACCCGCAGGCCCCGATCCATGTGCTCGTGATCCCCAAGGGCCCCTATGTTTGCGCCGACCATTTCGCGCTCGAGGCGTCTG
>CAZVQL010000047.1:0-1536 GCA_964629305.1 uncultured Roseicyclus sp.
TGCGGCAGCGGCCGGGCACGGCCAAGGGCGTGATCTTCGTCACGCTGGAGGATGAGTTCGGCGTCTGCAACGTGGTGGTCTGGCAAAAGATCTACCAAAGGTTCCGCCGGGCGGTGATCGCGGGGCGGCTTTTGCGCGTCACGGGCCGGGTGCAGCGACAATCGGGCGTGACCCATGTGGTGGCAGAGCAGGTCGAGGATATATCGGCGCTGCTGGACGATCTGGTGCATCTTCATGAGCCGACCCGCGCCGCCGATCAGCCCTGAGTGACGCGGCGCTTTCACGAGGGCGCAAAAGCGGGTATCCTTGTACGCAATGATAACGATATGAGCGCCGCGAGCAGTCCCATGCGCGCCACTGTTCTTTTGACCGGCCTTGTGGCCCTTGCCGCCTGCGTGCCCGCAAGCGACCGCAATGCATTTGCCGATCCGCAGACCGCACGGCAAGGCGCGGTCGAGGTGATGCGCGGCGTCGGCCCGCCGGATGCGGACCCGTCGGCCTGCTACGCCCATGAAGCGACACCGGCGGTGATCGAAACGGTGACCGAGCAGGTGATGTTGCAACCGCCGCAGATCGCGACGGGGGGACAGGTTCTGGAACCTGCCGTCTTCGTCACGGAAACCCATCAACGCATCGTCGAGGAGCGGCGGGAATTGTGGTTCGAGGTGCCGTGCGAAATGCAGCTGGGGGACCCCGATTTCGTCGCGTCGCTCCAGCGCGCGCTGGCCAGCCGCGGCTTCTATCTGGGGCCGATCACGGGCGAGATGAACCGCCGGACCGAACGCGCCGTGCGGGAATTCCAAGCACCCCAGGGGCTGGACAGCGATATCCTGTCGCTGGCGGCGGCACGGCAACTCGGCCTGTCTCTGTGGAACCCCGAACTGGCCTCGGGCGGGGGCGGCTGAGGCACGGCGCGGCAAGCTCGTATACCTGCCACGACGCGGAACGAAAAAACCCCGGCGACGGGCCGGGGTTTTCATATTTTCAAGGCAATCCTTCTCAGTCTTCGAGGCTCAGGGCCACGAAGCGCGGATTGCCACCGCGCCGGATCAGCACGAGGATCGATTTCTGGCCGTTCTCGATCGCCGTTTCCACCCGGTTGCGGAAGGCTGCGACATCGGCCACGGGCTGTTGTGCGGCCTCGGTGATGACGTCACCGGGCTCAAGCCCTTTTGCCGCCGCGTCCGAGGACGGGTCGACCGACGAGATCACGAGGCCACCCGACACGCCCGCAAGGCCCAGCTGATCACGCATGTCATCGGTCAGGGGCGTTAATTCCATCCCCAGCACCTCGGCGGGTTGCGGCGGGACGGGGCGCCCGTCAGGTGTGGTGGGCGCCGCACCCTCGGCGGTTTCGCGCCGGCCCAGCGTCACGCGCAGCGTCTGGGTTTCACCATCGCGCGACACGAGCACGCGCACTGTTTCCCCTTCCGCGCTGTCACCGACGATGCGGACCAACTCACGGGTATCCGCGATGTCTTGGCCGTTGAAGCTGAGGATCACGTCCCCGACGGCCATGCCGCCCTCAAGCGCCGG
>CAZVQL010000047.1:1546-15176 GCA_964629305.1 uncultured Roseicyclus sp.
CCCCGTTCGAGGCCCATCTGCGCGCGGTCTTCGTCGCTGATATCCCTGACCACCAGCCCCAGGCGATTGGCCGCGGCGGGCTCTACCTGGTCCGGCGTGACGATGATGCCATCGTCGTCCGGCAACTCTTCCAGCATCACCAACACGTCCGTAATTTCTCCCAGGCGCAGCACCTGCAGCTTGGCCTCGGTACCCGCCTTGGTGACACCCACCATAGGAGGCAGATTGCTGGAGGTCGGGATGTCCTTGCCGTTGAAGCTGAGAATCACGTCACCAACGGCCATGCCGCCCTCAAGCGCCGGGCCTTCGGGTACATCCGTCACGAGGGCGCCGCGCGCCTCGGCCAGCCCCAGACCCTCGGCCAGATCCTCGGTCACGTCCTGGATGCGCACGCCAAGCCAGCCGCGGCGCGTCTCGCCGAATTCGCGCAACTGTGCGACCACGTTCGTGACCACCGCCGACGACATCGCAAACCCGATGCCGATGGATCCGCCGGTGGGTGACAGGATCGCGGTGTTCACGCCGATCACGTCGCCATCCATGTTGAACAAGGGACCGCCCGAGTTGCCGCGGTTGATGGCGGCATCGGTCTGGATATAGTCGTCATACGTACCGCTGAGCGCCCGGCCCGAGGCCGAGACGATCCCCACGGAGACCGAGAAGCCCTGCCCCAGCGGGTTACCCATCGCCATCACCCAATCGCCCACGCGCATCGCTTCGCTGTCGCCGAAGGCCACGAAGGGCAAGGCGTCATCCGCATCGACCTTGAGCAAGGCGATATCGGTATTGGGGTCGGTGCCGATCAACTCGGCCTCGAGGGTGAAGCCGCCGCGGAATTCGATGGTGATCTCGTCCGCGCCTTCGATGACGTGGTTGTTGGTGACGATGTAGCCGTCTTCCGAGATCACGAAGCCCGAGCCCAGCGCCTGGCTGCGGCGCGGTCCGCGCTCGGGGCCCTGCCGGTCGAGAAACTCGTTGAAGAAATCCTCCAGCGGCGAGCCTTCGGGCACCATCGGTCCGGGGCCCTGCCGACCGGCGACGATGGCGGATGTGGTGATGTTGACGACGGCGTCGCCAACCTGGTCCACCAGATCGGCAAAGGTCGCGGGGGGCGCGGATTGTGCGCGCGCCTGCTGCGTGCCGATCACGGTTGCAAGGATCACCATCGCCGAGATGAGGAACGCAATCGCGGTCCGGTACAAGGCCGGCCCGGCCGTCGTATCGGGCACGGCAAGCGCGGTTGCGCCGCGGCGATGCCTGACCACATGGGCTTTTTGGATTGTCACGAACTTCCCTCCTGTCAAGCCATCCGGGGCGTTCGGGGCACGGACCCCACCCGGTCAAACTGATATTTGCGCGTCCGCGGCTCGGTTCAATGCCCGTCTCCAACCCAAGCGTGACACATCCGTCACATCAGCGTGAGAGGCCGAGGCATGCAGGTGACCCTGCGTCGACCGAAAGCGTGGCATGGCCGGGCAAGGAGGCAAAGGGAAAAGCCGCCACGGCTACGCGCCATATCTGCTACATCGCGCCTGCGCTGATCGCCCAGGACACAAGCACGGCGCCCAGCGTCATCGCGCCAAGGCCGATCAGGCGGCGGGTTTCGACGGGGATCTGGTTCATCAGTTTCAACAGGTCCTCGAGACGCGAAGGGGCCAGTGCGAACACCAGCCCCTCGATCACAAGAACCATGCCCAGACCCAGAACGAGGATCAGGCCCATGTCATGTGCCCCTTATTGTGCGGGGGCCGGTACGGCGCTGCCCGACCCGCTGAGGAATTCGAAGAATTCACTGTCGGGCGAGATCACCATCGTCGAATTCTGCCCCATCAGCGCCCGCTCATAGGCGGTCATCGAACGGTAGAATTCGAAGAAGTCGGAATCCTGCGTGAAGGCATCGGCGAAGATCCGGTTGCGCTCTCCATCGGCTTCACCGCGGATGATCTCGGATTCGCGACGCGCATCCGACACCAGCTCGACCACGGTCCGGTCGGCCTGTGCGCGCACACGCTGCGCCGCTTCTTCACCGCGGGCGATCTCGTCGGCGGCTTCGCGTTCCCGCTCGGCGCGCATCCTTGCATAGGTCGCTTCGAGGTTCTGCGCCGGCAGGTTGGTCTGCTTGAGCCGCACATCGAGGATGTCGAGGCCCAGCGCCAACGCGCTGGTCCGCGCCCCGTCGCGGATCCGTTCGGCCAGCATGCTGCGCGACGGCGACAGGATCGTGTCTGACGTCACCTGATCGGCACCAAGCGTTTCGCGGATCTGCGCATTCAGGATGGAAGACAGACGATCCTCGGCGGCGCGCAGGCCACCCACGCCAACCGCCTGCCGGAACTGCACCACATCGGTGATGCGGTAGCGGGCGAAGGCGTCGACCACGAGGCGGCGGTCATCCGACGGCGTGACCTCGATCGTGTCGGTGTCGAGCGCAAGGATACGGTCGTCGTAGGTGACCACTTCCTGGATGAACGGGATCTTGAAGTTCAGACCCGGTTCCTGAATCACCTGTCGGATCTGACCGAATTGCAGCACGAGCGCGCGTTCACGCTCATCCACCACGAAGATGGAGCTGAGGCCGACCCAGATCAGCAAGATGACGGCGGGGACGAGATAAGTCAGGCGACGCATCAGTTGCTGCTCCCTGTGATGGTGGACGTTCCGGTCGAATTCCGGCGCAAGTCGTTGAGCGGCAGATAGGGCACGACGCCTTGTCCGCCTTCACCGCCCGGCGCATCGAGGATCACGAGATCCACATCGCCCAGCACCCGCTCCAAGGTTTCAAGATAGAGACGACGGCGGGTCACGTCGGGCGCCGCGCGGTATTCCTGAAGAACCGAGAGGAAGCGGCTTGCTTCACCTTCGGCTTCGTTCACGGTCTGGGCGCGATAACCTTCGGCCTGTTCGAGGATCTGCGCCGCTTCACCGCGCGCCCCTGCAAGCACCCGGTTGGCATAGGCATCTGCCTGCCGTTCAAGGCGGTCACGTTCCTGTTCGGCGGCCTGCACTTCGCGGAAGGCGTCGATCACCTCTGCGGGCGGGTCGGCGCGGTCAAGGTTGACGCGGACGATGGTGATGCCGCTGTCATAGCTGTCTAGCGTCGACTGGATGCCTTCACGTACGCCATCGGCAATCAGGCCCCGGTCGCGGTTGAGGATCGGCGCCAGTTCGGTGCGCGCAATGATCTCGCGCATCGTGGCCTCGGCCACGGCGCGCACGGTGGCCGGACCGTCGCGCAGGTTGAACAGGAATTTCGCCGGATCGTTGATGTTCCAGACGACCTGGAAATCGATGTCGACGATGTTGGCGTCGGTGGTCAGCATCAGGCCGGTGGACCCGCCGACACGGTTCGACACGATATCGCCGATATCCTCGGTCCGTTCGGAGGTGACATTCACCACCTCGTGGGTCACGACCGGCCAGGGCGCGAAATTGAGGCCCGGATTGCCGACCGACGAAAATTCGCCCAGGAACAGCTCGACCGATTGTTCCTCGGGCCGCACCGTGTAGAGCGAATTGAACGACCAGAAACCGATGGCCGCGATGATGCCCACGATCCAGATCGTGCGCGGGCTGACCGGCAGATCGCCGCCGCCACCGCCGCCGCCGCCATTGCGGCCGCCGCGCCCGCCCATCAGGACGCGCAGCTGTTCCTGGCCCTTGCGGACGATCTCGTCCAGTTCGGGGATCTGCTGGTCGGGGCCGCCGGGGCGTCGCCCGCCCGGTCCACCCGAACCGTTATCGCCGCGGTTGCCTCCGCCACCGCCGCCGGAGCCGCCACCGCCGCCCCAGGGTCCGCCACTATTGCCAGCCATTGATTGTCGTTCCCCTCAACTGCAAAACGTCTGTCTCATCCAATATGGGGCGTAGAGGCCCCGGTTTCACGCCAAGCTGTGCGTTTTTCCCCCGAGATCAAGGCGCATCACGCCGAGCGCACCGGGGTTTTCATCGTCACCAGCTCTTCCGACATCGTCGGATGCACCGCCACGGTGCGGTCGAAATCCTCTTTCGTTGCGCCCATCTTGACCGCGATACCCGCCAGCTGGATCATCTCGCCCGCGTTGGGCGCGACGATATGACAGCCCAAGATACGGCGCGTTTCCTTGGACACGACGAGTTTCATCAGCACCCGGTCGGACCGTCCGGCAAAGGCCGACTGCATCGGACGGAACGAGGTGCAATAAACCTCGACGGCTTCCTGGTCGCGTGCCTCTTCCTCGGTCAGGCCGATGGTGCCGAACTCGGGCTGGGTGAAGACCGCCGACGGGATCAGGGCGTGATCGACCGGCGTTGGGTTGCCCTTGAAGACCGTCTCGACAAAGGCCATCCCCTCGCGGATCGCGACGGGCGTCAGGTTCACACGGTTGGTGACATCGCCGATCGCGTAGATCGAGGGCACGACGGTCTGGCTGAACTCGTCCACCACGATCTCGCCACGGCGGCCGATGGTCACGCCCGCCTCCTCGAGCCCCATGTCCCAGGTGTTCGGTGCGCGGCCCGTGGCGAACAGCACCGCGTCATAGACCCGCTCCATCCCGTTGGAGGCCTTGACCCAGACCGGATCACCCACCTTGCCGGTCGGAGGCTCGGGCATCTCGGTCGCGGGCGGGCCCATCCCCTCTTCCACGGGGACCGAAACATGCTCGGCGCCCGCGGCCGTCATCTCGACGATGTTGGTGCCGAGGTGCAAATCGACGCCGCTTTCGCGCATCTGGTCGGCGATCAGGCCACGGGCCTCTTCGTCGAAGCCGCGCAGGATTTGCGCACCGCGGTAGAATTGCGTCACCTCGACGCCGAGACCGTTGAGAATGCAGGCGAACTCACAGGCGATATAGCCGCCGCCGACGATCAGGATCGACTTCGGCAGCGCCTTCATATGGAAGATGTCGTCCGACACCATGCCCAGATGCGCGTTCGGCATCTCGGGCCGCACCGGGTGTCCGCCGGTGGCGATCAGGATGTGCTTGGCCGACTTCGTGCTGCCATCGGCCAGCACCACCTCATGCGGTCCGGCAAGCTTGGCGCGCTGGTCGAAGATCTCGACATTCGACCCGTCCAAGAGGCCGCGGTAGACGCCTTCCAGCCGATCGAGCTCGGCGTTGAGCTGGCCGGAAAAGCGCGTCCAGTCAAAGGCGCCGTCCTCGAGATCCCAGCCATAGGCGCGGGCATCCGCGAACATCTCGCGGTATTCGCTGGCGAAGACCATAAGCTTCTTGGGCACACAGCCGCGGATCACGCAGGTGCCGCCAAGGCGGCTGTCCTCGGCCAAAGCGACCTTTGCGCCTGTCGCCGCGGCCACGCGGGCGGCACGCACGCCCCCCGATCCTCCACCGATCACGAAGAGATCGTAGTCGAAATCCGCCATCACCAATTCACCGTTCGTTCCGTCGTTGCGGGCGATGGTATTTCATGGACGGGCGCGCGATGCCAGACCGCGTCCTGTCGCGGCAGGCTCACCTTTGCGAGACGGGGATCAGTCGGCGCTGTCGGCGAAGAGGTTCTCGGTATCGGTGATGTCGATACGCTCGTGCTCGACGGTGCCGTTGTTGATGTCGCGCACCTCGACCGTGCCGTCGCCGTTGCCGATGACCAGCACGTCACAGATATCCAGGAAGAGGCCGTTCTCGACCACGCCGGGGATCTGGTTCAGCACCAGGCTGAGTTGTGCGGGATTGGCGATGCGCCGCAGGTGCAGGTCGAGGATGTAGTTCCCTTCGTCCGTGCGGAACGGATCGGCGCCGTTCAGGCGCAGGCTGGCCGACCGGCCCATCACGTCGACATTCGACAGCATTTCCTCGATCAGCGCCTTGGTGGTCTGCCAGCCGAAGGGGATGATCTCCACCGGCAGGGGGAAGTTGCCCAGCGTGTCCACCTGCTTGGACAGGTCCGCGATCACCACCATCTGGTCCGAGGCCGTCGCCACGATCTTTTCATGCAGCAGCGCGCCGCCGCCGCCCTTGATCAGGTTCAGGTTCGGGTCGTACTCGTCCGCGCCGTCGATCGTCAGGTCGAGCCAGCGCACCTCGTCCAGGGTCTTGATCGGCACACCCACCTCGGCGGCCAACTGCGCGGTGCGGGCCGAGGTGGCCACGCCCGTGACCTTCATCCCGTCCTCGCGGATCAGCTCGCCCAGGCAGCGCACCATCCAGGCGGCGGTCGAGCCGGTGCCGAGGCCCACGCGCATCCCGTCCTCGACAAACTCGACGGCGCGGCGGGCGGCGACGTATTTCGCCTTGTCGATGGGGGAAAGCTCGGCGGTCATGGCGCGGCCTGTCTCCTGTTCGGGGGCTTCAGGTCACGTTCATAGCGAAGCCGCGCCCGCGGTGCGAGACCAAACTGAAGCCCGCGCTACAGCCTCTAGTACCGTAGCGAGCTGATCGCGCGGAAGGATCAGAAGGGTGCCGGGCGCATCGAAGGTCAGCTCGACCGTCACGCCCGTGCTGCGGTTCGAAGTGCCGATGCGCCCCATTGGATCAAGCTTCAGCGCGTCGATAGGCCATTCCAGCCCAAGACTCCGTCCGGTCACGGGGGCAAGCGGGAAAAGCGAAACGCGCGTGGCGCGCGGAAGGTCGAGCAGCAGCCGCGGCGGCGCATGCAGGATCACGTCTTGCGCGCCCATGACGACACATCGCACTTCGGCACGGGCGGCCAGGCCGTGGTAGACGGCCAGTTCATGATCGACGCGCGCACCGGTGAACCCCGCGGCAAGGATCACGGGTGCCCGAATGTGGCGCAAGGCCTTGTCGAAATCGGTACTCTCCTGCTCAGGGATGGCATGAACACGCGCCGCGGGAATGCGGGCGCGCGCCGCGTCGCTCAGGCTGTCCATATCGCCGTAGACGGCCTCGGGGACGTGGCCCGCGGCAAGCGCCACATCCGCACCCCCGTCGGCAGCGACAAGGCGCGGAGCCAGTGACAGGGCAAGCGCCAGATCACCCTCGGCAAGCGCCCCACCACCAAGCAGGGTGACCCCGTCGCCGGCCTCGAAACGCGGCACATTGTTGCCCATATTCAGGATAATCTCCCCCGAAACGCCCTAATCATGTCCCGTTTCCGGGGAATCACTTTGGCATAACGTAAGCAACGATTAAGACTCCGGCTACGTCCGGTCGAGCAGAGTGACACAGACCCATGAGTGACGCGAACAAGATCTTGACGGTGTCCTACGGCACCTTCTCCTGCACGCTTGAAGGCTTCGACAGGCCATTCGAGGCAATGAAGGCTATCGCGGAATATTTCCGCGATCTTGCAGCAGAAGATCGCTATTTCGGCGCCGAACCACCGACGCCTGACACCGAGATGCTTCATCGCATCACAGAGGCCGCCATCGAGCGCCGGGTCGAGGCAAAGATCCTCGAAAGCGGCCTTCTTCTACGGCCGCATCGCGACGACGAAATGCCCGTTGCGCCCGAGACAGAACCGGCTGAACCAACAGAAGAACCGAAGGCGGAGACGCCCGCCGTCGAGGATGCCGTTGAAGACGCGGAAACCGCCCCGGAGCACAGCGCGGGCGACGATTCCCTGGCCGTTCTGGACGATGACAACCTGGGCGAAGATACCGCCGAGGAAGAGAGCACAGTCGCCGCCGAAGCTGCTGCCGAAGCGCCTGAGGCAAGCGATACAACACCGGCCAACGAGACCGTGGCCCCCGCCACCGTCGAGGCTGAAACGCACACGCCGGTCGCAGACGCCGAAGACGACGCCGCGGCAGAAGCTCAGGTTGCAGACGCCCAAGAGGCCAAGGACGACGACGCTGCGGACGAGATCGAGATCGACTCGGGCGACGGCATGGACACGCTCGCCGCCGTGGCGGCAGCCTTGGCAGACGCACCGGAAGCTCAAGCGGTGACGGCTGAGACGACTGAAGTACGCCAGGAAGACGACACCAAGCTTGCCGAGGTGATCGGCGACACGATCGCAGGTATCGGCATGGCGGACGACGACCTGCTCGTCGAACCGGCCGACGACACCCCGGCACTTGAGGACACGGACGAAACCGAGGCCACCGCAGATACCGCAGAGTTGGATGCAGAGGCCGTCGAGGAAGAAACCCTGACAACCGAGACGGGCCTCTCGATCGACGCCGAGGAAGACGAAGACGTCAGCGAAACGTTCTTCGCAGAAGCGGCAGAGACCGGGCCCGAGCTGGACGAAAGCGCTTATTTCGGCACCGAGTCCCCGCTCGATGGCGCGTCGGTGGCCGAGCGCCTCGCACAGATCCGCCGCGCCTCGGCAACAGAGCTCGAGGGAGAAGACCTCGAGAGCGACCTCAGCGAAGAGATGTCGGCTGAACATGCGGAAAACGCAGATGATGCCGCCGAAGCTTTTCCCGAAGCGGATCCGGACAATGTGCCGACCGACGACGACGCCGCCATCGCCGCCGCCATAGCGGCAGCGACCACCCCGATCCATGCCGTGGTCGAAGAGGACGCCCTGCACGACGAGCAGGCCCCCGAGACCGAGGCCGCGCCTGTCGCGAATGACACGGTCGAGCCGGTGGAAGCTGAAATCGACGCGGACACACCCGCTGACGAAGCCCCCGCGCAGGAAGAGGCAGCTGCCGTTGATGCGGAAGGCCCCGAGGTCTTTGCCAAGTCGGAAGCCAACCGCCTTGGCGAAGTCAATGATGCCGACCGCCTCTTCAACGATACCGAGGACCGGCTCGCCCATGTAGACACGTCGCGGCGTCGCGCCAACATCGAGCACCTGAAAGCCGCGGTCGCCGCGCGGACCGCCGACCGCCAGCTGGCACACGAGGATGAGACGGGCTCGCAGGACGCCACCGCGAACTATCGCGAGGACCTTGCACATGTGATGCGTCCGCGCCGCGTGCGGGTCGACGTGTCACGCCGCAACAGCGAAGCGCGGCCGACGCCGCTGGTTCTGGTCTCCGAGCAACGTGTGGACGCCCCGACCCAGGCGCCGACGGCTCCGGTGCGGCCACGCCGCGTGAACGCGGGCGGGGACACCTCCGCGCCGCTTCAACTGGCGGGACAAGCGACTGCCGAGACATCCGTTCCCGCACCGCGGAAGATGGCGAACAGCCTTGCGCAGCTTGCGCATCGCGCCAGCATGATCATGAGCCTGCGCCGCGGTGGCAACGCCGCCGAACAGATGGAACCCGAGACCGAGGAGGATACATCTGCCGTGGCGGAAGCGCAGCCTACCGTCGCGCGCCCTGCACCATCGGCCGTACCTGATCAGCCGCATGAGATCGCGGACGAGGATGAGACAGACGCTGTCATGGCCTCGGTGATTCAGGCGACCGAGCGTGACCGTGTGGCGGCATCCGACACTGATGACGCGTCCGATACCGACGCCGATGTCGAGGTCTCGGTCGCCCACAGCGAAAGCTTCGCGCAACGCCTCGAAGAGAGCGACGCCGTAGAGATCGACGAGGTCGTCGAGCTTGCCGCGCAATATGCCGAAGTCGCGTTCGGAACCGGCACCTTCGATCGCCCTCAGTTGTTCCGGATGATCGCCGACGCGACCGACAACTCGATCAGCCGTGAAGACATGCTGCAAGCCTTCGGCACCCTTATGCGCCGTGGCCGGATCGAGCGTGTCGCCCGCGGTGCGTTTCGCCTGGTTGAGCCGCGCACCAACGCTTGATCCAGGCAGATCGCCTGTCACGCGCCCCGCGGCCCCCGCCGCGGGGCGCGTCGCGTTTCAGGGGGCTCAGTCCTCGCGCGGGGCGTCGGGGTCGGCCTGGCCGACACCCTTGAAGACAGCCTTCAGCGGCAAGGCCCAGAGGATTCCGAGCACGGTGTAGATCGCCAGTTCCACCCAGACCGAGGGCCGTTCGATCAGGCTCATGATCCACCACGCCAGCGCGATATAGGCCGGCAGGCCGAAGATCAGGATGAACAGCGACAGCCGCCGCCGGGTCTTGTAGCTCAGCGCCATGGTGTTCCCTTCCGGGGTCGGTCCGGTGTCAATCCGCGAACGGGTCGGTCACGAGGATCGTGTCGTCCCGCTCCGGCGATGTGGACAGTAGGGCCACCGGGCACTCGATCAACTCTTCGATGCGACGTACGTACTTCACCGCCTCGCCCGGCAGGTCGGCCCAGCTGCGCGCGCCCTCGGTCGAGGCGGACCAGCCCGGCATCTCTTCGTAGATCGGCGTGCAGCGCGCCTGTTGGTCGGCGGCCGTCGGCAGGTAGTCGAGCCGCTGGCCGTCCAGGTCGTAGCCCACGCAGATCTTCAGCGTCTCGAACCCGTCGAGCACGTCGAGCTTGGTCAGCGCGATGCCGTTCACGCCCGATGTGGCGCAGGTCTGGCGCACAAGGCAGGCGTCGAACCAACCGCAGCGGCGCTTGCGCCCCGTGGTCGTGCCGAACTCGTGCCCGCGTTCGCCCAAGCGCTGGCCGTCCGCATCCAGAAGCTCGGTCGGAAACGGCCCCTCGCCCACGCGGGTGGTGTAGGCCTTCACGATGCCCAGCACGTAGTCGATGGCGCCGGGGCCGATACCCACGCCCGTGGCCGCCTGCCCCGCGATCACGTTCGACGATGTGACGAAGGGATAGGTGCCGAAGTCGATATCCAGCAGCGCGCCTTGCGCTCCTTCGAAGAGGATGCGTTTTCCGGACTTGCGCTTCTCGGTCATCACCTTCCAGACGGGGCCGGCATATTGCAGGATCTGCGGCGCGACCTCCTTGAGTCGCGCGATCAGCGCGGCGCGGTCGACAGGCTCGATCCCCAGGCCTTTTCGCAGTGCGTTGTGGTGGGTCAGTGCGCGGTCCACCCGCGCCTCGAGCGTCGCATCATCGGCAAGGTCGGCGACCCTCACGGAGCGGCGGCCGACCTTGTCCTCGTAGGCAGGCCCGATGCCGCGGCCGGTGGTGCCGATCTTGGCGCCGGGGCTGGCGGCCTCTTCGCGCGCGCGGTCAAGCTCACCGTGGATCGGCAGGATCAGCGGCGTGTTCTCGGCGATCATCAGCGTCTCGGGCGTGATCTCCACCCCCTGTGCGCGGATCGTCTCGATCTCCTGCAGCAGGTGCCAGGGGTCGAGCACGACACCGTTGCCGATCACCGACAGCTTGCCACCCCGCACCACGCCCGAAGGCAGCGCGTGCAGCTTGTAGACCGCCCCGTCGATCACCAAGGTGTGACCGGCATTATGCCCGCCCTGGAAACGCGCGATCACGTCGGCGCGTTCGCTCAGCCAGTCGACGATCTTGCCCTTGCCCTCATCGCCCCACTGGGCGCCGACGACGACAACGTTAGCCATGGCGGATCCTCCGGTTTACGGGCGGTTTGCGGCCCGCGGCGGCTATAGCGGGCGGGCGGCCCAGTTGAAAGCGGAGTCTCGGAGGCGACCGGCCCTGATGCGACACGCCGCCGCAGCCCATCGTCGCGCGCTGGTCCTGAAGAAAAACGGTATACATCGGTGTGCTGACCGGAAAAACGCCTTCATCTGCAACAAACCTCTTGCACAAAGGGCGCAGACTCGCGCTAAGGTTGTGCCAGATGGTCTTGCGGCGGCATGCCGCATCTCATAAGTAGGCGCAAATCCGAGCCCGGCCTCGCGAAGGGACCCCGCCCATGGAAAATGTCATCCTCGTCGTCCACCTCATCCTCGCCGTCTGTCTGATCGGCGTGGTGCTCTTGCAGCGCTCCGAAGGGGGCGGCCTCGGCATGGGTGGCGGCGGCGGCGTCATGACGGGCCGCCAGGCCGCAACGGCGCTGGGCAAGCTGACCTGGGCCTTTGCGATCGCGTTCCTCGCGACCTCGATCACCCTGACGATCATCGCGGCACAGAACTCGGCCGGGTCCTCGGTTCTCGACCGCATCGGCACCGGTGCCGTGACGGAAGAGGCGCCCGCAGACGCGCCCGCGCTGCCGCCGGCCTCGGACCTGTTGCCGCCGATCTCGGGCGATGCCCCGGCCCTGCCGCCCCGCGCGGACTGAGGCAAACCCCACATATCTAGGGTTTTTGGCCCTATCACCCAACATCATGTAGCGGATCGCCTTGCAGCCGCGGGGCGAATCCGGTTACTCTCAAATCCCGTGATAGAGGGATAGGGCGACGGCCGCGAAGAAGCGCGGCGCACCCCGGCACGGGAGATCAGGCAGCCATGGCGCGATACATTTTCATCACCGGCGGTGTGGTCTCGTCGCTTGGCAAGGGGCTGGCCTCGGCCGCGCTCGGCGCGCTGTTGCAGGCGCGCGGCTTCACCGTCCGGCTGCGCAAGCTGGACCCCTACCTGAACGTCGATCCCGGCACGATGTCGCCCTTCGAGCATGGCGAGGTGTTCGTGACCGACGATGGGGCCGAGACCGACCTCGACCTCGGCCATTACGAACGCTTCACAGGCGTGGCGGCACGGATGACAGATTCGGTTTCCTCGGGCCGGATATATTCCAACGTGCTCGAGAAAGAGCGGCGTGGCGATTACCTCGGCAAGACGATCCAGGTGATTCCCCACGTCACCAACGAGATCAAGGATTTCCTCAAGGTCGGCGAGGACGAGGTCGACTTCATGCTCTGCGAGATCGGTGGCACCGTCGGCGATATCGAGGGCCTGCCCTTTTTCGAGGCGATCCGACAGTTCAGCCAGGACAAGCCGCGCGGCCAGTGCATTTTCATGCACCTGACGCTGCTGCCCTACATCAAGGCGAGCGGCGAGTTGAAGACGAAGCCGACGCAGCACTCGGTGAAAGAGCTGCGCTCGATCGGCATCGCGCCAGACATCCTGGTGTGCCGGTCCGAGGGGCCGATCCCGGCCAAGGAACGCGAGAAGCTGGCGCTTTTCTGCAACGTCCGGCCCGACGCCGTGATCGCGGCGCAGGACCTGTCGTCGATCTACGAGGCGCCGCTGGCCTACCACCGCGAGGGGCTGGACCAGGCCGTGCTCGACGCCTTCCAGATCAGCCCCGCGCCCAAGCCCGACCTGACCATCTGGGAGGACGTGGCCGACCGCATCAACAACCCCGAGGGCGAGGTGCGCGTCGCCATCGTGGGCAAGTACACGCAGCTGGAAGACGCCTACAAATCCATCGCCGAGGCGCTGACCCATGGCGGCATGGCCAACCGCGTGAAGGTAAAGGCCGAGTGGATCGACGCCGAAATCTTCGAGCGCGAGGACCCGGCCCCGTATCTGGAAGGCTTCGACGCGATCCTCGTTCCCGGCGGCTTCGGCGAGCGCGGGACGGAAGGAAAAATCAAGGCCGCCGAGTTCGCGCGGACGCGGAATGTGCCCTACCTGGGCATCTGCCTCGGCATGCAGATGGCGGTGATCGAGGCGGCGCGGAACCTGGCCGATCTAGGCGATGCAGGGTCCGAGGAATTCGACCACGAGTCGGGCAAAAAGCGTTTCACGCCAGTGGTCTACCACCTGAAGGAATGGGTTCAGGGCAACGCCAAGGTCAAGCGCAAGGTCACCGACGACAAGGGCGGCACCATGCGTCTGGGGGCCTATGACGCGGTGTTGAAGGAGGGCTCGAAGGTGGCCGGGGTCTATGGGTCGCTCGCGATCGAGGAACGCCACCGCCACCGCTACGAGGTCGACATCAAGTACCGCGAGGCGCTGGAAAAACAGGGTTTCCGGTTCTCCGGCATGTCGCCGGACGGCCGCCTGCCCGAGATCGTCGAGGTCGAGGACCACCCCTGGTTCATCGGGGTGCAGTTCCA
>CAZVQL010000048.1:0-15029 GCA_964629305.1 uncultured Roseicyclus sp.
GAGAAGGCGATCCGCGAAAGCGGGCTCGGCATCAACCCGCAGCTCAACGGCACGATCATCATGCTGCCGATCCCCGAGTTGAACGAGGAACGCCGCCGCGAGCTGACCAAGGTCGCGGCCCAGTATGCCGAGCATGCCCGCGTCGCTATCCGCAACGTGCGCCGCGACGGCATGGACCAGATCAAGAAGGCCAAGGCCGCAGGCATGTCGGAGGACGACGTAAAGCTGTGGGAAACCGAGGTGCAGGAGATCACGGACGCGCATATCGCCAAGGTCGACAGCGCGCTCGAGACCAAGCAAAGTGAGATCATGCAGGTCTGAGGGACAGGCCTGCAGGGCCGTGTGCGCGTCCTGCGCTGCGGGCTGCCGAAAATGGGCATGGGGGTTATCAGCCGCGCGGCTTTCCGCGCGCTCCGGACCGGAAGGACCGGGGAAGACCAATTAACGAAGGATATTCCCGCATGAGTGTTTCCCGATCGAGGCCGAGCCATGTGGCCATCATCATGGACGGCAACGGCCGCTGGGCGCAGAACAGGGGCCGTCCGCGGCTGATCGGCCACCACGCGGGTGCGCGCCGGGTGAAGGAGATCGTCCGGGCCTGCCCGGAGCTCCACGTCAAGTACCTGACGATCTTCGCGTTCTCGACCGAGAACTGGAAGCGCACCCAGACCGAGGTCGCGGGCCTGATGAAGCTGTTCAAGCGCTACATCCGCCGCGAGGCCCGCTCGCTTCACGAGGAAAACGTGCGTGTCCGTTTCATCGGCGACCGCGTCCGTTTGGAGCCTGCGCTGGTCGACCTGATGGACAACCTCGAGCTTCTTACAGCCGAGAACACCGGTACGAACCTGACCATCGCACTGAATTACGGCGGCCGGGACGAGGTGGCGCGCGCCGCCCGGCGCCTGGCCCATGACGTGGAGCGGGGCAAGCTCGACCCGCGGTCGATCACCGACGAGACCTTTCCGCGCTATCTCGACACCTACGTGCTGCCCGACCCCGACCTCGTGATCCGCACCAGCGGCGAGGCGCGCATCTCCAACTTCCTGCTGTGGCAATCGGCCTATGCGGAATACGAGTTCATCGACACCCTCTGGCCCGATTTCACGCCCGAGGTCTTTGCCGATGTCCTTTCGCGCTACGGCCTGCGCGAGCGCCGCTTTGGCGCGGTGCCTGCCGCCTGAGGGGCCCGGTTTGGCGCTGGGGCAGGGCAGCTTCTCGGACCTCGCCACACGAGTGGCGACCGGCTTCGTGGTTGCCTGCATCGGTCTTGCCGCGGTCTGGGCCGGTGGCTGGTGGTTCACCACGCTCGTCTTCGTCATCGTCGGCACGCTGGTCTGGGAACTGGCGCGGATGCTGGGCGGCGGGGCGCGCCGCGCGCTGATCCTGGGCGGTCTGGCGGGTGCGGCGATCCTCGCCACCAAGCTTCTTCCGGTGGGCTTCGCCTTGCCCATCGTGCTGGCCGTGCCCATCGCCGGGATCGGCGTGCTTGAGAAGAACCGGACGCTTTTCGTCGTCATGACGGCGATGATCCTTCTGGCGGGCTTTGGCCTGATCCTGCACCGCGACAGTTTCGGCCTGACCTGGATGCTGTGGCTCGTGCTGCTGGTCGCGGCAACCGACATCCTGGGCTATTTTGCGGGCCGCATCATCGGCGGGCCGAAGTTCTGGCCCAAGGTCAGCCCGAAAAAGACCTGGTCTGGTACGGTCGCGGGCTGGGTCGGGGCGGCGGTGATCGGCTGGGTCTTCATGGCCAAGACCGGCTCGGGGGTTGAGCTGATCGGCATTTCCGTTGCGCTCTCGATGGCCAGCCAGATGGGCGATATCGCGGAATCGGCGGTGAAGCGGCGCATGGGCGTGAAGGATTCGTCCAACCTTTTGCCCGGGCATGGCGGGGTCTACGACCGCTTCGACGGGTTGCTCGGCGCGGCCTTCCTGCTGGTGATCGTCGAAAGCCTGACAGCCTTTCCGCCGCCGCCGGTCTAGGATAGGGCGGGGGCCATGCGCAGCGTCAGCATCTTCGGGGCCACGGGCTCCATCGGGCAGAACACCGTCGACCTGATCGCGCGCGATCCCGGTGCCTACTGCGTCGTCGCGCTGACAGGCGGCGCCAACATCGCGCAGTTGGCCGAGGATGCGAAACGGCTGAAGGCCGAGGTTGCCGTCACCGCCTATGACGACCGTCTGGACGATTTGCGCGCAGCCCTGACCGGTTCGGGCGTCGAGGCCGCAGCAGGGCAGGGTGCGCTGATCGAAGCCGCAGACCGACCCGCCGACTGGATCATGTCCGCCATCGTGGGCGCGGCGGGGCTTGCGCCGGGGTTTCGCGCGCTGCGCCATGGCACCACGCTGGCGCTGGCCAACAAGGAAAGCCTTGTCACCGCGGGCCCGCTGCTGCTGGCCGAGGCGCGCGCCCACGGCGCGACTATCCTGCCCGTCGACAGCGAACACTCCGCGGTCTTTCAGGGTCTCGTCGGGGAAGAGATGGAAGCGGTCGAGAAGATCATCATCACCGCATCCGGCGGGGGCCTGCGCGACTGGCCGCTCGAGGCGCTGCCGAAGGCGACAGTCGCAGACGCGGGCGCGCATCCGAATTGGGCGATGGGCCAGCGGATCACGATCGATTCAGCCTCCATGTTCAACAAGGGCATGGAACTGATCGAGACCAAGGAATTCTTCGGCGTCGGCCCTGACCGGATCGAGGCCGTGATCCACCCCCAATCCATCGTCCATGCCCTCGTCGGCTTCCGCGATGGGGCGCTCATGGCACATCTCGGTGCGCCCGACATGCGCCACGCCATCGGCTATGCGCTGCACTGGCCCGAACGCCGTGACCTGCCGGTGGCGCGCATCGACCTGGCCCAGATCGCGACGCTGGAGTTCTACGCCCCCGACCTGACGCGCTATCCCGCGCTCAGGATCGCGCGCGAGGTGATGGAGACGGGCGGGCGCAGCGGGGCCGTCTTCAACGCCGCCAAGGAGATCGCGCTCGACGCCTTCATCGCGGGGCGCATCGGCTTCATGCAGATGTCCGAGGTCGTGGACCGGACCCTTTCCGCGATATCGTCCCAGCTTTGCCTTAGTTCGCCCATGTCGAACCTTGAGGACGTGCTACATACAGACCACATGGCCCGACAGACGGCCTGGATCGAGATCGAGCAGATGGAGCGCGCGTAAGTCATGGAGTTCATCCCCCAGTTCGGAAACATCGCCTTCACGCTATTTGCCTTCGTGGCGGCGCTGTCGATCATCGTGGCGGTCCATGAGTACGGGCATTACATCGTCGGCCGCTGGTCCGGCATCCATGCCGAGGTGTTCTCGATCGGCTTCGGCCCCGTGCTTCTCAGCCGCACCGACAAGCGGGGAACGCGCTGGCAGATCGCGGCGCTGCCCTTCGGCGGATACGTGAAATTCCTGGGCGATGCCGATGCGGCCTCGGGCAAGGACCCGGCCGCCATCGACGCGCTGGATGTCGAGGAACGTCGCCGCTCCATGCATGGCGCACCGCTCTGGGCACGGTCGGCGACCGTTGCCGCGGGCCCGATCTTCAACTTCATCCTGTCGATCCTGATCTTCGGCATGGTCCTCGCCTTCACGGGCCGCACCGTGGACGAGCCGCTCGTGGGCGCGCAGGCGCCGCTTCCTCCGGATTTCCAGCAGCTCGAGGCGGGCGACCGCATCCTTGCGCTGGAAGGGCAGGAGGTGACCGAATTCACCGAGATCTTCGACGTCGCCGAAGAGCTGCCGCCGCAGCCGACCGTCACCTACACCGTCGAGCGCGACGGCAACGTGATCGATACGGAAGCCGCCTTTCCCCTGATCCCGTTAGTGCAATCGGTCGCCCCCCAGTCGGCGGCCATCGCCGCGGGGCTGGAAGAGGGGGACGTGATCCGCGCCGTCGACGGAGAAGAGATCTTCGCCTTCCGCCAACTGCGCGATGCCGTGGCCGAAGCCGAGGGCACGCCGCTGACGCTGACGATCTGGCGCGAGGGCGAGACGATGGAGGTCACCCTCAGCCCACGGCGCACCGATCTGCCCTTGCCCGAAGGCGGGTTCGAGACGCGCTGGCTGATCGGCATAACCGGCGGCCTCAGCTTCGAGCCGGTGCGCGAAAACGTGGGCCCGTTCGAGGCGATCGGCTACGGCGCGGAACAGACGCTTTTCGTGGTGCGCAGCTCGCTGTCGGGCTTGTGGCACATGATCACGGGGGCGATCTCGTCCTGCAATCTGCAAGGCCCCATCGGCATCGCAGAAACATCGGGCGCAGCCGCCAGCCAGGGCATCGACAACTTCATCTGGTTCGTCGCGGTCCTGTCCACGGCGGTGGGTCTTCTGAACCTTTTCCCGATCCCGGTGCTCGACGGCGGACACCTCGTGTTCCACGCCTACGAGGCCATCTCGGGCAAGCCGCCGTCCGACAAGGCGCTGCGCATTTTCATGACGATCGGCCTGACGCTGCTTCTGTCGCTGATGCTTTTCGCACTGACCAACGACATCTTCTGCCCCTGATGCCTTGGACCCGGTCCAGGGCCGGGGCGTGAAATTCCCCAAACCCGTCAAAGGCAGGTCGAAGTATCGCCACATTTTTTCGTCACTCCAGCACATGCATTGCCCTGTGAAGGGCCCAATGCATGGAGCACGAGATGAAAGCGATTTTCGAGAGCACCCGCAGCGTTTCGGCCTTTTTGCAGCTGAACGTCGACCGGCTACTCGTGCCGCTCCTTATCGTGGCCGCCCTGTTTCTCAGCGGCATGATATTCGGCTACGCCACCGTTCACTGAAGCTCGCATTGCCGGGGGATGGCCACATCGCTCTGCAAGGGGCGTTATGGCCAAAATGTGGCACTTTCACGCGAAGACACGCTACCCCTAGTGATGGTTTTGACAACCCCTCGGCCCTCGGCTACGCAGGGTTTGTCTGCGAATGAACACGGGGTTGGATTCGATGCCTATGCGTCAACGCGCGCGCTTCACCGGATTGTGGCGGGGCGCAGGTTCTGTTTCGGAACTTCCCTTTGTTTCCATGCTTCTGGCAGCGAGCATCGTCCTTTTCCTGGGGCTTTCCTCTGCGGCGCAGGCACAGACTTTCCGGTTCACGAATTTCGATGTGCAGGGCAACCAGCGGATCACTGATTCCGCGATCCTGACGTTTGCGGGGATCACACCCGGCGCTGTCGTGTCCGGGGCGCAGGTCAACGACGCGCTGCAGCGGATCCAGAACACCGGTCTTTTCGAAGAGGTGTCGATCGAGCCCCGTGGCGGCACGCTGGTCATTCAGGTGCGCGAATACCCCACGATCAACCGCATCTCGATCGAGGGGAACCAACGCCTTAGCGACGATGATCTTCTGCCGACATTGGAGTCCACTCCTCGTCGCACCTACTCTCCATCAGTCGCCGAGCAGGACGCCAATGCTATCGCCGAGGCCTATCGCGTGTCGGGGCGCCTGACTGCGACGGTGACGCCGCGCATCATCCGGCGCAGCGACAACCGCGTCGATCTCGTGTTCGAAGTGGCCGAGGGTCGCGTGGTCGAGACCGAGCGGATTTCCTTCGTCGGCAACCGTGCCTATTCCGACCGGCGCCTGCGCCGCGTGCTTGAAAGCACGCAGGCGGGCCTGTTCCGGCAGATCATCCGCCGTGACACCTTCATCGCGGAACGCATTGCGCTCGATCAGCAGCTTCTGACGGACTTCTACCAAGACCGCGGCTACGTTGATTTCCAGATCCTCAGCGTGACGCCCGAGCTTTCCCGCGGGCGCGATGCTTACTTCGTGACGTTCAACATCCGCGAAGGCCAGAGCTTCAGCCTGGGCCGTGTAAGTGCGCGGTCGGAAATACCCGGTGTTGACGCAGCCGCCTATGAAGCCGAGATCCGCATTCGCACGGGCCAGACATACAGCCCGCGTATCATCGACAACACCATTTCGCGGCTTGAAAACCTGGCGACGCAGCAGGGTCTGCGCTTCGTTCGGGTGGAGCCCGTGATCACCCGCAACGATGCCGCCCAAACGCTGGACGTGGAATTCGTCGTCAGCCGGGGTGAGCGGGTGTTCGTCGAGCGGATCGACATCGAGGGGAATGCAACCACACTGGATCGCGTGATCCGGCGCCAGTTCACGACCGTCGAGGGCGACCCGTTCGACCCCCGCGCCATCCGGCAAACGGCGGAACGCCTGAGGGCGACAGGCTTCTTCAGCGACGTTGAGGTCGAGGGCCGTCAGGGCACCGCCAGTGACCAGGTCATCGTTGACGTCGATGTAGAAGAACAGCCGACCGGCTCGCTCGGATTTTCGGCAAGCTTCTCTTCCGATACCGGCGCAGGCTTGGCCGTCAGCTTTTCCGAGGACAACTTCCTGGGTCGGGGGCAGGGGCTCAACTTCTCCTTCAACACGACCGACGGCAGCCGTGCGCTGAATTTCGGCTTCACCGAGCCGCATTTCCTCGCTCGTGATCTCAGCCTGAACTTGCGGGCCTTCTACGCAGAGACCAGCAGCCAGAACAGGGCGTATGACACGCTGGACATGGGTCTGAGCGCAGGTCTCGGCTTCCCTGTCAGTGAGTTTGGCCGGATGAGCGTTTACGCCGGTATTGAACAGAACGAGATTTCCAACGTGAACGCCAACACGTCCGAGCTGATCCGGCGCGATGCAGGGGACCGGTTGGCCAGTTACGTGGGTCTGCAATATTCCTACGATACGCGGGACACCGGTATCGACCCGACCCGAGGCGTGCGTCTTCAGTTCGGGCTTGAGTATGCCGGCCTAGGCGGTGACGCCGAGTATCTTCAGGCAACTGTCCTCGGTATCGCGGAACAGCAGGTTCTTCGTGAAGAGGTGACCCTGCGCGCCAGCTTCGAAGCAGGTGCAATCAACGCGCTGAGTGGGAACACTCGGATCACTGATCGCTTTTTCCTGAACAGCCGCCAGATGCGGGGCTTCGAACCATTCGGCCTCGGTCCGAGGGACACGACTGCCGTGAATAATGACGCGCTCGGGGGCAACTTCTTCGCGGTTGCCCGCTTCGAGGCGGCTTTCCCGATCGGTCTGCCGGACGAATACGGCGTCACCGGTGGCCTCTTTTACGACATCGGTTCGGTTTGGGGATTGGACGACACGTTGGGCGGCGCGATCGACGACGGCATCAGCTTCCGTCAGACGGTCGGCGTATCGCTCTTCTGGGATACCGTCATCGGCCCACTGCGTTTCAATTTCTCGCACCCCTTGGAGTTCGAGACGTTTGACCTGACGCGGGAATTCGATCTGACGATCGAGGCGAGGTTCTGAGGTCAGCGCCATGACCTTGACGCATGAAAAACTGTCGCGCCACGGCGCGGCGGTTTTTTTCACTCTTTTTCTTTCGGTAGCGCCGGCTTCGGCGCAGGACGGCAGCGCGCCGGCTGATGCACCGGGCATTTTGGCCCAGGTGCAGGCCCAGGCGCCGACTGAGGCCATCCCCGGCCTGTCCATCGTCGTGCTGAACCAGGAGCGTCTCCTGTCTCAATCGCGATACGGTCAGCGGATCCAACGCGAGGTGGAGGCCGCCGGCGCGGCGCTGGCCGCCGAGAACCGGAGGATCGAGGCGCAGCTGACCGAGGAAGAGTTGCGCCTGACCGAGCAGCGTCAGACCATGACGGCCGAAGCCTTCCGTCCGCTTGCGGAAGAGTTCGACACCCGCGTCGAAGGCATCCGTGCCGCACAGGAAGCCAAGAGCCGTGCCCTTCAGTCACAGGCCGACGCCGCGCAGGCAGGATTTTTCGAACAGGTCTTTCCCGTTCTGATCGGCCTGATGCGCGAGCGCGGCGCCGCCGTCATGATGGACAACCGCGCGGTGCTCTTGTCGGTCGAAGGGGCCGACATCACGGATGAAGCCATTGCGCTGATCGACACCGAGATCGGCGAGGGCCCTGCCGGCCCCCTGATCGACCTTGACGGCACGGCCAGCCTGCCGAGCCCCCAGCGCGAAGACGGTGAGGGCGTGCCCTGAGGGCTCCTGGCCCGCCGCGCTTGCCGCCCTGCGGCCGAGTTGATACCAGACGAAAAATACCCTGGACGGCCGAGGACCCATGACCGCCGATATACCCACTACCGCCGATATCGACCTGATCCAGCGGATCATCCCGCACCGGTATCCGTTCCTGCTGGTGGACAAGGTGCGTGATATCGTGCCGTTCCAATCTGCGGTCGGCATCAAGAACGTCACCATGAACGAGCCGCATTTCCAGGGTCACTTCCCCGGTGCGCCGATCATGCCAGGCGTGACGATCGTCGAGGCCATGGCTCAGGCCGCCGCCGTCATGGTCGGTGTTTCTGCCGACCTCGCCGATAAGCAGATGCTGGTTTATTTCATGGGCATCGACGGAGTGAAATTCCGCCGCAAGGTGGTGCCCGGCGATGTGCTCGAGTTGCATGTCACGACGCTGCGCGGCAAGCCCGGCGGCAAGGTCTGGAAATTCGGCGGCCGCGCTATGGTCGAGGGCGACATGGCCGCCGAGGCCGAATTCACCGCGATGATGGACCTCGGCGCGGACGCGGGGGCCGCCGGATGAGCATCGACGCCTCGGCCCGCATCCATCCCTCGGCCGTGATCGAGGAGGGGGCCACCATCGGTCCCGGCTGCGAGGTCGGACCGTTCTGCGTCGTGGGCCGCGACGTGACGCTGGCCGAGGGTGTGACGCTGAAATCCCATGTTGTCGTCACCGGCTGGACCGAGATCGGAGAGGGCAGCACGATCTTTCCCTTCGCCAATGTCGGGGACGTGCCGCAGGACCTGAAATACGCGGGCGAGAAGAGCCGCCTGATCGTGGGCCGCCGCAACCGCATCCGCGAAGGCGTGACGATGAACACCGGCACCGAGGGCGGTGGCGGCATCACGCGCGTGGGCGACGACGGCCTGTTCATGGCCGGCGCCCATGTCGCCCATGACGCGCAGGTGGGCGACCGTGTGATCATGGTCAACAACTCGGCGCTCGCGGGCCATTGCGTCGTCGGCGACGATGTCATCATCGGTGGGCTCTCGGGCGTGCACCAGTGGGTGCGCATCGGCACGGGTGCGATCATCGGTGCGGTCACCATGGTGACCAATGACGTGATCCCCTACGGCCTCGTGCAGGGGCCGCGCGGCGGCCTTGACGGCCTGAACCTTGTGGGGCTCAAGCGCCGCGGCGTCGCGCGCGAGGATATCATGGCGCTGCGCGCCGCGTTCCAGGCGCTGGCGCAGGGCGAGGGGGCCTTCCAGGACCGCGCGCGCCGCCTGACCGAAGACGAGGCGGGCCAATCGCCCTACGTGCGCGAAATCGTCGAGTTCGTGCTGGGCGACAGCGACCGCTCGTTCCTCACGCCGGGCTGAAGCGTTGGGGGGCCGCGCGATCATTGCGGGCGCGGGTGCGCTTCCGGATCTTCTGGCCGAGGCCGGCCCGATGCTGACCGTCCGGCTGGAGGGTCAACCGGGCGGCACCGAGGGCGCCGACATCATTGCACGGTTGGAACGACTGGGCGCGCTCTTCGAGGCGCTCCGGGCGGGTGGTATCACCGATCTCTGCCTTGCGGGCGCGATGCGCCGAACGGGGTTCGACACGGCACACCTCGATGCCGAAACCGCAGCACTCCTGCCCGAGCTGGAGGCCGCGATGGGGCAGGGGGACGATGCGCTCCTCCGCCGGATCGTCGCGATCTTCGAGGCACAGGGCTTCGCGATCCGTGGCGCCCATGACTGGCGCCCCGACCTCGTGGCACCCGAGGGCGCGCTTCATGGCACGCCGCAACCCGACGGCGACGCGGCACGCGCCCGGGCCGTCCTTGCCGCGCTCGGCCCGCATGACGTGGGACAGGCGGCTGTCGCCGCACGCGGCCAGATGCTTGGGATCGAGACGCTGCAGGGCACCGACGCCATGCTCGACTTCGTCGGCGCGACCGCGCCGGGGTCGGGCGGGGTGCTGGTGAAACGGGCGAAGCCCGGCCAGGACCTGCGTGTCGACATGCCCGCGATCGGGCCCGACACGGTGGCGCGGGCTGCCGCCGCCGGCCTTGCCGGTATCGAGCTTCAGGCAGGGCATGTACTTCTTCTCGACCCGGCCGCCGTGCGGGCCGCCTGCGCCGAACACGGCGTGAACCTTTGGGCTGTCCCATGACGCTGCGGCTTTTCCTTGTCGCGGGGGAACCCTCGGGCGACCGGCTGGGCGCGGCTCTGATGGCGGGGCTGAAACATCTTGCAGAAGATGACATCGAATTCCACGGCATCGGTGGACCGATGATGCAGGCCGAGGGGTTGCAGACACTCTTCCCGATGGAGGAGTTGTCGGTCATCGGCCTGACCGAGATCCTCGCCAACTACCGCCGCCTCGCGGCCCGCGTCACCGACACGGCGCAGGCGGTCTTGGCGATGAAGCCCGACGCGCTCATCACCATCGACATTCCCGAGTTTTCGTTGCGCGTTGCCTCCAAGGTCAAGGCCGCGGCCCCGCATCAGCCCACGGTCCATTACGTGGCGCCGACCGTCTGGGCCTGGCGGCCCAAACGCGCGCGCAAGATGGCCCGCAGCATCGACCACGTCCTCGCCCTTCTGCCGTTCGAGCCGCCCTACATGCAGGCCGAAGGCATGTCCTGCGATTTCGTGGGCCACCCCGTCGTGACCGAGCCGCAGGCGACCGAGGCCGAGATCGCGGCGTTTCGGGCCAAGTATGGGCTGGGCGCGGGGCCGAACATCCTTGTCCTGCCCGGCTCTCGCCGGTCGGAGATCGAGCGCCTCGCCCCCACTTTCGGCGAGGCGCTGCGCCCGGTTCTGGCGCGCCACCCGGGCGCACAGGTCATCCTGCCCGCGGCCCCTGCCGTGGCCGGTTTGCTGGGCGACAAGGTGGCGCGCTGGCCGGGCAAACCGATCGTGCTGGACCCCCGCGGCCAGACCGCCGACGCCTTCGCCGCAGAGAAGCGCGCGGGGTTCGCGGTCGCTGACGTGGCGCTGGCGGCCTCCGGCACGGTCAGCCTGGAACTGGCGGCATCCGAGACGCCGATGGTCATCGCCTATGACATGAGCTGGCTCAGCCGAAAGATGGTGTCCTCGATGCTGCGGGTCGACACGGTGACGCTGGTCAATCTCGTGTCCGACAGCCGCGCTGTGCCGGAATTCCTGGGCGAGGCCTGCCGTCCCGGGCCTGTGGCGGAGGCGCTGAACAGGCTTCTTGACGACGAGGCAACGCGGCTCGAGCAACTCGACGCGATGGCGCTGACCATGCAGCGCCTCGGCCGTGGCGGAGAGGCACCGGGCATCCGCGCCGCGCGCTCGGTCCTGTCGGTGATCTGACGGGGCGGTTCAGGCCGTGAAATCGGCCTTTTCGGCACCACTGAGCCGCAAAAGCACATCAGGCGCGATGGCGAAGACGTGGCGCGGCGTGCCTGCGGCGGCCCAGACCACGTCGAATTCCAAGAGCCGCGGGTCGAACCAGGCCCGGATCGGGCTCAGGTGCCCTACCGGCGCAACGCCGCCGATGGCAAAGCCCGTCTGGGCGCGGATCAGCCCTGCGTCGGCCTTGCCCAGCGGCTCGCCCGCGAGGGCGCTGGCCTTGCCGTCATCCACCCGGTTGCCGCCCGCGGTCACGAACAAGACCGCGTCGCCATGCGTCTCGGCGCGGAAGATGATCGACTTCGCGATCTGGTCCAGCGCGCAGCCCGCCGCCCGCGCCGCATCCTCGGCCGTGCGGGTACCCTCGGCCATCTCCAGGATCTCGACGGTGACACCGGCCGCTTCCAGCGCGCGTTCCACACGTTTCAGGCTTTTCGACATGTCGCCCCCTTCCGGTTTTTCGTGTCATTGCAGGCGCGCGGGCGATGCACAAGCCGTTGACCGCGCGGCCTCGGGCAGCCTAACTCCGCCCCATGAGTTTCGCCGCCCGCCTGACCCGCCACCCCATCCCGCATTCGCCCGAACGCGGGGCCGACGGCTGGGACGCGCTTCACGGCGTGGACGCCACGTTGCGCCCCCTGGTCGAGGGGGCGGCGGGGTCGTCGCCCTATCTCGCAGGGTTGATCCGCAAGGAAGCGCATTGGCTCTCGCACGCCTTGGCCGAGCCGCCCGAAGATGTCGTCACCGACCTGATCGCCGAGACGGCGACGCTTGCGCCGGGCGACCTTGATAGCGGGCTGCGCCGGATCAAGCGCCGCGCGGCGTTGATCGTCGCACTGGCCGATCTTGGGGGCCTCTGGGCGCTGCACACGGTCACCCAGCACTGGACCGACATCGCCGACGCCTGCCTTGCTGCCGCCCTTGCGACCCATGTCGCGGCCGAGGCGAAGCGCGGCAAGCTGCCGGGCATGACCGAAGAGGACGCCCGCCGCGACGGCGCGGGGATGGTGGCGCTTGCCATGGGCAAGATGGGGGCGGGGGAGCTCAACTATTCCTCCGATATCGACCTGATCTGCCTGTTCGATGACGACCGGTTCGACGAAGCCGACGTGATGGAGGCACGCGCGGGCTTCATCCGCGCGACGCGCCGGATCGCCGCGACCCTCGGCGACACCAACGCCGAGGGCTATGTCTTTCGCACCGACCTGCGGCTGCGCCCCGATGCGAGCGTGACGCCTGTCTGCATCTCGATGACCGCGGCCGAACGCTACTACGAGGCCGAGGGGCGGTCGTGGGAGCGGTCCGCCTATATCAAGGCGCGCCCGGCGGCGGGTGATATCGCGGCGGGCGAGCGGTTCCTCGACACGATGAAACCCTTTGTCTGGCGTCGTCACCTCGATTTCGCGATGGTGCAGGACACGATGGACATGCGCCAAAGGATACGCGATCACAAGGGTTTGCACGGCGAACTTAAACTTGAAGGTCACAACCTTAAGCTCGGCGCCGGCGGCATCCGCGAGATCGAGTTCTTCGCCCAGACCCGCCAGTTGGTGGCCGGCGGGCGCGATCCTTCGCTGCGCCCCCGGCGCACGGTCAAGGCGCTGGCTGCGCTTGCGCGCGCGGGCTGGATCGAGCCCGACATCGCGGGTGAGTTGGCCGAGCTCTACGCGCATCACCGCGAGGTCGAGCATCGCGTGCAGATGATCGACGACGCGCAGACCCACAGCCTGCCCAAGTCGGACGAGGGGTTCGACCGCCTCGCCCGGCTTTGTGGCGAGGGCGATACCCGCGCCTTCCGCGCGCGGCTGGCCGAGCGGCTGCGCCGGGTCGAGCAACTGACCGGCGATTTCTTCCAGCCGGTGAAGGGCGAGGCCGCCCATGCGCCCGAGATCCCGCCCGCGCAGGCCGAGATCGTGGCGCGCTGGCCGGGCTATCCCGCGCTGCGCTCGGTGCGCGGGCAGGAGATCTTCGAGCGGCTGAAGCCCGACCTCCTCCACCGCTTCCAGTCAGCCGCGAAACCTGAAGAGGCGCTGTCGAATTTCGACGGATTTCTCAAGGGGTTGCCCGCCGGTGTTCAACTGTTTTCGCTGTTCGAGGCAAACCCGCCGCTGGTCGACCTGATCGTCGATATCTGCGCCACCGCGCCGGGCCTTTCGCGCTACCTTAGCCGTCATTCGGGCGTGCTCGACGCGGTACTAGACGGGCGCTTCTTCGCCGATTGGCCCGGCGCTACGGGCCTGACGCGTGAGCTGTCGGGCATCCTCTCTGGGCGCGACTACGAGCAGCAGCTTGACCTCGCGCGACGTTGGCAAAAGGACTGGCATTTCCGCATCGGCGTGCACCAGCTGCGCGGCCTGATCGACACCGACGAGGCGCAGGCGCAGTACACCGACCTGGCCCATGGCGTGATCGGCGCGCTTTGGCCGGCGGTCTGCGCCGAGATCGCGCGGCGGCACGGACCCGCGCCGGGGCATGGCGGCGTTGTGGTCGGTATGGGCAGCCTCGGTTCCGGGCGGATGAGTGCGGGCTCTGACCTCGACCTGCTGGTGATCTACGACCCCGCCGACGCCGAGATGAGCGAGGGGCGCCGCCCGCTGGACCCGCGGGGGTGGTATGCCAAGGCCACCAAGACATTGATCACAGCGCTTTCGGCACCCACTGCCGCGGGCAAGCTCTACGAGGTCGACATGCGGCTGCGCCCCTCGGGGCGGCAGGGGCCGGTCGCGACCTCGATCACCTCGTTCCGCACCTACCAGCGCGAAGAGGCCTGGACGTGGGAGCACATGGCCCTGACCCGCGCGCGGCCGATCGCCGGGCCCAGCGCGCTGTCGGACGAGATCGAGGCGATCCGCTGCGCGGTCATTGCCGAGAAGGCCGCGCCAGATACCGTGCGCCGCGACGCGGCCGAGATGCGCACACGGCTGGCCGCGGCGGGCCGCGCAGGCAGCACCTGGGCCGTCAAGGACGGGCCGGGGGGCATGCAGGACATCGAGCTTCTGGGCCAGGCTGTCGCTCTTGCGACGGGCGCCTCCGAGCGTGCGACGGCGGCGCAGTTGTCTCATGCTTCGGCGCTTGGCTGGTTGGATGACCAGGAAACGCGCACCCTGTGCGAGGCTCACGCCCTGCAATCGCGCGTGCAGGGCGCCGCGCGCCTTCTAACCGACGAGGCGCTCGATCCGGACGCGATAGGCGAGGGCGGGCGCGCTTTTCTTGCGCGTGTCGCAGGGCAGGCTTCGGCGGCGGCGCTCGCGTCGCATCTGGACAAGACCCGGGCGGAAGCCGCAAGGATCATCGACGCCGTGCTTGGCCCCGTCCTTCCGGAGGAACAATGATGACTGATGCGACGCGCGCCCGCGATCCCGACGATCCCAAGGGCCTCATCCGCGAGGCGTACCGGATTGACGGCATCACGGATGCCGAATGCCGCTCGATCCTCGTCGATTGGGCGCTGAGCCTCGAGGCGGCCGATCCGCGCCCCGCGATCGAGCGGCTTCTGGCGCGCCATGGTGGCGGCGCTGAGGATCATCCGATGACGCTGGTCCTGCGCGAGGGGCGGACCCAGGCCCCCTCCGCGCGACGTCGCGGGGGGCGTGCGGCGCGGGTCAGTGACGGCTGATCTTCAGGCGCGGTCCCGCGCGCCATGTGCGCCACGCTCGCGGTAGGGCGTGGTGTTGTAATGCGCCCGGTAGCATTTCGA
>CAZVQL010000049.1:0-14898 GCA_964629305.1 uncultured Roseicyclus sp.
CCGGCGGATCGTCGAGGTGTGGCCGGGTTGCAGGCCGTGGGGCGCGCCGGCCTCCATGATCTTTTCCCACAGCTCGTCGCCGCGGGTCTCATCCTGCAGGTAGATCTCGTAGCCCAGTTCGCTCGACCAGCCGGTGCGCGAGACGACCAGCGGGATGCCGTCAAGCTCGACCTCGCGGAGCCAGAAGTAGCGCAGGCTGGCGATCTCTTCGCCGAAGAGCGCCTGCATGATGCGGAGCGAGTTCGGCCCCTGAAGCTGAAGCGGCGAGACATCGGGTTCGCGGATGGTGACATCCATGCCCGAATGCACCGCGAGCCCCTGCGCCCAGAGCAGGATGTCGCTGTCGGCGAGCGAGAGCCAGACCTTGTCCTCGGCGATGCGCAGCGCGATGGGGTCGTTCAGGATGCCGCCCTCGGCGTTGGTGATGAGAACGTATTTGCACTGACCCACGGCCATTTTCGACAGGTCGCGCGGGGTCAGCATCTGGGCGAAGCGCATCGCGTCCGGCCCGGTGATCTCGACCTGCCGCTCGACGGCTACGTCGCACAGGATCGCGGTGTTGACGAGGTTCCAGAAATTCTGTTCCGGGTCGCCGAAATCCCGCGGGATATACATGTGGTTGTAGACGGAAAACGCCTTGGCCCCCCAACGCAGCGTGGCGTCGAAATAGGGGGATTTCCTGATCTGCGTTCCGAAGCCGAAGCCTTGCGTCGTCATCATTTTGCGGTCCTCCCAACCGAAAAACATGCGCTGCCGTCGTGCCTGGTTCCGGTCACCGATCCGACGCCCGTGGCGTGCGATCGGTGTGACCTCCCTTCAGCCTGTTGCAACCCAAGGGGGCGACATGCCCCTGTCCGTCACAGATGACAGCAATCGCGGGAACGGTGCGCCCAGAAGCGACGTCATTCGCGCGGGAATCGTCAGAGCGTCGGCGCCCGCCGAGCATCGCCCGGCAGGGGGCCGGGGTGCGGATCGGTCCGCGGGATGCGAAACGCCCCGCCGGGGCGATCCGGCGGGGCGTCTTGCAGTCCGGCGATGCGGAAGCGATCAGGCCTGGGCGGCCTGGGCTTTCGCGATCTCTTTCTTGATCTTCAGCGCCTTCGGCGACAGCTCGTCGTCCTTGGCTTTCGCCATGAACGCGTCGAGGCCACCGCGGTGGTCGACGGTGCGCAGCGCGGCGTTCGAAATCCGCAGCTTGAAGCGGCGGTCGAGCACGTCCGAACCCAGCGTGACCTCGGTCAGGTTGGGCAGGAAGCGGCGGCGGGTCTTGTTGTTGGCGTGGCTGACATTGTTGCCAGTCATCGGGCCTTTGCCGGTCAGTTCGCAGACACGCGACATGGGTGTATCCTCGACAGCTCAGAAACGGAAAGGGCGTGGGGGGCTTGCCCACGCCCGGAAATCTGAGCGGGGGATAAGGGCGGGGCTGCATGGTGTCAAGCCGCTATTGCGGGCTTTGCCTTGTCGCGATGCCCCGCGCGCGGCAGGATGGGGTGAACCCGGCGGCTTATCGGCCGGGACGGGGCGCAGGCATGCAGGAAACCGAGCTTTACCAGCCGATCAAGGCCTTTCTGGAGGAGGCCGGCTACGAGGTGAAAGCCGAGATCGGCCCTGCCGATGTCGTTGCCGTCAGGCCGGACGAGGGTGAGCCGGTGATCGTGGAGCTGAAAACGGGGTTTTCGCTGGCGCTGTTTCACCAAGGGATCGCGCGGCTGTCGGTCAGTGACCAGGTCTATGTGGCCGTGCCGCGGGGGACGGGGCGGCGATTCCTGAAGGCGTTGAAGGAGAACACGCGGCTGGCCCGGCGGCTGGGGCTGGGGCTGATGACGGTGCGGCTGGAAACGGGGCTGGTCGAGGTGCAGTGCGACCCGGGGCCCTACGCCCCGCGCAAGTCGGCCCCCAAGCGCCGCGCGCTTCTGTCCGAGTTCGCGCGGCGGCGGGGGGACCCGAACCTTGGCGGGCTGCAGGGGCAGCGGGTGACCGCCTACCGGCAGGATGCGCTCGCCTGTGCCTCGGCCTTGGCCGAGCGCGGGCCCTGCAAGGGGGCGGCGGTGAAGGCGGCGACGGGTGTCGCTCGGGCCACCACGATCATGCGCGACAACCATTACGGCTGGTTCGAGAAGGTCGAGACGGGCGTCTACGCCCTGTCCGACACTGGCCGCGCGATGCTGGAGGAGGGCGGATGCAGACCGAGTTCGTGATCGAGACGCGGGGGCCGGGGCTGACCGAGTTCACGCGCGACGTGGCGCGCTGGCTTGAGGGGGCTGGCGATGGGCTGCTGACGTTGATGGTGCGGCATACCTCGGCCAGCCTGCTGATCCAGGAGAACGCGGACCCGGAGGTGCGGACGGATCTCGTGGCCTGGCTCGACCGGCTGGTGCCGCCTGCTGATGACCCCTCGATGGCCTATCTGCGCCACACCTATGAAGGGCCGGACGACATGCGGCTGGGGACATGGCAGGGGATTTACCTGGTCGAGCATCGCCGCGCGCCGCATCGTCGGACTGTTGCGGCGCTCTTTCAGCCCACCAGGTGAGGCAGGGATGCCCCACATGCTGTGGCCGTGAAATGGCATCTACCCAAGCTTTGTGCGCTCGCCTATAGTGGCTGTGGATAACAGGGGCGTCAGACCCCACGGATGAGGCAGGGGCGCGCCGGTCGGGCCGCCCGAGGGACGAAAAGGGGGACGCCGATGCGCTGCCCGTTTTGCGGAAATGTCGATACACAGGTGAAGGATTCGCGCCCTGCGGAGGATCATGTTGCGATCCGGCGGCGGCGGTTCTGCCCGGCTTGCGCGGGCCGCTTCACCACCTATGAGCGGGTGCAGCTGCGCGACCTCGTGGTCGTGAAATCCAACGGCAAGCGCGAGGATTTCGACCGCGACAAGCTGGAACGCTCGGTGCGCATCTCGATGCAGAAACGCCCGATCGAGCCGGAGCGGATCGATCAGATGATCTCGGGCATCGTGCGGCGGCTCGAGAGCATGGGCGAGACCGACATCCCCTCGAAGCTGATCGGCGAGATCGTGATGGAGCGGCTGGCCGCGATCGACACGGTGGCCTACGTGCGCTTCGCCTCGGTCTACAAGAACTTCCAGGCGACCGACGATTTCGAAGAGTTCCTTGCGGAGCTGGCGCCGCCCACACCGAAAACCGACGTCTGAGCGATGGCCGACGGGTCCGACGCCCGCTGGATGCGGCTGGCGCTGGGCCTCGGCGCGCGGGGGCTGGGCCGGGTCTGGCCGAACCCCGCGGTGGGCTGCGTGATCGTTTCGGGTAGCCGCGTCGTGGGGCGCGGCTGGACGCAGGCGGGCGGGCGGCCCCATGCGGAGGTGGTGGCGCTGGCCGAGGCGGGCGCGGCGGCGCGCGGCGCCACGGCCTACGTGACGCTGGAACCTTGCAATCATCACGGGCAAACCGGCCCCTGTTCCGAAGCATTGATCGCCGCGGGTGTAGCGCGGGTGGTGATCGCCTGCGCCGATCCGCACGGGCTTGCGGGCGGTGGCGCGGCGCGGTTGCGCGAGGCTGGCGTGGAGGTCGTCGAGGGCGTCTGCCGGGCCGAGGCCGAGGCGGCGCATCGCGGCTTTTTCAGCGTGGTGCGGCAGGGACGGCCGATGGTGACGCTCAAGCTGGCCGTTTCGAGCGACGGGCGGATCGCGACGGCGACGGGCGAAAGCCAGTGGATCACGGGGCCCGAGGCGCGGCGTTGGGTGCATGGCGCGCGGTCGCGGCACGACGCGGTGCTGGTCGGCGCAGGCACGGCGCGGGCCGATGACCCGAGCCTGACGGTGCGGGGTCTGGGCGTGGCGCACCAGCCGGTGCGGGTGGTGTTGTCGCGGCGGCTGGACCTGCCCGAGGGCAGCGCGCTGATGCGGACGGCGGGTGAGGTGCCGGTCTGGCTTTGTCATGGTCCCGAAGCGCCCGAGGGCGCGCGTGCGGCCTGGGACGCGGCGGGCGCGCGGCGGATCGAGGTGGCGGCGGGGCCCGGAGGGCAGCTGGACCTGGGCGAGGTGCTGGCCGCGCTGGGCGAAGAGGGGCTGACGCGGGTCTTTTGCGAGGGCGGGGGGACGTTGGCCGCCGGGCTGTTGTCGGCGGACCTGGTGGATGACCTGGCCGTCATCTCGGCGGGAATGGTGATCGGGGCCGAGGGCACGCCCGCGGTGGGGGCGATGGGGATCGCCGCGCTCTCCGAGGCACCGCGGTTCGCGTTGCGGGCGTGTCGGGCGCTGGGCGGGGACGTGTTGGCGCTCTGGTCACGCTGAGGGGGCTTGGCCCGCGCATCTCGGCGCGTGCCGCGCCTTCGTCAGCGACGGCTGTGGCACCCCGTTCCGGGGTGCGGTCGGTGCATGTTTCCAATCGTGTCGCGGGGGTTGTTGGCGTTGAAGAAGAGGGGGCTCTGCCCCCGTCGCGTTCCGCGACTCCCCCGGAGTTGTATTTGCCAAGATGAAGCAGGGGCCGTTTGGCCTTTCACCGGCGCCAGAGCCAGCTTTGGCCTGCGAACCAGCCTTGCAGCTTGGCGAGCGCGCGGAGGCGAGGGGCCTGGGCGAGGCCGTCGCCGGTGGCGAGGCGGTCCAGGGCGACCTCGGGCGGGCAGGGCTGGCCCGTGACGGGATCGTGGTAGCGCGGGTAGGCGATCAGGGCTGCATGGGCGAGGGCGGCGTGGCTGGGTTCGGCCCTGCGGTGGGGTGGCGTGGGGCCAAGGTCGCGCGTGAGGCCCCAGCCCGCGTAGAAGGGCGCGCCGAGCGTGGTGACGGAGACGCCGCGCAGGAGCGCTTCGAAGCCCATGGCCGAGGTGATCGTGACGACCTCGTCGACATGGGTCAGCAGCATGGCGGCGTCGGCGTCGGGCAGGACTGCGTCGGCGAGGGTGAGGATGTCGTCTGGCACGGCGCCCTCGCGAAGGCCGGTCAGCACGTCGGGGTGGGGCTTGTAGATGAGCCAGGCCTCGGGGTGGAGGTTGCGTGCGCGTTTGAGAAGGGCTGCGTTGGTGCGTTCGGCGCCTGCGCCCTTGAGGATCGAGGCGTCATCCTCGACCTGTCCCGGGACCAGCACGATGCGCCGCCCGGCGGCGGCGGAAAGGTCGGGCGCGGAGCCGCCGAGGTTGTATTTCGTGAGGCCCAGTTTCACGAGCTTCGTCACCAGCCGTTCGGCCCGTAGCAGGCGCTTCGGGTCCATCGCGGCGGCCTGAGTGATCAGCCGGTCGAGGCGGCTTTCGCGGCTGGGGTCGTAGTAGATGCCGAGATCGTCGAGGACGAGCGAGAGCGGCGGCACCAGTTCCGCGCCAAGCCCGCGGGAGCGGAGGAAGCCGTCCTCGACCCGGTGTAGCGGGCGCTTCGCAAGCTTGCAGGCCGAGGCCAGCGCCTCGGTCTCCTTGCCGGCCCAGACCATCACGGGGCGGCCATCGGCGGCGGCTTTCGCGGCATCCTCTTCGTAGCTAAGCGTGCCGCCCATCTGGCCGAAGGTCTGGCCAAGATGCGTGCGCTTCCAGCTGCGCATGGCGACGGCGACATGGCCCTGCCGATCCTGCCGCCAGGCGCGGGCCTGGGCCTCGAGCGTGGCGATCACGTCCTCCACCTCGCACAGGCGGTCGCGGTAGGGGTCGTACCAGGTGGGGTGGAGGATCAGGCAGGCGGCGGCCAGCTGCGCGCGGCTGAGGCGGCGCTGGCGGCGGGCGGGCGTGGGGCGGCGGTCGTCGGTCAGGCCCCAGCCGGCGTAGAAGGGCACGCCGAGGGTGACGGGCCTGTGGCCCGCGAAGATCGCCTCGAACCCCAGGAGCGAGGTGACGGTGTAGACCGCGCGGGCATGCTCGAAGAGGCGGCGCGGCGCGATCGGGCGGTCGTCGAGCGTGACATTCGGCGGCAGCGTCGCGGGGTCGAAATGGCCGGGGCGGTGGCCGGCCCGCGTTTCGGGGTGCGTCTTGATGACGATCTCGGCGTCGGGGTGGTCCTCGCGCGCGATGGCCAGCATCTCGGCGAAGCTGTCGGCATTGGCCTGGCCGAGTTTGATGGACGCGTCGCCGCGGGTCTGGTCGATCAAGAGGACATAGCCCGGCGCGGGCGGCTCGAGCGTGGGATCGACGGCGGCGTATTTCGTCAGATGCGCCTCGGCGATGCGGGCGAGCGCGTCGCGGGCGCGGTCGAGAAGGGCCGTGTCGTCGAGCGGATGGGTGGCGAGCAGCGTCTCGAGATCCGAGGGCGCGCCCGCGTCGAAATAGATGCCTTGGCGGTCGAGGATCAGGCCCAGGGGCGGATCGCCCGATCGTCCAGGGTGAAGCGAGCGGAGGAAGGCATCCTCGACGCGGACGAGCGAAGCGCCGGTGGCCTCTGCCACGGCCTCGCCGCGGGGGGCGTAGGGGGAGTGGCCCCATACGAGCACGTCATCCGACGGCGCCGGTTTGCCGAGTTTCAGGTCATAGCCCGCAAGCTGCAGGATGCGCCGGACGCGGGCGTTGGTGAGAAAGCCCGCGTTGTAGTGGTAGCCGCGCCGCCGCTGGCCTGCCTCGGCCATGGAGCGGGTCACTGGCCGACGTTGGCCACGGTGTCCGCCGCGCCGAGCGTACCGGTCAGCGCGCTGATGGCGTTGTTCCACTGGGTGATGGGCGCCGCCGTGACGTAGACGGTGTCACCGTCGCGGATCACGAAGTCGCGTGCCTCGAACATGCCGGTGGGTGCGGTCAGGTCCAGCACGTAGACCATGCGCTGCGCCCCGATCAGGTCGTCGCGCCCCAGGACGCTGCGCGCGATCGGCTCGGGCTCGTTGCGCATGATGAACACGCCGGTGGGATCGGCACGCAGCGGATTGAGGCCGCCGACCGAGGCGATGGCCTCGATGGCCGAAATGACCTGACTTTCGAAGGGGACGATGGTCTGGACGCCGGTGGCCCCCAGCGCGGTGAAGGAGCGGCCGTCCTCTTCCACGAGAATACGGTCGCCGTTCCTGAGCGCGATGTCGACGGTGGGGTCGCGGAACAGGTCCTGGAACCAGATCGTGCCGCGGTGGTTGCCACGCACCAGCGTGACCTGCGCGATCTCGGGCTCGACGGTGACACCGCCCGCCGCGGCCAGCATGGACGACAGGGTGCGGGTCGGGCGCTGGATCGGGTAGACGCCCTGTCCGCCGACGGTGCCGGTGACGGTGACGGTCGAGCCGTCGCCCGCCGCACGGCGCACGATGACCTGCGGGTCTGGGGTCTGCTCGTCGAGGTTGCGGGTGATGATGCCTCGAAGCTGTTCGGGCGTGTTGCCCGCGGCGCGGATGCGGCCGGCGTAGGGGATGAAGATGAAGCCCGCGCCGTCGACCTCGACTTCTTCGATGACGGCGGCGGCGGCGCCTTCGCCGGCCAGAAGGCCGTCGGTGACATTTTCGTAGATGGTGAGCGCGATACTGTCGCCGGGGCGGATCACGTCGGTGTTCGACAGTCCGGCGTTGACCAGCTCGGCCGGGAAGCCGAGGGCGGGCACGACGGCGGTGGCGGCGGTTACGCGCTGGTTCACTTCGACGACGAACGCGTCGCCGTCGCGTTGCACGGAACCGGCGAAGATCTCGTTTCGGGTCGGGCCGGAACGCGGCAGGAGACCGCAGGCCGTAACGGCGGTCACGAGTACGCACAGCGCGCCGATACGCGCGCCACGGGAGGCCAACGATGTCACGGGGTGGCTCCTTGTTGCCTGATACTGCCTCGGGGTCGTCTTTTCGTTTTCAGGAACAGTAGCGATTTTCGCCACGTCGCGCCAGTCCTTGGATCACTTGACCAGTTGCAGGTGTTGCCGTGGTGCCGGTCGGCCCGCGCGGAGCGCCTCGTAGGGGTCGTCGGGCGAGAGCATCATGTCGACCACCTGGCGCAGAAGCTGGCGTCGGCCGCGGGCGGAATAGAAGCTGCCTGTGATCTGCGAGGTCTCCAGCAGGAAATGGCGATAATCGCGGTAGGCGCGGCTGTCTGGGCGGGTCGGGTTCTGGAAGAACGCGTCCATCGGCTGATCCGAGACGAACTCGGGCTTGAGGTAGACGGCCTGGCCGAAGGCCTTGAGCGGAAGCCCGCGCCAGAGCGCCTGTTGCGCCGCGGTGGAGTTCACGGTGACCGCCGAGCGCGCATCGTTCATCAGCCGCGCCAGTTTGCCGCCGCGGACGTAGTGGACGCGGCCGCCCACGCCATGGGCGGCGGCGATCCGGCGGATGTCGCGGCGCAAGGGCGTGCGCCCGTCCTCGAGCGGGTGGGCCTTGAAGACGAGGTGGTGATGGGCGGGCGCCCCCTCGGCGAAGCCCGCGATCAGCACCTCGAGAAACTCGGTCATGCTGGAAAACGGGCTGTGGTCGCGGAAGCTCGCGTCGTGTTCGAGTTGCAGGAGCGCCAGGTGGTAGGGAAAGCCGCCGGTCTTGATCCGCCAGGTCGCCTGCACCCGGTCGAGCCAGTGAAACGGCATCAGCGCGAGGCGGCGCAGGTAGAGGCGGAATTCATCCGCGACCCCGAGCGCCCGGTGGGGGCGGAAATTGGCGTAGGCCGCGTTCCTGAGGAAGACGAAATAGTGATAGAGCGCGCCGTAGAAGACGTGCTGGCGCATGTCGCCCCAGCGCGCGGGCGCATCCGGCAGGTCGAGGTCGAGCCCTTCGAGGGCCGCGCGCATCTCGGCGACGCTCAGATCCATGATCCGCGAATGCCCGTTCGCGCCACCGCGTTCATAGGTCACCCAATAGGGGCGCAGGTAGCCCTCTTCGAAGACGTGGACGGTCAGGCCGCGGGCCCGCGCGGCCGCGATCGCCTCGGCATGGATCGGGCGGGTGTCGCCGTAGAGGACAAGGTCGGTGATGGCCTTTTCGTCGAGGAGCGACGCGATGCGCTCGGGCCAGTGCGCCCCGGCCTGGTCGAAGCGGATGTAGGTTTGCGCCTCGGGCCAGAATGCCTCGTCCCCCTTGTTGAAGCCGACGCGCCAGGTCCTGGCGCCGGCCGCGCGCAGCATGCGGCCGAGCTGGCCGAAGAAGGGGCCATGCGGGCCCTGCAGGAAGAGGAAGGAACGGTCTGTGTGGCTGGGGGCCATGGCGAAAAACACTCGAACTCTGGGCGACATGCGGACTTTGACCGAGGAAAGCAAGCGCGCAGGGCCCCAGCGGGGCACCTTTGAGGCGGCACTGTGGCGGCGCGACACGTGTGTCTTGCGGGTTGAAGCGGGCGCGCGCGCGTGGTTCTGTCGCCCGCGGACAGGAACGGGGATGATCTGCGATGTTCACCGGGATCGTGACGGATGTGGGCGAGGTCAGGGCGCTGACGCGGATGGGCGACCTGCGCGCGCGCATCGCCACGCGCTACGACACGGCCACGATCGAGATCGGCGCATCGATCGCCTGCGACGGGGTCTGCCTGACGGCGACGGCGCTGGGCGAGGACTGGTTCGAGGTGGATATCTCGGCCGAGACCGTGTCGAAGACCAACATCGGCGACTGGGCCGAGGGGCGTCGGATCAACCTGGAGCGCGCGCTGAAGGTGGGCGACGAACTGGGCGGGCATATCGTGTCGGGCCATGTCGACGGCGTGGCCGAGGTCGTGGGTCTGCGCGACGAGGGGGATTCGACGCGGATCACCTTTCGCGCGCCGGACGCGCTGGCGCGCTTCATCGCGCCGAAGGGATCGGTCGCGCTGAACGGGACGTCGCTGACCGTGAACGAGGTGGACGGGGTGGAGTTCGGCGTGAACCTGATCCCGCACACCAAGACAGTAACGAACTGGGGCTCGGTGGCCGTGGGCGACCGGATCAACCTCGAGATTGACACGCTGGCGCGCTACGTGGCGCGGCTGCAGGACTGGCAGGGCTGAAGGGGGCGAGCGCCCTCCGCGCACTGCCTGCGGCAGCCCTTGTCGGGCGCTGGCCGCCTGTGGCGATGGGGCTTTGTGGCGGGGGGTGGTCGCTCGATCAGCGGCGGGCTGAGTGGCACGTTGCGGGAGCCTCCGGCGGCTATATTTCTGGAACAGAGATGCAGGGGGCGTGCCCGGTATGGCGGATGTCGTGATGCGGTCGATCGAGGATCGGTCCGGCCAGCGCTGTGTCGACCTGGTCCGGGGCCTGGGCGGCTGGGCCTTTGTCGAGTGCCGCCGCGATCCCGAGGATGCGCATGGCTGGCGCCGGGTGGGCGTGCCTTCGGGCGGGTATGGCAGCGAGCAGGCGGCGCTGGACGCGGCGCGGGCCGCGGTGCCATGGTTGGCCGAGGAGGGCGCGGCATGAGCGGTATCGGACATAACAACGGCCCCACGATGGAGCCCGGCTTCGGCTTTCGCAAACTTGCCTGGGGCAAGGCGCGCAAGGCCTTGCTGCCCACGCTGCCGCTGGAGGTCGTGCGCCTGCGCGTGGCGCGGGCCAAGCGGCTTGGCCTGCCCTACAAGACCTACGCGACGATCCGGGCGACCGCGGGGCGGGATATCGTGGCCTTCCTGTTTTCCGGCAACGCGCTGGAGTTGCGCGGGACGCGTGTCGACCTGCCTGCGCCTGTTGCCGATCGGCTCGGGGCGCTGGGCGGCGCGGTGGACAGGCTGGCCACAGTCTATGCGCCGGCCGATCCGGGCACCCTGATCCAGGCCTATCCCGACCTGCTGGAGGGGGCGGCGCGCGCGCCCGCATTCACCGCCTCGTGGCGCGAGACGCGGGATGGTCTGCGGGCGGCTCTGGCCGACAGGCAGTTGCCCGCGGATGGCGTGGTCCTTGTGGCGGCGACAGGCATCGAGCGCGGCTGGACCGCGACCGCCGGGCTGGCGGGCTGCGTGCACCGCGACATGTTCTTCGACGCACAGGTCTGACGCGAGGGGCGGCCTAGTCATCGTGGGGCGGATGGTCTATCTGCGCCCCCAAGGAGCGACGCGCGAGAGGACGGCCATGACGCAAGCCTTCGAAGAACCGGGCCCCGTCGAGCGGGACTGGGCCGAGGCGATTTCGCCCATCGAGGAGATCCTCGAGGAGGCCCGGAACGGGCACATGTTCATCCTCGTCGATCACGAGGACCGCGAGAACGAGGGCGACCTGGTGATCCCCGCGCAATGGGCGACGCCGGACGTGATCAACTTCATGGCGACGCATGGGCGCGGGCTGATCTGCCTGTCGATGACCAGCGACCGGATCGAGGAGCTGGGCCTGCCGCTGATGTCGACGAACAACTCGTCGCGGCACGAGACGGCCTTTACCCTGTCGATCGAGGCGCGCGAGGGGGTGACGACGGGTATTTCCGCCGCTGACCGCGCGCGCACGGTGCAGGTGGCGATCGATGCCTCGAAGGGTGCGCAGGATATCGCGACGCCGGGCCACGTGTTCCCGCTGCGTGCCAAGGATGGCGGCGTGCTGGTGCGCGCGGGCCATACCGAGGCGGCGGTGGATATCTCGCGGCTTGCCGGGCTGAACCCCTCGGGCGTGATCTGCGAGATCATGAACGAAGACGGCACCATGGCGCGGCTGCCCGACCTGGTCGCCTTCGCGCAACGCCACAACCTGAAGATCGGCACGATCAGCGACCTGATTTCCTACCGCCGCCGTCACGACAACCTCGTGAAGGTCCGCGAGGAACGGCAGATCGAAAGCGAGTTCGGCGGCGACTGGACCATGCGGATCTACACCGACGAGACGCAAGGGGCCGAGCATATCGTGCTGGTGAAGGGCGATATCACGGGCGCTGACCCCGTGCTGGTGCGGATGCACGCGATGGACCCGCTGCTGGATGTCGTGGGCGCCGGGCCCAAGGGCCGCGCGGGCGAGTTCGGGGACGCGATGCGCCTGATCGCCGAGGAAGGGCGGGGGGTTCTCGTGCTGCTCCGCGACCTGACGATGAAGCTGGCCGTGGGCGACGAGGTCTCGCCGCAGACGCTGCGCCAGTATGGTCTTGGCGCGCAGATCCTGTCGTCGCTGGGGATCAGCGACATGATCCTGCTGACCAATTCGCCGAAGCCCAAGGTGGTGGGCCTCGAGGCTTACGGGCTGTCGATCGTGGGCACGCGCAAGATATCGGAGCTTGGATAATGGCCGGACATTCCGACAACGACATGGGGCTTCCGTCCTTCGACAAGCCCGTGAAGGTGGCGATCGTGATCGCGCCCTACTACACCGCCATCGCCGAGGCGCAGCTGGCTGCGGCCAAGGGCGTGCTGGAAGAGGCGGGCGCGAGCCACGAGGTCATCGAGGTGCCCGGTTCGCTGGAAATCCCCACGGCCATCGGCATCGCGCACCGGCTGTCGAATTTCGACGGCTATGTCGCGCTGGGCTGCGTGATCCGGGGGGCGACCAGCCATTATGACGTTGTGGTCAACGAAAGCAGCCGCGCGCTGACGCTTCTGGGGATGCAGGGCGTATGCGTGGGCAACGGGATCATCACGGTGGAGAACCGCGAGCAGGCCGAGGAACGGGCCGATGCCGCGCGGCTGAACACCGCGGGCGGGGCCGCGGCGGCGGCGCTGCACCTGATCGCGTTGACGCGGCGCTTCGGGAAGCCTAAGGGCGGCGTCGGATTCAAGCCCCGCACCGAGACATTCCAGGTGGCGGGCGACAGCGAAGGCCCCGCCACGGCATGACCACAGACGCCACCCCCGAATCTCGCCCCAAGGGGCTGAGCCGCGAGGAACGCCGCCAGATGCGCTCGGCGGCGCGGCTTTATGCCGTGCAGGCGCTCTTTCAGATGGAGGCCTCGGGCCAGTCGATGAAGGCGGTCCGGAGCGAGTTCGAGACGCACCGCTTCGGCGCCGTCTACGAGGGCGAGGAAATGGCCGAGGGCGACCCTGACCTCTTCGCCAAGACGCTGGAGGATGCGGTCAACTGGCAAGCCAAGATCGACCAGATGACCGACCGCGCGCTGGTGGCGAAATGGCCGATCAACCGGATCGACCCGACGCTGCGCGCGCTCTTCCGCGCGGCCGGCGCCGAGTTGGTCGAGGGGGCGGCACCGCCCAAGGTGGTGATCAGCGAATACGTCGACGTCGCGCGTGCCTTCTTCCCCGAGGGGAAGGAGCCGAGCTTCGTCAACGCCGTGCTCGACCACATGGCGCGCGAGGCCAAGCCCGAGGCTTTCTGACATGTCCGCGACGGCCCCGGTGATCGAGACCGCGCGGCTGCGCCTGCGCGCGCACCGCGACGACGACCTGCCCGACATGGTGGCGATGTGGTCCGATCCGCAGGTTGTGCGGTTCATCGGTGGCCGTCCCTTCACCCTTGAGGAGACCACGGCGCGGCTGGCGCGCTACCGCGCGATGTGGGCGTCGCACGGGCACGGCTTCTGGGCCATCGAGGACCGCGCGACCGGCGACTTTGTTGGCGAGATGGGGCTGGCACGGTTCGACCGCAGCCTCGGCCCCGCGTTCGACGACTGGCCCGAGGCGGGTTGGGTGCTTGCCCCCTCGGCATGGGGGCGCGGGATCGCGACCGAGGGGGTGGCGGCGGTACTCGACTGGGCCGATGCCGGACTTCGCGCGGAACGGATCGTCTGCATGATCGCCGAGGGCCACGCGGTCTCGATCCGTGTTGCAGCGCGCTTCGGTTTCACACCATGGCGCGACGCGGTGTTCGGTGGCTCCCCAATGGTCTTGATGGAGCGCGCACGCCCCACTGTGTCGGGCTGATCCGGGCTTTTTCAGCAATCCCGGACAACGCTCGTGCAAAGGGGCTTGTAGCCTCATGGGGGCTACCCCACCTCGGTCGGAAGGGTGCACGGCGCAGGTGAGCGCGAGTGCCCAGAGCGTGAGGGACACATGGATATCCTGATGGTCGCGATCGGCCTCGGGCTGCTGCTCGGGGGTGGGGAGGGGTTGGTGCGCGGCGGCGTGGCGCTGGCCACGCGGATGCGGCTGCCCATGGCGGTTGTGGGGGCGGTCGTGCTGGGCTTCGGCACCTCGACGCCCGAGCTTCTGACCTCGCTCTCGGCGGCTTTCGCGGGCGCGCCGGGTATCGCCATCGGCAACGTGCTCGGCTCCAACATCGCCAACATCCTGCTGATCCTCGGCATTGCCGCGGTGATTGCGCCCGTGCCGGCAGATGCCGCGGGGGGCGAGGATCGGGTGTGGCTTGTCGTGGCCACCGTCATGGGCCTTGCCGTCATCGTGCTCGGGCCGATGGTCGGCCGGATCGAGGGGCTGGCCCTCCTGGCGGCGCTTGGCGTCTATCTCTGGCGGCAACTTGCGCGAGACAGCGCGATGGAGCCTGTGCCGGAGATCTCCGGGTTGGGGGCTGTCAAAATTGCACTCTACATCCTCGGCGGGCTGGCCACGCTGATCGCGGGGGCCTGGCTGCTGGTCGAGGGGGCCACGGGCATCGCGCGGGCCATCGGCATCAGCGAGACGGTGATCGGGCTGACCGTGGTCGCGGTCGGCACCTCGTTGCCGGAACTGGCCACCAGCGTCATCGCGGCGCGGCGGGGAGAGACGGGGCTGGCGCTGGGCAATATCCTGGGCTCGAACGTCTTCAACATCCTCGCCATCCTCGGCCTGACCGCGGCCATCGTGCCGATCCCCGTGCCGCCGGGCCTGTCGACGGTGGACCTTGTCGCGGTGGCGGGGGCGGCCGCTGCGCTTCTCCTGGTGCTGGCCACTGGCCGGATCGGGCGCGGGGCCGGTGCGGGGTTTCTCGTCCTCTACGCGGGGTATATCGGCTGGCTCGCCCTCGGTTCTGTCTGAATTTCAGGCAGAGACCCGCCGGCCCCCGTGCCAGACCGCCGCGCCCCCTTGCGCCGCGTGCCAACAGACATAATCTTTGACAGGACACACAACAGGAGCCGCCCATGCCCGCGCATATCCGCTTCATCCTGAAACACGCCGCCGTCGGCCTTGGCATCGGGGTCGCCTTCGTGGCGATGCTCCTGGCCTTCGACGTGGGTGGCCTCTGGCATCTCGTGACCCACACCGCCGAGGGGCCCATCGCGGTTCTGATGCTGACCGTCTTCTGCACCATCA
>CAZVQL010000050.1:0-14596 GCA_964629305.1 uncultured Roseicyclus sp.
AGCGCGTGATGGAGGCCTTCCTCGTCCAGTATGACGACATCGACGGCGTCTATTCGGGCGACGACAACATGGGTGTCGGCGCCCTGAACGCAGCGCTTGCCGCCGGACGCGCGGACGAGATCGTCTTCGTCGGCGCCACCAACTTCGCCGTCGGCTACGACGCCATGGAGCGCGGCGAATACTGGGGTTCGATCTACCAGTCGCCGGTCGATGACGCCGAGGCGGCCCTGCAAACGGCGCTCGACGTTCTCGCTGGCGAGGACGTGCCGTTCCTGAACTACTTCGACACGCCGAAGATCACGCAGGAGAACATGGGCGAGTTCACCCGCCCGGTGTTCTGATATTCCTCCCCGGACGGGGGCCGGTTTCGCAGTCCGGCCCCCGTTCTTTCCAAAGACAACAAGACGACGGACAGGGGGACACGCCGTGGGCGAACCTCGTGGAGTGGAGGGGCGCGTGTGCATCGTCACGGGCGCCGCGCGCGGAATCGGGCGTGCGATCGGTGAGGCGCTGCTGGACGAGGGCGCGAAGGTCTGTTTCGCGGACCTAAACGCCGAACAGGTGGCCGAGGTCGCAGAGGCGAACCGCAGACGCGCCGGCATTGCGCCCGACGCGGTGATTTCTGCGGGCGTCGATGTCCGCGACCGGGCCGAGACGCGCGGCATGATCGAAAAGACGGTCGGGGCCTTCGGACGCCTGGACGTGATGTTCAACAACGCGGGCGTCAACAAGCCGATGAACTTCATGGATGTGACCGAGGAAAACTGGTCCTTCATCATGGACGTCAACGGGCTGGGCTGCCTGATCGGGATGCAGGAGGCCGCGCGCCAGATGATCGCGCAGGGTGGCGGCGGCAAGATCGTCAACACCGCCTCCATCGCCTCGCGGCAGGGCTTCGACAACGTGGCGCCCTATTGCGCCTCGAAATGGGCTGTGGTCAGCCTGACCCAGTCAGGGGCGAGGGATCTCGCCAAGCATGACATCACCGTCACCGGCTTCGCGCCGGGCGTCGTGGCCACCGAGATGTGGGAGCAGGTCGACCGCGACCTGATGGACATCGGGGCCGCCGAGCGGCCGGGCCAGGCGATGGAGGAATTTTCGTCCGAGATCCTGAAGGGCCGCGTCGCGCGCCCCGAGGATATCACAGGGACGACGACATTCCTCGCGTCGCGGGCCAGCGACTACATGACGGGGCAGATCGTGATGATCGACGGCGGCATGACACTCGTCTGACGCCGGTCAGGAAACGCGCCAACCGCGCCGTTTCCACGAGGGGAGGGAACAGGAATGGCCGACACAGCCATGAAATCCGTTGGTGGCATACTCGCGCGACAGGGCATCCTTGTCGCCTTCATCGTGTTCATGGTGGGCTTCACGCTCTGGAACCCGCGCTTCATCGACCCCGACAACGTCTTCGGCGTGATCCGGTCCTCGGCCATCCTCGGGGTCATGGCGCTTGGCGTGACCTTCGTGGTGATCGGCGGCAACCTCGACCTCTCGGTCGGCTCCATGCTGTCCTTCTCGGCCATCGTGGTGCTCGACCTGCACGAAAACCCCGCATTCGGACCCGCGCTCGCAATCCCCGCGATGTTCGCCCTCACCCTCTGCCTCGGCGCGATCAACGGCTTTCTCATAGGCTATCTCAGGCTGAACTCCCTGATCGTGACCCTGGGCATGCTCTCGGCCATCCACGGCCTGACGCTGACATGGTCGGGCGGTCAGAACATGGACATCGCCAACCAGAGCGAGACCTGGTTCGGCGTCTTCGGCCGCGGCTCGGCCCTCGGCATCCCGATCCCGGTGCTGATCTTCATCGGTCTCGCCGCCCTGCTGGGCATCCTGCTGGCGCGCACACCCTTCGGGCGCAAGGTCTACGCGGTCGGCGGCAACGGCACTGCGGCCACCTTCTCGGGCATCCCGCGGGCGCGCGTGGTCTTCATGACCTACCTCATCTCGGCCTTCTGCGTCGCCACAGCGGGCCTGATCCAGGCCAGCCGCACCATGGGCGCGCAGAACACCGTAGGCCAGGGCCTCGAGCTCGAGGTGCTGGCCGCTGTCATCCTCGGCGGCGCGTCCCTGCTGGGCGGCTCCGGCACGATCTTCAAGACCGTGATCGGTGTCCTGATCCTCGGCTTCATCCAGAACGGCCTGCTTCTGGCCGGGCTCGAATTCTACGTCCAGTTCGTCGTGACCTGGATCATCATCATCCTCGCCGTCTGGCTCGACATCGCCACCAAGCGCGGAAAGCTCTGGTCGCCGATCGCCTGAGGAGTGGGCCCCATGCAGAACGAAACACTCAAGAAACTGATCAAGAACGGCGCGATCTGGGCCTTCATCCTGTTCCAGCTCGTCTTCTTCGAGGTGGCCGGGCGCTGGTGGTCGCTGTCGGATACCGCCTTCATGGACCTCGACAGCATGCTGCTGCTGCTCAAGCAATCCGCCCCCATCGGTATCATCGCCATCGGCATGACCGTGGTCATGATCAACGGCAACATCGACCTGTCGGTCGGGGCCACCTACGCGCTGGCGGGCATCGTGATGCTCGACTCGATGAACTGGCCCTTCATGGAGGCTATGGGCGACGCCTCGATCCCGCTGGCATGGCTCTTCGCGCTCTTCACCGGCTGCCTTCTGGGCCTCATCAACGGGGTGATCGTCTGGAAAACCGGCGTCGACGCCTTCATCGTGACGCTGGGCGCCATGCTCGGCTACCGCGGCCTCGTCTTCATGTACAACGGCGAGAACCCGACCTACCACCTGAACTGGACCATGGTCGACTTCGCCGAGGCCGACATCTTCGGCCTTCAGACCCCGGCCATCGTCTTCCTCGCCGTCGTCCTGATCGTCTGGCTGATGATGACCCGCACGGTCCACGGACGAAACGCCTATGCCATCGGCGACAACCGCGAGGCGGCGGTGAACGCCGGCATCCGCGTCGGCCCGCACATCGTGTGGAACTTCGTCCTTATCGGCTTTCTCGCCGCGCTTTCCGCCGTCGCCTTCTACTCCGGCAGCGGCTCGGTGAACCCCAATGACGGCATGCTCTTCGAGCTCTGGGCGATCACCGCCGTGGTCCTCGGCGGCACCAAGCTGGCGGGCGGGCGCGGCTCGATCATCGGCACGCTCGGCGGCGTCATCGCCATCCAGCTCTTGCGCCGCGGCCTGAACCACATCGGCGCGCAGACCGAAACCGTGAACCTCGTCATCGGCATCATCCTTATCGCGGTCCTGTTCCTTGACCGACAGCTGAACCGCAAGGGCGCAGAGGAGTTGAAGGTATGACCGACCAGAACCCCGCCCTCCGCCTCGAAGGCATCGTGAAGACCTTCCCCGGCGTCCGCGCCCTCGACGGTGTCAGCTTCACCGTCATGCCGGGTGAGGTTCACGCCCTGATGGGCGAGAACGGCGCAGGCAAGTCGACGCTCATGAAAGTCCTCGGCGGCATCTACCAGCCCGAGGAAGGCAAGATCTTCATCGGCGAACGCGAAACCGTCATGCGCGGCCCGCTCGAGGCCAAGGCCAACGGCGTCATGTTCATCCACCAGGAACTGTCGCTCGCCGAGGAAATCTCGGTCGCCGAGAATATCTACCTCGGCGAGCTGCCGCGCAAATCCTTCGGCCGCGTCGATTGGGCCACGCTCTATGCCCGCACCGACGCGATCCTCGACAAGCTCAAGGTCTCCTTCAACGCCCGCACCCTCGTCGGCGACCTCTCCATCGCCAATCAGCAGATGGTCGAGATCGCCCGCGCCCTCACCGTCGACGCCAAGGCCGTCATCTTCGACGAACCCACCGCGTCGCTGACCGACGCCGAGAAATCCGTCCTCTTCGACGTCATCGCCGATCTCAGGGCACAGGGCGTCGGCATCATCTACATCTCCCACCGGATGGAGGAGATCTTCAAGATCACCGACCGCATCTCGGTCCTGCGCGACGGCGCCTACCGCGGCACGCTGGAAACCGCGAAAACCAACGAGGACGAGATCACCCAGATGATGATCGGCCGCTCCCTCGACCTCAGCCGCAACCACGCGCCCGTGGACCTCGGCCCCGTCGCCCTGAAGGTCGAGGGCCTCAGCTGCGGCCCCCTCTTCCAGGATGCCAGCTTCGAAGTCCGCGAGGGCGAGGTGCTGGGCTTCTACGGTCTCGTCGGTGCCGGAAGGACCGAGATCGCCGAGACCCTCTTCGGCTTGCGCAAACCCACCGCCGGCCGCATCTTCCTGAAGGGCGAGGAGGTGACCATCACCTCCCCCATCGACGCCATCGAAAAAGGCATCTCGCTGGTGCCCGAAAGCCGCAAGGAACAGGGCCTCGTCCTCGGCATGAACTGCCGCGACAACATCACCCTGCCCCAGGTCGGCGACCTGACCGCCGGTCCCTTCGTCTCGGACGGCGCAGGGATCTCGATCTACGACCAGTACCGCGACCGGCTCCAGATCAAGTCGCCCAGCTGGCGCACGACCGTGGGCAACCTGTCGGGCGGCAACCAGCAGAAGATCGTGATCGGCAAGTGGCTGTCGATGCGCCCCGAGGTGCTGATCGTGGACGAACCCACCCGCGGCATCGACGTGGGCAGCAAATCCGAGATCCACAACCTCCTGCGCGAGCTCGCCAAACAGGGCTACGCGGTCATCGTCATCTCCTCCGAGATGCCCGAGGTCCTCCACGTCTCCGACCGCATCGTCGCGATGTACCACGGCCGCGTGATGCGCGAATTCACCGCCGAGGAAGTGACGGAAGACAGCCTGATCCAGGCAATCTCGGGCATCGAGGGGAGCGCGGCGTAAAGGGCCGGGGCGAGACGCAGACCTTCGCTACACGCTGCGCCAGCGTTCGCTACGCGGACGAAGCGGCCGATGGAATGACCCTCCGATCTGCAAGACCGACGGGCCAGAAAGGCTGACATTGCGCGCTTACGGACAGTTTTGGGCAATCCACGAATTTGCAGGATAGGCGACCATTCAGGGCCAAAAACCACATGCTGCAAACATGGACTGAACTGGGCACTGATTTGAGCCGCGAGCCGATCCGCTATTGGTAGCACCGGTTAGGCCTGTTGAGAATCCGCCCGGAAAACGCCACGACGCCCCGGTCAGAATAATGGAGAGGGTGCATCAGTCCGCAATCAAGGCCATGGTATTGTTGTCGGCCGGCTATACTCTCCTCAACGCCCCGCTTTCCGCTGTCGCCCCCCAAGCGGAACAGAGGTCCAGCATGGGCTCTTCCCGTGCAAATGCGACGGCATGTCCGGCGTCGTAGAGCCTGTGTTCGGCACACGGCAGGCGCTGCGCCATAGCGCTCTGGGCAGGCGGCGGGGCCTGCCGGTCTCGGGTGCCCGTGATGACGATCGTCTGATGCTGGATGACCTGCAGATCGTCCCATGCATCATGGGCGGCGCGTGCGGCAAGAAGCTTGCCGTACCCGCCATTCAAGACCGATGGGTCCCGGAACGAGGCGTCGAAGGCCATACGCGCTCTCACCCGTTTGTCGAATGCTTCGGGATCGATATCCCTTAACCGGTGGTTTTCCCTATCGAGCAGCATGATGGCCTCGGCCGCTGCCTCGGCCGGGGGCAGGAAAGATAGCGCCCTGATATCGACGGAGCCGCCGCCCTCCCCTCCGGCGGTGGTCGAGGCGAGCGCCATGCGCGCTACCCGAGATGGGAAGAGCCGCGCAAAGTGGAGGGCGGTCATCCCACCGAAGCTTTCACCGACAACATCGGCCTGATCCCACCCGACGGCATTCATGAGAGACGCGGCGTCGCGGGCGTAGTCTTCCATGCTCCAAACCCCGGCGGGTTGATCGCTGCGCCCGATACCGCGGGGTTCGAAAGTCAGGATCTCGAAATGCCGCGCCAGCGGACTCGAGAGAAAACCGCGTTTCAGCCTGAGATCGAAATTCGATCCGCCGAGCAGAAGCACGCGACCCACCGGGGCCGCAGGCACCGATCGCAGCACGTGGAGCGAAAGCCGCGCAGTCCGAATGCGGGTCTCGGTCACGGCGAGCGCCGTCATTGAGCAGGCCCGGATGCTTGCCGCCGGGCCAGAAGGCCCCGCAGCAGTGGGAAGGCCAGGGCAACGGCCGTCACGACGAAGAGTGTTCCCGCAATGGGGTGGTCCGTGGCAAAGGCGGTTATGTCACCGCGGGTCAGGATCAGCCCCTGCCGCAAGGTAAGCTCCAACGTCGGTCCCAGGACCATCCCGATGACAAGGGGCGCCATCGGAACACCCTGCCGCCGCAGGATGAACCCGAGAACGCCCGCGAACCCCATTACCATCAGGTCGAAGGGGTTTCCGCGCACGAAGTAGATGCCGACCCCGCACAGCAGCACGACGCCGGTCATCATGAACCCTTCGCGCATTCGCAGGATCGGCGCGGCAACGCGGCCGAGGGCCATCCCAAGCGGCAGGAGCAGAAGGTTGATGATGAAGAACCCCGCGAAGATCGCGGCGATCAGTGTCGGGTTGTCTTCCATCAGGCGGAAACCCGGCGTGATCCCGTGCAGCGTCAGCGTCGCCAGCATGACCGCCGTGATCGCGTCGCCGGGAATACCCAGCGCCATGGTCGGAACCAGTGCCCCACCCGTCACTGCGTTGTTTGCCGCCTCGGACGAGATGATACCGTCAGGCTCGCCGGTGCCGTAGGCCTTCCCGTTCGGGGAAGATCGCTTGCCCTCCGCATAAGAGATGAAGGCCGCCGTCGCGGCACCCGTTCCGGGCAGAACCCCGATCACATTGCCGATCAGGACGGATTTGGCGAGCGTCTTGAAGCGCCCGCTCCACTCGTGAAGACGGGGAAGGACGATACCACGGAAATCGGCAAGCTCGCTGACCTCTTCGGCTTTCTTGCTGGCGCGGACGAAGACCTCGGACAATGCGAAGATGCCGATGACCACGGCCAACAGGTTGAATCCGGAAATCAGCTGCCAGTTCCCGAAGGTGAAGCGCGGCTGCCCCGTCACCGGGTCGCCCCCGACCGACGCGAGGAAGATGCCGATGGCGCCTGCAAGCAGGCCCTTCACCAGAGATCCGGAGGACACCGACACGATGCAGGTCATGCCCAGAAGCACCAGCGCGAAGGTCTCGATCGGACCGAAATTGAGGGCGAAGGCTGCAAGTTGCGGCGCGGCCAGCAAGAGCACGACCGCCGAAACAAGGCCGCCGATCACCGAGGCGATCGTCGCCCATCCCAGCGCCTTTCCCGCCTCGCCACGCTGGGCCATCGGGTAGCCGTCAAAGCAGGTCGCCGCCGATTGGGGCGTGCCGGGTGTGTTGATCAGGATCGCCGAGATGGATCCGCCATAGACGGACCCCGCGTAGACCGCGAGCAGCAGAAGGATCGCGGGGGCCTGCCCCATCGACAGGGTGAACGGCAGGACCATCGCCACCGCAACGGTCGAGCCGATCCCGGGCATGGCACCAAGGATGATGCCCAGCATCGTGCCCAGAACCAGCGTCAAAAGCGCCTCGGTGGTCAGGAGCAGGGCAAGCGCGTCGGGGAGTGCTGAGATCATGACGGAGCCCGCTCAGAACAGATAGGTGAAGGGAGAGGTCGGCAGAGGCAGCTTCAGGATGTGGTTGAACAGGACCACGAGACTAGCCGGCACGAGGATCGCATAGGCTACTATGACCATCGGCTTTCGAACCCCGAATACCAGCAGGGAGAGAACCGAGAACGGGACCGAGGACAGCATGAAGCCGACGCGGGTGATCATGTTGGCATAGATGACAGCTGCCACCACGAAGACGATAAGCGCGCCCCACTTCTCGACCGGTTCGACCGCCTTGCCGGCCATGACATCCTGCACGATCGCGACCAGTGTCAGGACCATCATGATGCCCAGGATGATGCGCGGGAAATAGACCGGCGACTGAACCGCACCCAACAGGCGGTACTCTGTGCCGAAGGTCGTCGCGAAGAGCGCACCCGCCGCGATCAGAAGCGTGAAGAGAACGAGCACGCGCTCGGTCAGAAGGGATTGCATAGGGATCCGCCAGCCTTGAGAAGCAGCCCGGCCCGGGTCTCGCGCCCGGGCCGGTCATTGCAGAGGTCGGGCTCAGTTTAGACCGGCAGCCTCGATCAGGACCGAGTTGGCCTCGTACTGGGCGCGGTAGAAGGCGTCGAACTCGGCCGCGCCACGATAGTTGATCACGGTGCCGGAGCTGGCGGCAAACTCCTGGAACCCTTCTGAGTTGACGGCTTGTTCGCAGGCAGCCTCGAGCGCGGCGACGACCTCGGGCTCAACGCCCGCAGGCGCGAAAAGCCCGCCCCAGAGGTAGAGCTCGTTCAGCGGCGCCTCGATGCCCACCTCGGCCGCGGTCGGCACGTCGGGGTAGGTTTCAAGACGCTCGGAGTTGAAGACCATGAGCGGGCGGAAATCGCCACGCTGCATCAGGATCTCTGTATCGCCGAAGAACTGGATCGTTCCTGCCGTCAGCGCCTGAACCGCGGGGCCGGACCCCTGGAACGGCAGGTGCACCATGTCGTCGATGATGCCGAGACCGGCAAAGGCGGCGACCGTGGTCAGGTGGGTCATCGCGCCAGCCCCGGAGGAGCCGTAGACCAACGCACCCGGATCAGCCTCGACGGCGGCCACGACATCTTCAGCGGTCATGAAGGGCTGATCGGCGCTGGTGAACAGCAGCGTCGGCGACGCGGCGACCGAGCAGATCGGTGTCCAGCTGTCGAGGCCGTAAGGCACATCGCGGATCTGCGGCTGAACGGTCGCGACGGTGATCGAGAAGTAGCCCATTTGGTACCCGTCGGGTCGCTGCCCTTGCAAGGCGGAGGCGGCGACCGTGCCACCACCACCGGCCATGTTCGACACGAAGACGTCGCCGCCGATCGCTTCCGCGAAATGTGGAGCGAGGCCGCGCAAGAGAAGATCGGTGCCCCCGCCAGCGTTGAAGGGCACGATCAGGTTGATCGGCCGCTCGGGAAAATCCTGGGCGGCGACAGCGCCCGCGGACAAGGTGATGACAGCCAGCGCTGTTGTGACGGTCGAGTGTTTCATGGTTCCTCCCTTGGTCCCGTTTGGGACAGTCTTTTTCATATACAGTAGAATTGGTAACGTTGTCTTTTGATATGTCAACGTTGTCATTTCGGAAAATTACCCCCAGAAAGGGGCATGAGGTAACGAAATGACCAACTCTCGCATCACATCCGACCGCATGCGCCGCGCCACCCTGCGCGATGTCGCGCAACTCTCCGGGGTGAGCGAAATCTCGGTCTCGCGGGTGATGCGAAATGCGCCATCAGTGTCGGACGGACTCCGCAGCCGTGTCCTCGCCGCGGCAAACGAGCTTGGCTACACACCGAACCGGCTGGCGGGGGCACTAAAGACCAGTTCGAGCAACCTTGTCGCTGTGATCGTGCCGTCCATTGGCAACGGGGTGTTCCCCGAAGTGCTGAACGGCATCGAAGAGGTCCTGGCGGAAGCCGGGCTACAGCCCGTTCTCGGGATCACGCAATACGACCGCGCCCGCGAGGTCCAGGTGCTGCGCGACATGCTGGCATGGTCGCCCATGGGGGTAATCATCGCGGGCACCGATCACGAACCCGCCGTCGCACGGATGATCGGACAGCATGGCATTCCCGTAGTGGAATTCATGGATATCGACCGACCCCCGATGCAGGCATCGGTGGGCATCTCCAACGTCAAGGCTGCCGTGGCGGTCGCCGATCTGCTCGCGGAGCGCGGCTACAAGCGACCGGGTTATATCGGCGCATGGTCCGAGCGCCCGGATCGTTCCAAGGCACGGCGCCTGGCTTTCGAAGCCCGCTTGCGCGAGTTGGGAATACCGCTCGTCGACAAGGAAATCGCGGCGATGCCCGCTTCTGCAGAGATAGGCGCGCAGAGTACCCAAAACCTGCTGTCCCGATCCCCCGAGATCGACGCGATCTTCTTTGCCAATGACGATCAGGCGCTCGGCGGCCTGTTTTTTTGTCAGCGCACCGGGCGCCGCGTCCCCGATGACATCGGCCTGATCGGCTTCAACGGGATCGACATCGGACGCGCGACGCCCACGATCCTCGCCAGCGTGGTGACTCCGCGCTACCAGATGGGGGTGGAAACGGCCCGGTTGCTGCTGTCGGCCGCGGAACATCGTGGCGCGCCGACGGCGATCGACTTGGGGTTCGAGATCCGATTGGGCGAAAGCATTTAGGACCTCCACGGCTCTTGTAAGGAGAAGTCGGCTTACGACCGCTGGCAGATGTTGCCGTAGCCTTCCGGCGCACCCGAAATCCCGCGAAGTCTGCCTGCGCCCATGCCCACCGTCACCAACCACGTCAGCCTGGACGCCAGGCCCAAAAATCAAAATCCTCTCAAGCTGAACCGCGCGGGCGCTCTCAACGAGGCGCATGGTATCTGCGTGGAGAAAGGGGCAGAGCCGCTGTCCTGACAAAGACTGCTTTGGCTAAGCCTGCCAGTCGCACTGTCACCTGCGCCCTGCCCGCGGAATGCCTCCCGCCCAGAGGCGTCACCAACCCCGCGTCACTACTGGAACCCCAAGCGATCCCGACCGCCAGTCTCGCCACCGGCACACACCGTATGTACGGGGTGTGTACAGGGTGTGTACGCGGTGTGACCCTCGGCAAGAGGACGGGCGGCCAGGGCGAGGCCAGAGACCGATGGAATGGGTATCGGCAGAACGCGCTTCCGTCCGAACGGGGAGAAGGTCGGCCGCGGCGTCTAGCCCGCGCGTCTCGGACCAGCAAGCGTCAACGGGGCGCCGGGGATGTCGCTTTGCGTCATACGATCAAGGGATCACGCCAGACGTTCGTCGTTGGTACCTGTCGCTGTGTCATGCGTGTCGGCATTTCTCCAGACCACGATTTCGGCGAGCACCGAGAGGGCGATCTCGTGCGGATCGACCCCGCCCAGGTCCAGACCGGCAGGCGATTTCAACTGATTGAGGCGCATCTCGGATAGGCCCGCGGATCGAAGCTTTGCCTTAAGGGCGTCTGCCTTTCGGCGGCTTGCCACCATCGACACGCGACGCGCGGCGCTTTCCAGCGCGATGCGGAGTGCAGCCAAATCACCACTGCCTTGCGACGCCACAACGACGAAGTCACCAACACGAATGCCGAGGCTCTCCATATCGGCCTCGTTGAACCGGTCCACCGCGACCGGGGCATGTTGCGCGGTTTCGGGCACCGCCACACGAAACCCCGCCAAATTCGCATGGGCTGCAATCGCCCTCGAGATCGGTGTATCCCCGAATATGACCAGCCGCGGCGGGTGGGCATACGGCTCGATCAACAGGTCTACCGTGCCGCCCGATGGGCATCCGCTCTTGAAGAGCTCCACGCCATCCGCGTCGGTCATTGTCACGACCTTGTCCGAAGGTCTGACACTGATGATCCTTGGCGTACCTTCTTTCAGGGCAGCCTCGGCGGCCTGCCGAACCGCGCGACCGACGCAGGCGCCACCGAGGTGGCCGATGATCTCGCCGTTCTCGGTCACGGCTGCCTTGGCACCTGCCTTCGCCGAAGTCGCATCGGCGGTGCGCATGACCGTGGCGACGCAGAACGGCGCCCCCGTCCTGCGCAGGTCATCGATCGTGTCGAAGATGTCGAACCGGGCCATGGCGTACGTTCTCCTTCATAGCCTTGCGAACTCACCTTCGAGGGCGGCGAGCGCCTCGATGGTGTTCGCAGGCAAATGGGCATCAAGATGCGGCTCGGCCGCAGCAATGGCCGCCGCGACGGGCGCGTAGTCTTTCCAGCCCTTGAGCGGATTCAGCCAGACGATCCGACGCGCATTGCGCTTTATGCGGGCAAGCGCTGCAGCCAGCGCGGCGGGATCGGAACTGCAATAACCGTCCGACAGGATCACCACGACGGTGCGCCCATCGAGCGCGCGGGCGCCATGCCCCTCGAGGAAGCGGGACAGGCATCCGGCGATATCGGTCCCGCCGCCGAACCCCTCGGCCATGAGAGACAAGCGTGCGGCTGCGCGCAGCGTGTCATGGTCCTTGAGCGCGTCGGTCACGCGCATCAGGCGGGTGTGAAAAAGGTAGGCATCCGTTTTCGTTTCAACCGCAACCAATCCCTTGAGGAAGGCGAGAAACACACGGGCATAGACGGTCATCGACCCGCTGACATCGCACAACGCGACGATCCGCATCGGACGCGGCGGGCGAGCGCGGCGATGGAGCTCCATCGGTTCCCCGCCGCGGGCAAGGCTCGCGCGCTGAATGCGGCGCATGTCCAACGCTGGACCGCGCAGGGCCGCCTTGCGCCGACGCGACCGGCGGTCCCGTATGGCTCGGGCAAGCTTGCGCGCCGCATCTTCGGCCGCGCGGAGGCTCGCCTCGTCCATCAGCTCGCGTAGATCGCGCTTTGTCAGGTTCCGCGCTTGCGTCGCGATAAGGCGGCCATCGGTGCCTTCGGCTTCCTCGTCCTCGCCGCCACCGGGCGACATCGCCGCGTCGGTCTGCTCACCCGTGTCGGGCGCATCGGCGAAATGCGGCTGCCAGAGCATCGGGCGCGCAGCCTGCGTGCGGACATTGGCGCTTGCCTGACCGCTCCGCGTCTTGCCCGCGTTGAACCAGTAAGCATCGAAAAGATCGTCGAACTTGCGCCAACCTTCGGCATCGGGCACCAGCAGAGCGGCCAGAGCCATCCGCGCCTCGACCGGGTCTGTGGACCTGACCGCGGTCAGTGCGGCCAGCGCGGCAGCGGTTTCGCCCGGGCCCAACGCGAACCCGTTCATGCGCAGATGCGCAATGAACCCCGCCATGCGGTCGGTCAGCCCCTCGGCCCGTGATGGGAAGCGCGTCACGCCCATCACGCCACCTTTCCGATAAGGCGATCCATCACCTCGGGGGGGGCGGCGTCACGGTCGGCGGCGGTCTTGAGCAGACATATGAGCGTCGCTTGCACCAGCTCTGGTGCCTGCGCCATGTCGTTTACCCCCAGGCCCGAAAGCGCAGCTGCCCAATCCAGCATTTCGGCGATACCCGGCACCTTCTCCAGCTCTTCGCGCCTCAGCGCTTGCACCACGCCGACAATCTGCCGGGCGAGACGAGCTTCCAGCCCGGGCATCCGAGCCCTCAGGATGGCAAGCTCGGTCTCGCGGTCCGGGAAATCCACGTAGGAATAGAGGCAGCGCCGCCTGAGCGCATCCGACAGGTCACGGGTCCCGTTGGCCGTCAGGATCACGATGGGCCGCGTCACCGCGGCGATCGTGCCGAGCTCGGGGATCGTGATCTGGAAATCTGACAGGATCTCGAGAAGATAGGCCTCGAACTCCTCGTCGGCCCGATCGATCTCATCGATCAGGAGAACAGCCTGCGACGGCGCGGTGATCGCTTCGAGAAGCGGGCGTTTCAGAAGGTAGACCTCCGAAAACAGCGCGTCTTCGTCCAAGCCTCCACGCGCCTCGGAGGCACGGATCGCGAGAAGCTGGCGCTGGTAGTTCCATTCGTAGATCGCGTGGCTTGCATCCAGCCCCTCGTAGCATTGCAGCCGGATGAGCCGGGCGCCATGCATCGCCGAGAGGGCCTTGGCGATCTCGGTCTTTCCGACGCCTGCGGGCCCCTCCAGCAGCAGCGGACGGCCGAGCGTCATCGCCAGGTGAACCGCCATCGACAGGCGGTCATCAGCGACATAGCCAGCGCCGGCAAGCCCGGCTTTCACATCGAGGTGGGTCATGGTGTTGCGCGGGGCGCCTTGCGTCATTGTCGCTTGGCGCCCCGCCCTCTCGTATTGTCAGCCGTGGAGGCCGAGACGGTTGGCCGTCTGCCAGACCCGCCAGTGATCGTGCGGCATGTGGCTTTGCGTCAGGCCGAACGGCCGGAATGCATCATGGACCGCGTTCGAGAAGCAGGGCACACCGCCGACGTTAGGGCTTTCGCCCACGCCCTTGGCACCGATCGGGTGATGCGGGCTGGGCGTGACCGTGTGGTCGGTGGTGTAGTTGGGCGTCTCCCATGCCGTCGGCAGGAAGAAGTCCATCAGCGTGCCGGTCTTGACGTTGCCCATGTCATCGTAGGCGATTTCCTGGCCCATCGCGATGGCCAGCGCCTCGGTCAGACCACCGTGGACCTGCCCCTCGATGATCATCGGATTGATCCGGGTGCCGCAATCGTCGAGCGCGTAGAAGGATCGGATGCCGACCTCGCCAGTGTCCACGTCCACGTCGGTGACGCAGATGTAGGCCCCGAACGGATAGGTCATGTTGGGCGGATCGTAGTAGCTGACCGCCTCGAGACCCGGCTCGATCCCGGGGATGGCCTGGTTGTAGGCGGCGAAGGCGATCTCCTTCATGGTCTTGAACCGTTCCGGGGCGCCTTTCACGACGAACCTGTCGATATCAAACTCGACATCGTCGTCATGCACCTCGAGCAGGTAGGCCGCGATCATCTGGGCCTTTGCCCGGATCTTGCGCGAGGCCATGGCCGTCGCAGCCCCGGCAACGGGTGTCGACCTGGAGCCGTAGGTGCCAAGACCGTAGGGCGCGGTGTCGGTATCCCCCTCCTCGAGCGTGATATCGTCGGCCGGGATACCGATCTCGGACGCGATGATCTGGGCGAAGGTGGTGGCGTGGCCCTGGCCTTGGCTGATCGTCCCGAGCCGTGCGATGGCCGAG
>CAZVQL010000051.1:0-14408 GCA_964629305.1 uncultured Roseicyclus sp.
GGGCCGCAAGATCATCGTGGACACCTATGGCGGGGCTGCGCCCCACGGCGGCGGCGCCTTCTCGGGCAAGGACCCGACCAAGGTGGACCGCTCGGCAGCCTATGCCGCGCGCTACCTCGCCAAGAACGTGGTGGCGGCCGGGCTGGCCAAGCGCTGCACGCTGCAGGTGTCCTACGCCATCGGCGTGGCCGAGCCGCTGTCGATCTATGTCGACACCCACGGCACCGGCACGGTCGAGGAGGTCGCGATCGAAAAGGCGGTTCGTGACGTGATGGATCTGACCCCCCGCGGCATCCGCCTGCACCTGGGTCTGAACCGCCCGATCTACCAGCGCACCGCGGCTTATGGCCATTTCGGCCGCGCGCCCGAGGCCGACGGCGGGTTCAGCTGGGAAAAGACCGACCTTGTCGACGCGCTGAAGTCGGCGGTCTGATCACGTGCGCGCCGGTCCTTCAGGGGGCCGGCGCGAACTCTGCCCAGACGGGCAGATGATCCGAGGCCTGCCGCGCGTGCCCGTCCCGGATCACGCCGCTGCCGGTCACGGCCAAGCCCGCCCCATGTACGAACCGATCCAGCGGCGCGACCGGATAGGCCGCGTGAAAGCTGCGCCCCGGTGTCACCAGCGAAAAGGCGCGGCCCAGCGGCTCGAACCCGCCCTCGGGCGCCCATTCGTTGAAATCGCCCGCGATGATCGTCCGCCCCCGCGCCTCGGGCGGGATGTGTTCCCCCAGCGCGTGCATCTGCCGCCGCCGCCAGCGGCGCAGAAGGCCCAGGTGCGCGCCCACCAGCGTGACGCGCCCCAGCCCCTCGCGCTCCACCTCGACGAGCACGGCGCCCCGCGGCTCCAGCCCCGGCAGGGGCAGGCGGCGCAGGCCCAGAACCCTGATGCCCGGCTTCACCAGAATCGCGTTGCCGTGCCAGCCAAGGCTCACATCGGTCGCGCCCAGGTCGACCGCGTCATAGTCGCTTTCCATCTCGATCAGGCGTTTGGGGATCGCGGCGGGCCGCGCGCCAAGGCGCTTGTCGGCCTCTTGCAGGATCGCCACATCGGCCCCGCTTTCCGCGATGACGCGCAACACGCGCTCGGGGTTGTGGCGCCGGTCGAGGCCCACGGCCTTGCGGATGTTGTAGCTCAGAACCCGCATCGCACCCCCTCAGAGCACCGGCGCGAACAACCGCGCCACCGGCGCGCCAAGGCGTATGCCCAGCGGCTGCTCATCCAGCGTCTTCTCCAGCGGCGCAGAGCGGGCGAAATCGGCGCGCAGCATCTCTTCCACCTCCGAGGCGACCCCGGTGTTGAGGAAAAGCGCCATCGTCTCGAAATTCAAGCGGAAGGACCGGTTGTCGAAATTCGTGCTGCCGATGCCTGACAGGCAATCGTCGATCAAAAGCGCTTTCTGGTGCAGGAACCCCTCGCGGTAGCGCCAGATCTCGACCCCGGCTTCGCGCAACTCGTCGAAATAGGCGAAGGCGGCAAGCCACGGCAGGTAGTGGTCGATGGTGTCCGGCACGAGGATGCGCACCTCGCGCCCGCGCGCGGCGGCGTGTTTCAGCGCCGCGATCAGCGCGAGGTCGGGGACGAAATAGGGCGTGCTGATCCAGATGCGCTGCTCGGCGGCGGCGATGGCCGCGAAGAACAGCGCCGCGGCCCCGTCCTCGCCGTCGATCGGGCCGGTGGCGACCACCAGCGCCTCGGTGTCACCCGCCGGGTCCGGCGTGGACCAGTCCAGATCACGGCGCAGCGCGCTGCCGGTCAGCCAGTGCCAATCCTCGGCGAAGATCAGTTGCAGCTGCTTCACCACCGGCCCCGTCAGCCGCACGAAACTGTCGCGCCACGCACCGAAGGCCGGGTTGCGGCCCATGTAGTCGTCGCCGACGTTCAGTCCGCCCAGATACGCCTCCTGTCCGTCGACGATCACCGTCTTGCGGTGGTTGCGAAAGTTGATCTGAAGCCGCCGCGCGATGGGCCGGTTGCGCCGCTGCGCGACCCCTGAGATGCCGGCCTCATCCATGCGGCGCAGGGTGTGGCGGCTCAGTCCGTTTGAGCCAACGGCGTCGGTGTAGAGCATGACCGACACGCCGCGCTCGGCGGCCGTGATCAGCCGGTCGATCAGCGCGGTCCCCAGCCCGTCGTCGCGCAGCGTGTAGAACTGCACCAGCAGGTAGCGCTCGGCCCGGTTGATGGCGTCGAAGAGCGCGTCGAAGGTCGCCTGCCCGTCGATCAGCAACTCGGCCCGGTTCCCGGGCACGAAGGGCAGGCCCGCCACCCGCTCGAACGGACGGCGGTCGATCCGCTCGCAGGAGGGGCAGGGCGGGCGCTCGCCTTTGGGGTCTGGGCGATGGTCATCGAACAGAAGGCGGCTGGCCCGCCGTTCCTTTGTCCGGCGCTTGTAGCGGTGTGGGCCGAACAGCCCGTAGAGCAGCACGGCGATATAGGGCGTGGTCAGCAGGAACACGACCCAGCCCACCGCCCCCTGCGAGGTGCGCGCCGACTGCGCCGCCCGCCAGCTCAGCCAGACGGCAAGCACGACGAAAACCGCCGAGAGAAGCGCAAGGATCGACCCCGTCACGCCGCTACCCCGGTCGCCGTGGCGTGCCGCGCCCCAGCGCCTGCACCACCGCGATATGGCCCATCAGGTCGCGCAGGCTGAGCACACCGCGCAGCCGCCGTCCGTCGGCCACGATCAGCTTGCGGTGCTGCCCCTCGGACAAGCGCTGCAGCGCCTCTTCCGCCGTCATGCGGGGCGCCACGAGGTCCGTGTCGCCAAGCGGCGCCATGACGTCGGCCACGCGTGTCGTGGCCCAGTCCGCCCGCGGCACCTCGCGCATCATCGCGGCGTCGATCTGGCCTGTGACCACGCCCCGCTCGACCACGGGGGCAAAGCTGACGGCATGGGCCAGCATCACGCCGTCGGCCAACTCGGCGAGCGTCATGTCAGGTGTCGCCGTCCACGGATCGGGCGTCATCAACTCGGCCACGCGGCGGCCGCGCAGGCTGTCCTGCATCAAGAGCCGCTGATAGGTGCCGCGGCTGGCGTTCAGCACGAAGAAGCCGATCAGAACCAGCCAAAGCCCCCCGATCCCGCCGCCCGACAGCGCCGAGAACAGGCCCAGACCCATCAGCCCCAGCGCCAGCACCGTGCCCGCGCCACTCGCCTTGCGCGTCGCCTCGAGCATGTCGCCCGACCGCTGCCAGAGCCACGCGCGCAGCACGCGCCCCCCGTCGAGCGGGAAGGCCGGCAGCAGGTTGAAGACCGCGAGGATCAGGTTGATCGAGGCGAGATAGGCCAGGATCGTGCCAAACACGCCCTCTGCCCCGGTGACGGCCACGGCAAGGCCAAAGAGCCCTGCAAGCAGGAAGCTCATCAATGGCCCGGCAATGGCGATCCAGAATTCCGAACCTGCGCTCTTGGGCTCGTCCACCAGCTCGGCCACGCCGCCGAACAGGAACAGCGTGATCCCCCCGATCCCCAGCCCGTAGCGCCGCGCGACCAGCGAATGGGCCAGTTCGTGCAGGATCAGGCTGCCGAATAGGCCAAGCATCGCGATCACCGCGACGGTGAGATAGGCCGCCTGCCCAAGCCCCGGCAGCACCTGCGGCAGGTAGCCCGAGGCAAGGCTCCAGACGATCAGCGCCGCGATCAGCAGCCAACTGGCATCTATCTTGATCTCGAAGCCGAAGAGATCGAAGAGCTTCACGGAATGTCCGAACATCTGGGGCCTCGCTTCGGTTTGCTTGTCTGAGGTAAGCATCTGGCGGCGCGAATGGAAGGCAGGGCAGGGGATTGAGGCCACCGGCCCACGGCGCTACACCCCGCGCCGATGCACCCCGAAAGGCCCGTCATGCCGCAGCCGCCCGAGCGCCCGCACCGCAACTTCTACGGCCGCCGCCGCGGCAAGCACCTGCGCGACAGCCAGGAGGTGTATCTGCAGGAAGACCTCGACGCGCTGTCGCCGGGGCCCGTCGACTGGGACACGAACCCCGAACGTCGCCCCCTCGATCTGCCTGCGCTTTTTGGCGCGCGCGAGGTCTGGCTCGAGGTCGGCTTCGGCGGCGGCGAGCACATGGTTCACCAGGCGGGCCTCAACCCGCAAGCAGGCATCATCGGCTGCGAGCCTTACATCAACGGCGTCGCCATGCTCTTGGGCAAGATCCGGCGCGCGGGCGTCGAGAACCTGCGTGTTCACCCCGGCGATGCGCGCGACCTGTTCGACGTGCTGCCCGATCGCTCCATCGCCAAGGCCTTCCTGCTCTACCCTGACCCCTGGCCGAAGAAGCGCCATCACCGCCGCCGCTTCGTCACGCCCGAACACCTCGAACCGCTCGCGCGCGTGCTGAAGCCCGGCGCCGAGTTCCGCGTGGCGACCGACATTCCCGACTACGTCCGCCAGACGCTGGAGGAAGTGCCGAAAGCTGGCTTCGAGTGGTTGGCCGAGCGGCCGCAGGACTGGCGCGAGCCCTGGGGCGACTGGATCAGCACCCGCTACGAGCAAAAGGCGCTCCGCGAGGGGCGCGTGCCGCATTACCTGACCTTCCGCAGGGTGGGTTGAGGCCGCATCCGGCAGATCGCCCGCCGCGTGCAGCGTTTCGCCGCCCCCCGCTTGCGTCCCCATGGCTCGCCCCGTTAGCTGGCCCAAACTCAAGTATCAGGAGACGGCCATGCTGACGAACGACCAGCTCGCGAAATGGGACCGGGATCATTTCCTGCACCCCTCAACCCATCTCGCCCAGCATGCCCGCGGCGAGGCGCCGGGCCGCATCATCAAGACGGCCGAGGGCAGCCATATCGTGGACCGCGACGGCAACCGCTTCCTCGACGCTTTCGCGGGGCTCTACTGCGTCAACATCGGCTATGGCCGGCAGGAGGTGGCAGAGGCGATCGCGACCCAGGCCCGCGAACTGGCCTATTACCACGCCTACATGGGCCACGGCACCGAGGTGTCGATCACGCTCGCGCAGATGGTGATGGAGCGCGCGCCCGATCACATGTCCAAGGTCTATTTCGGCCTCGGCGGGTCGGACGCGAACGAGACCAACGTCAAGCTGATCTGGTATTACAACAACATCCTCGGCCGCCCCGAGAAGAAGAAGATCATCTCGCGCTGGCGCGGCTATCACGGCTCGGGGCTGATGTCGGGCTCGCTGACGGGGCTGCACCTGTTCCACCAGAAATTCGACCTGCCGCTCTCGACGGTGCGGCACACGACGCAGCCCTACTACTACCGCCGCGCCGACATCTCGCAGAGCGAAGAGCAGTTCAGCGCCCAATGCGCCGCCGATCTGGAGGAGTTGATCGAGGCAGAGGGCGCCGACACCATCGCCGCCTTCATCGCCGAGCCGATGCTGGGCACGGGCGGCATCGTCCCCCCGCCCAAGGGCTACTGGGAGGCGATCACCCCGATCCTCGAAAAGCACGATATCCTGCTGATTGCCGATGAGGTGGTCACCGGCTTCGGGCGGCTGGGGCACATGTTCGGCTCGCCTGCCTACGGGCTGAAGCCCGACGTGATGACCATCGCAAAGGGCGTGACCTCGGCCTATGCGCCGCTCTCGGGCTCGATCGTCTCCGACAAGGTCTGGCGCGTGCTGGAGCAGGGGACCGATCAGTTCGGCCCCTTCGGCCACGGCTGGACCTATTCCGCCCATCCCATCGGCGCGGCCGCGGGGGTGGCGAACCTGAAGCTTCTGGACAGCCTCAACCTTGTCCAGAACGCGGGCGACGTCGGCCCCTACCTGACCCGCACCATGGCCGAAGCCGTGGGCGAACACGCCAATATCGGCGAAGTGCGCGGCGAGGGGATGCTGACCGCGGTGGAACTGGTCAGCGACCGCGACACGCGCGCGGGCTTCGACCCCGCGGACAAGGTCGTGCCGCGCATCGTCGCCGCCATGGGCCGCCGCGGCGTCATCGCGCGGGCCATGCCGCAGGGCGATATCCTGGGCTACGCGCCGCCCCTTTGCCTCACGCGGGAAGAGGCCGACACGGTCGTCGCCGCCACTGCCGACAGCATCGCCGAAATCCTCGGCTGACCCCTGTCAACGGGGGAGGTCCGTAAGGGCTTCCCCCTTGTCGCGCACGACATGCCCCGGTTAGGGTCCGGCCACTCCTTCAGGTCCTTCCGAGTTGTCGCCGCCGATGAATGCCGATCCCGTCACCTGCCCGAACTGCGGCTACGGGTTCGAAGGGCTTCGCAAATCCACCCGCATGTTCGATTGCCCCTCCTGCGGCACCACCCTCTTCCGCGAGGCGGATGCGCTGGCCCCCATCGGCGCGCATGGCGAGATGCACGAGACGCCCATGCTGATCGGCATCGGCGACACGGTGCTGGTCGGGCCGAACAAGTTCGACGTTCTGGGCCACCTGCGCTTCGACTACGGGCGCGGCACATGGGATGAGTTCTGGTGCGAAAACCGCAGCGGCCGCGGCGCCTGGATCTCGGTCGACGAGGGCGACGTCGTCCTGCAGGAGCCGATGCCGGAAGGCGCGGTGCGCAAGGGCCTGCAAGGCCAGCTGCGCCTCGGCGCAGGCATCCGTATCGACGAGGAAGTCTACGAGATCACCGAACTGGACAGCGCCGCCTGCATCGCCTTCCGCGGCCAGCTGCCCGAGAAAGTCACGCTCGGCGAGACGCACAGCTTCGTCAACGCGACCGGCCCCGAGGGCGCGCTGATCTCGGGCGAGTTCTGGGACGAAGGTGAGGCCTGGTTCGCGGGCGAATGGCTCGACCCGTTCGAGCTAAGGGTCGAAAGGCTGCACGGATGACACGCGCAGCAAGCCTGTCCTCGATCAATTGCACGCAATGCGGTGCGGGCTTGTCCGTTCTGGGCGGTGGCCGCGTCCGAAGCCATGTCTGCGGCTATTGCGGGGCCGTTCTGGACACGCAGGACAACTACAAGGTTCTCACCTCCATCGGCAAACGCGACCATCCCGACAGCCCGGTCAGGATCGGCATGACCCTGCCGGTCGAAGGGGTGGAGTTCACCGTCATCGGCACGCTCGGCAAGGTCGAAAGCTGGAAGGGGCAAGACTGGCGCTGGGTCGAGCACCAGCTGTTTTCACCCACCCACGGCTATGCCTGGCTGACATGGGAGGACGGGCATTTCACCTTCTCCCGAAAGGTGCGGGATTTCGACATGTCGCGCTGGGTCTCGGCCCTTGCGGTCGAGACCGCGGAAACGCCGCCCCGCCGGTCCTATCGCGACGAGAGCTACCGCTACTACGAGACCTCGACCTCCGAGATCGAGTTCATGGAGGGGGAGTTCAACTGGCTGCCCCGGATCGGTGAGAAAACGACCACCGTCGTCCTGCTCGGCCCCGACGCCATGCTGGGCCTGCGCGAAGGCGAGACCGAGCGCGAGGTCGAGCGCACCACGCTTCTACCCCGTGACGACACGGCCCGCGCCCTTGGCATCGACGGGCTGGCCCCCACCCACGAGCGTCACCCCCTGACGCCCTATCGCCCCCTGCCCGAGGAGGGGTTCCTGCGCCGCGCTCTCGCGGGGTCTGCGGCGCTGGCGGTCCTGCTGGCTTTCATCCTTGGCGCCATCGGTGGGCCGCGGGTGCTCGACCGGCAGGGCGTGGCGATCGGCGACACGCCCGTCAGCTTCCCCTTCGAGATCACCAACACCAGCCAACTCGCCCGACTGCGCTACGACACCGACGTGAGCAACGACTGGGTCGTGCTGGGCACGCGGATCACCGGGCCGGACGGCCTGCCGCTGGTCGAGGGCGCGCGGCTGGTGCAGTACTACTTCGGGCGCGACAGCGATGGTGCATGGTCCGAGGGGAGCCGGGCCACCGCCCTTCGCTTCCGCCCCGAGACGCGGGGCACGCACCAGATCACCATACAGCGCGTCGAAGGGACGGGCGGCCGGCAAATGTCGGTCCAGATCACCGAGGGCAAGGTCACATCGCTCTGGATGTTCGTCGCGGCTGGTGTCTTCCTCGTGGGTTGGATCGCCGTCACCGCGCGCCGTGCCCTGCATCAGCAACGCCGCTTCGCCGGCGGCGACTGGCATGAGGACTGATACGCCATGAGCCCCTTCCGCCTCGTCATCATCGCCGGTTGCCTGCTGCTCCTGTCAGGGGCGGGCTACATGTCGTGGTACGGCGTGGCCCGCGAAAGCCGCGATCTTTCCGCCGCCGCCCCCTCGGCGCGCATCGGCTCGGCCACCCCGGGCATCGGGGGCGGCTACGGGTTCTTCGGACGTGTGAAATAAACCAGAAAGGACACCCGATGTTGCAAGGCATCATTCTCTACGAAGTCGTGTCGATGCTGTTCTACACCGGCCTCGGCATGGGCCTCATGTGGCTCTGCTGGAAGGTGATCGACATCGTCACCCCCTTCCCGATCATCAAGGAGATCGAGGAGGATCAGAACGTCGCCCTCGCGATCCTGATCGCGTCGATCTTCATCGCGATGGCGATCATCATCGCGTCCGTCGTCCTGTCTTGACGCCCGTATCCGGGCCCGGGCGCGACCCGGGTGTGGCGCCCAAGGTCGCGTGGCTTCTGGCCGCGACCTTTGTCGTGGCCGTCGCCGGGCTGATCTACGAGCTGATCGCGGCCACGATCTCCAGCTACCTGCTGGGCGACTCGATCCGGCAGTTCAGCTTCGTGATCGGCGTCTTCCTGACCGCGATGGGGGCGGGGGCGTACCTCTCACGCTTCGTGGGTGATGCGCTCTCGGGCTTCGTGCGGGCGCAACTGGCGCTGGGCGTGATCGGCGGCGCGCTCGGTCCCCTCCTCTTCTTCAGTTACGCGTGGTACGGCGCGGTTGGCCTGCCGCTTTATGGTGGGCTGGTTGCCATCGGGGTGCTGTCGGGGATGGAAATCCCCCTTATCTCCCGCGTGATGAAGGAAATCGGCGCGGCCGAGTTCCGGTTCGAGAACGTGCTGACCGCCGACTACATCGGCGCACTTGCCGCCTCGCTCGCCTTTCCGCTTCTCATCATTCCGAACCTGTCGCTGATGGCCGCCTCGCTGGCCTTCGGCCTTTTGAACCTGCTGGTCGCGGGATTCTCGATCTGGCTCTTCCGCGACCGCTTGCCGGCCTTCTACTGGGGGCCCTGGGCGGGGTTCGCGCTGGCCACGATGGTGGCGCTGATCGGGGCCGAGCGGCTGGTGTCGATCGTCGACACACGCCTTTTCCAGGACGAGGTGATCCTGTCGGAAACCACGCCCTACCAGTCCATCGTCATCACCCGCTTCGACGAGCGCGTGCGCCTCTTCCTCGACCATTCCATCCAGTTCGACAGCCTCGATGAGCACCGCTACCACGAGGCGCTGGTCCACCCCGCCATGGGCCTTGCGCCGCGCCGCGCCTCGGTCCTCGTGCTGGGTGGCGGTGACGGCATGGCCGTGCGCGAGGTGCTGCGCCACGACGGCGTCGAGCGTGTGCGGCTTGTCGATCTCGACCCGCGCGTGACCGAGCTTTTCTCGACGCGCCCCGATCTGACCGCGCTCAATGACAACGCGCTGAACGATCCGCGGGTCGAGATCGTCAACGGCGACGCCTGGGCCTTCATCGCCGAGGACGACACGCTTTACGACGTCATCATCGCCGACCTGCCCGACCCGAAATCCATCGCGCTGTCCAAGCTCTATTCCATCGAGTTCTACGCCATGATGGCCGAGCGCCTGACCGGTGCCGGCATCTTCGTGACGCAGGCGGGGTCCCCCACCTTCGCGCCCGGTGCCTTCTGGACGGTCGAGACGACGCTCGCCGCCACGCGCAACCCTCAGGCACCGGAGGGCGCGCTGGGCACGCTGCCCTACCACGTCTACGTTCCCAGCTTCGGCGACTGGGGTTTCGTCCTTGCCGCGCCGCTGCCGCCCGATGACGACCGCGACCCGGTGCTGCCCGAGGGGCTGCGCCACCTCACGCCCGAGGTCTGGCGCGCGGCGCAGGCCTTTGGCCCCGACCAGGGCCCGCGCGAGGTCGAGGTGAACTCGATCCAGGGGCATCCGCTGGTGGCCGAGTACCAGCGTGGCTGGGATTACTGGTTCCGCTAGAGGGCCGGGCCGTCCCGCTCCGGCACCCACGCCTCTCCTTCGACGGTCACGGCCAGCGTGGCACCCGCGACGACGTCCACCTGCCGCACGCCCGCAAGGGGCGCGTCGCCGGTGCCCAGCCCGTGCCGCGCGACGGCGGTCTTCAGCGCGTGATCGGTGAAGTAGGGGCGCAGCGCCTCCAGATCGAGGGCATCGCGGTCTATCCCGCTCACGCAGCGCTGCGTCTCCAGCCCCTCGGGCAGGGGCGTGGCGGTCGCCTGCGCCTCGTCGTCGATCAGGTCGTCGCGCTGCGGCCCTTGCGGCGTCACCGCGACGGCGGCCTCCGACAGGGCGGCGCGGGCCGCCTTGATTCGATCCTCGAGGGGCGCGAACCAGCCCTTGATCTCGTCCATCCGTCGGCCCAGCGGCCGCGTCAGGACAAGCCTGCGCGCCGCCACGTCCTGCCCGAGGCGTGCCAGATGCGCCAGCGCGCCCGCCGCCTGCGCCGCTGTCATCGACGGGTCGCGCGCCAGCGCCTCGGCCCTGTCGCACCAGGCGGCGGTCTTTCGGTCGAACGCCGCGGTTTCCCGCAGACGGTCGGGCAGGGGCGGAGCGGGGCTATGGCTCAGGTCATTCGGCATGGCCGCCAAGTTGCACCCGAGTCGGTTAACACCGCCCTAACGGGCTATCCGTTCAGCACCTGCCGCATCGCCGTGACGCCCGCCTCGGTCACGCCATGCCCCGCGCCGGGCGCGACATGCAGCCCGACCTCGGCCCCCAGCGCGCGGAACGCCTCGGCGCTGTCCCGCGCGCGTTTCAGCGGGATATGCGGATCCTGCTCGTGCACCGTGATCGTGACCGGCAGGCCCGTCAGGTCCGTGTCGTAGTTCAGCCGCTTCGCGGTGAACCCGTACAGAGCCGGGTCCGGTCCGCCCATCGCGTCCGACGTGCCCACCAGCCCCGCCGAAAGCCCGAAGACCGCGGCCAGCCCGCCCTTGCGCGCGGCATATTCCAGCGCAAGACATCCACCCTGGCTGAAGCCCGCCAGCGCGATCCGGTCGCGGGTCAGCCCCTCGGCCTCAAGCGCCGTGATCGCACTGTCGACGGCGGCGATCCCTGCCTCGACATGCGGGGCCATGCCCCCCATCGGCGCCAGGAACGAGGTCGGCCACCAGCTCCGCCCCGGCGCCTCGGGTGCGATCATGGCGATGTCGGGCAGCCCGAGCGCCGCGCCGAGGCCAAGGATATCCTCGGCCCCCGCGCCGCGCCCATGCAACAGGACAAGGCCCATCCGGGCCGTGCCCCCCGATGCCCCCGCACGCGCCAGCCGGGTCATGCCGGCACCTTCAGGGGCGGCAGCACCTGCTCGATCCGCGCGCGGTGCGGCTCGTACTGCGCCGGCAGCTTCAGCGCCTCGCCCAGGTGCGCGGCGTCCTCGTCCACGGCAAACCCGGGCGGGTCGGTCGCGATCTCGAACAGCACGCCGCCCGGCTCGCGGAAGTAGATCGCGTTGAAGTACTGCCTGTCGATCACGGGTGTCGTCGGATGACCCGCCGAGGCGAGCCGCTCCTGCCACTCGCGCTGCACCGCGTCGCTCTCCGCGCGGAAGGCGACATGGTGGATCGTCCCCGCCCCCTGCCGCCCGATGGAAGGTGCGTCCGACCGCATCAGGTCGATCACCGTACCCCGTGCATCGCCGGGGGCCACGAGGCGCAACCGTTCGACCCCGTCCACGGTTTCGTGGCCCGCCTCGGCATAGCCGAAGACCTCGGTCAGCAGCCGCGCGGTGGGGGCAAGGTCGCGTTCCCAGAGCGTGACGGAATGGAACCCGTCGAGCGCCTCCGCGCCGTCGCGATCGGTCTCGACCAGCTCCACCGGCGCGCCGTCCGGGTCGTGCAGCGTGATGACGCGCGCGCCGAACCGCTCCACCGGGCCGTCGAAATCGATGGCCTGTTCGGCAAGCGCCTCCATCCAGCCGTCGAAGCGGCCCTTCGGCACGGCATAGGCATAGGCCGAGGCCATGCCGGGCCCGGCCCGCCCGGGGCCCGCATCGACGAAGGGAAAGAACGTCAGGATCGTGCCGGGGCTGCCCGCCGCATCGCCGTAGTACAGGTGATAAGTGCCCGGGTCATCGAAGTTCACGGTCTTCTTCACAAGCCGCTGGCGCAGCGTGCCGGTGTAGAAATCGACATTCGCCTGCGGCGGTCCCGAGATCGCCGTGACATGGTGCAGGCCCGGAATGGTGCGGGGCATCGCTCTGTCTCCTGTATTGGTGGAATGGGGCCAAAGGGCCCGTTGTTGCGGCACAAGATGGCGTCGAAGGGGGCTTGCACAAATGCACATCGGCACAGGGGAACTGTGCAGAGATGCAAAGGCGGATCAGGCCGTGGGCATCATCTCGCAGGCCGCGAACTCGGCCACTTCGGGCGCGGCACCTTCGAGCGAGACCATCACGGTGACCGGTCCCGAGAAGACCGTCGCGTCGACATTCTGTGCAAGCCCGCGCAACACGTTGCCAAAGCCACGGTCGGTCACGGTCAGCGCGCGGCGATCCTCGGACAGGACATGCCGATCGGTGGTGATCGTCAGCTCGGACCCGCCGCTGAAGGCCATGCCGAAAACGGACGCCTCTGGCCACGGCTCGGCCCGTGTGACGGTGATGGTGTAGAGCGGGATGGCGGGGTCGTAGGTCAACCGGACTTCGCTACCTGATGCATCGTTGTGCGTGAGCGTGCATAACGCCCCGTCGCGCCCGGCCTCCCACGCGGCGGCGGGGGCGGCGGCAAGGGCGAGGGCGAGTGGAAGCAGGACACGGCGCATGAGGATGAGGTAGCGCCACAGCCGCCGCGGAAAAGCCTCGCGGCACCGGCCCTTGGGGGTGCGACCAACCGGAGGTTGACTGAGCCACCCATCGTGAGAGACGCTTTGCCCAGAGAGACAAGGGAGGTTTCCATGCGTAAGATGGCTTTGACGATGGCGCTGATCGCGCTGCCCGGGCTGGCACTGGCCGAGGGCGTGGGGCTGACGCCCGACATGATGTCTGCGACGGTCGAGACCCCTTCGGGCCCGGTCGAGATCATGCGCAACCAGGACACCGAGAACCGGCTCGAGGGCGACTGGACGCTGACCTCGCGGCCCTGTCCGAACTTCTGCATCCAGCCGATGATCCCCGCGCCGGGCGTCACGCCCGTTGGCGAGATGGAGGTCATCGCGGCGCTGCAGGACCCCAATACCGTCGTGATCGACGGCCGCATCCGCCCCGAATTCGAGGCGGGCACGATCCCCGGCGCGGTCTCGGTCCCCTATAACGAGGCCGCCGACCGCCTGGGTGAACTGGGCTGCGTCGTCGATTTCGAAGGGTTCATCTGCGAGGGCGAGATCCCGCAGGTGGTCCTGTTCTGCAACGGCCCGTGGTGCGGCCAGTCGCCCACGGCGGCGCGCAACATGATCGAGGCGGGCTTCCCGGCCGAGAACATCAGCTACTACCGCGGCGGCATGCAGAACTGGCAGATGCTGGGCCTGACCGTGGTGCCGGGCGGCGCAGGCGGCTGAACCGCCGCACTCCGTATGACAGACAGGGCCCGGGGCGCGGCGTGCCCCGGGCCTATTTCGTCTCTGCACCACCGCCCGCGCCGGGTGGCAGCGGCAGTGTCAGGCCGGGGGCACGGCTGATCTCGTAATGCGCCGTGACCGGCATGCCGTTCAGCACATAGGCATAGGTCATCTCGAGCACCTGCCCGGTCTCGGCATCGACGATGTAGCCCACCGTCATCTGCGGCCCGAAGGTGGGCGTGGGGCCAAGGGTGCCTGTGATCTCATCCGTCGTCGCGCCCTCGGTGCAGGTGGCCGTTTCCACGGCGGCGGCCATCTGCTGGCGCTGATCCTCCATGCCCTGCGCGGCCTCTTCCGCGTCGTTCTGCCAGGCGAGCGTCCAGCCGCCCGCGCCGTCGGAATGCCAGGCGCCGCCCTGGTAGTGGAGCGTGTCGGGCTGCCCGGGGGGTGCCAGCGACTCGACCAGGAAATGCCGGTCGGACATGAAGGACTGCCGGTAGGTCTGCTCCATCCCGGCCATCATGTTGGTGTTCATCGCCGTGTAGGGCCCATCGGCGGTGAGGTCGGTGGCCAGCAGCGCTTGCAGGCGCTGGGTGCAGTCGTCGGCGAGCGCCGGGATGGGCAGGAGGAGAAGGAGGGGGAGGAGGCGCATGGGCGGTGTCTCCGGTCGGGAATGAGGTTTGGTCAATGTGGGAAGGATAGCATGGGGAGGGGTAGGGTGGGCAATTCTGCCCACCATTCCGGCGCGGTGGGCAGAATTGCCCACCCTACCGCCCCCTTCGCGCCTTGCCACCCCGCTGCCCCGGCCGCCCCGCCGTGGACCGGCCGCTCGCCTTCACCGCGCCGTCGACCGCCGCTTCG
>CAZVQL010000052.1:0-14189 GCA_964629305.1 uncultured Roseicyclus sp.
TGCGTGGACTGGCGCACCTCCGTCGCGCGCGAGGTTGCCGCCGTGCTGCCCGGCGTCGACGCCATAGCCTTCGCAACCGCGTGGAGGGCGGAGTATGACCCCGCGATGGCGCGGATCCGCGAGGGCGGGCGGGGGTATGTGCCGCTCGACGATCTGCACCTCGAGAACCTGCACAAGGTCGCAGCCGATTTCGGCGTGACAGTCCCCGACAGCCTCAACACGGCGTGGGAGAAACTCGACCCCTGGCCCGATGTCGTCGGCGGCCTTGCCACCCTCAAGAACAGCCACATCATCGCCCCCTGTTCGAACGGCTCCATCGCGCTGATGACGCGGCTGTCGCGATACGGCGGGCTGCCGTGGGACTGCATCCTCGGGGCCGAGATCGCGCGGGACTACAAGCCGAAACCTGCGGTCTACCTTGCCGCCTGCGCGGCCCTCAGGCTTCCGCCGGACGAGGTGATGATGGTCGCCGCCCACAACGACGACCTCGTCGCGGCACGGGCCTGTGGCCTTGCCACCGCCTTTGTCGCCCGCCCGACCGAGTATGGGCCGGAGCAGACGCGCGACCTGTCACCGGACGCCGACTGGGATATCGTGGCCGACGACTTTCCCGATCTCGCCCGTCATCTCGCACGGTAAGACCACTTCGGGAAAAAATGATCGGCTGTGCAAATGCTTATGGCACCTCGGCCCCAAGCAGCTACAGTAGGAAAGCCAAGGACAAGTAACCGGTTTACGTGAGTACGAGGGCCTTTCGCCATGTGGCACATTCGGGGCAACGCGTCCGCTGCGACGGCCGCGACCACCGATCAAACCGTTCTCGCCCAGATGCGGCAGGCCGAGTTTGCAAGCGCGACAGAAGTCATCATGCGCTTCGGTTTCGTTTCGGCCGCAGGAGTGGCCCTTTCGGCCCATACGGGCAACGCGATTGGAATTGCCTGGGCGGCCGTCTACCTCGCCTCGCAGGGGATGCATTACGGTTTCCTGGCCTGGTGCCGCGGTCCCGAACAGCCATGGCAAGTTGTCGTTTCGCATATCGGCTACGCGCTCAGGACCCTGGTGTTCGTGTCGTTGCCACTATGGCTCATGACCAGACCGGATACCGCGCTGATCATGGCGGGTGCCCTTGGACTGTCTGCGCTGGTCGTTTTCCTCCTCTGGCGCAAACCGCCGCCGCGCAGCCTTTTGCCGATCGACGTCGCGGTACACGGGCTGATCCTGACCGTGCTGCTGTGGCATTTCCTTCCGCAAGCCGCAGAATTATCGGCCAAGATCGCGATCGCGGTCTCCGCCATCGCCCAGATGACCTATTTCGCCATGGCCCTCTACGGGACGACCGATATGCGCCAGCGCCTGAGCGATGCGGCCAAGCGCGGCGTGGAGGCGGAAAAGTTGCAGGCCATTGGCCAGTTGTCCAGCGGGATCGCACATGATTTCAACAACATCCTGACCGTGATCCGCGGCAACCTCGAGCTTCATGCCGAGGTGACGGACCCCGAAGAGCGGGACAGGCTCATCGGCGATGCGCAGCTTGCGGCCGTCCGCGCCTCAACCCTGGTGGCGCAGCTTCTCAGCTTTTCGCGCCGCGCGCCGCTCTTGCCGGTGGACAGCGATGCCCATGCCGTCATCGCCGAGATCGCCGCCATGGCCGCCCGCCTTCTGCCGCCGGGCATCTCTGTCCTGACCGAAGGCATGGACCGGCCCATGACCCTGAAGGTAGACGCAGACCGTCTTAACGCTGCCCTTCTGAACCTTGTTCTGAACGCTCGCGACGCCATCAACGAAACGAGACCAGGCACCGGGCGCATCGTCATCTCGGCGGATACAGTCGACGCGGCCATGGTCGGTGATGTTCCCCGAAGCCTTGGACATGGTCCTCATATCCGCTTCGCCGTCACGGACGACGGGCCCGGGATGACCGCGGAACAGGCAAGCCGCGCCGTAGAACCCTTCTTCACCACGAAGCCCGTCGGCAAAGGCTCGGGCCTTGGGCTTGCGTCGGCCAAAAGCTTCGCCGAGCAATCGGGCGGTGCAATGACGATCACGTCGCGCCCCGGCCGCACCGTGGTCGCCCTCTACCTGCCGTCGACACCGGCCTGATTGTCGCGAGACGCGCAGGTCACGCCACGGCCTGTTTGACACATCCTCGGCGATCCGCGCATCCTGAAGGGAACGCTCCGGATGACCGCCATGCCGCTCGATTTTCTGCTGATCCTTGTCACTGCCGGTATCGCGGGCATCGCGTTGCTTCTTCATCTCCTGGGCCACAGTGCGCAGCCGCCCCTGGCAGAGGCCGATGCCCAAGCTGCATGGGCAGAGCATGATCCCGACAGCCCGGTTCGCCAGTTGCATCTGTCCGCCGACGGGATGGCCGCGCTGATCGAGACCGATCGCGGGGTCGCGCTTGTCTGGCGCATGGGATCGGACAGTATCGTCCACGGGCTCGACACGGCTCGCGCGGTGCGAACGGCACGCGGACTGCATATCAAGCTCGGTAATTTCGCGGCGCCTTCGGTCCGCGTCGTCCTGTCGGCCGATCAAGCCGCGGTTTGGCAGGCAAAGATCTCGCACGGAACGGTGCCCGTTCCTGAACCCGAGGCACGCCACGCATGACCGACCTGCTCACCTATCCCGATGTCGTCCAGCTGGCGGTGCCCTTTTTCATCGCCCTGATCCTGATCGAACTGATGTGGATCCACCTGACAAAGCGCGGTGGCCGCTACGAGACGCGCGATGCGGTGACATCACTGGTGATGGGCGCGGGCAATGTCGCCTCGGGGATCGTCCTGGGGTTCATCGCCTGGGGCTTCTTCATGGCGCTGTGGGAGATCACGCCGCTCGACCTCGGGACCGCGTGGTGGGTCGTGGCGCTCTGCTTCGTGCTCGACGATCTGCGCTACTACTGGGTGCACCGGTTCGGCCACCGCATCCGCTGGGTCTGGGCGAGCCATGTGAACCACCATTCCAGCCAGCACTACAACCTGACCACCGCGCTCAGACAGACCTGGACCGGCACCTTCACGTTCATGATGGTCGTGCGCGCGCCGCTGATCCTGCTCGGGTTCCATCCGGCGATGGTGCTCTTCTGCGGCGGCCTGAACCTCATCTACCAGTTCTGGATCCACACCGAGGCGATCGGCAAGCTTCCTCGCTGGGTCGAGGCGGTGATGAACACGCCCTCCCATCACCGCGTCCACCACGGCCGCAACCCGCGCTACCTCGACGCGAATTACGCCGGCGTCTTCATCATCTGGGACAGGATGTTCGGCACCTTCGTGCCGGAGCGGGAGGACGAGAAACCCGATTACGGCCTTGTCGAGAACATCGGTACCTTCAACCCGTTGCGCGTGGCCTTCCACGAATGGGTCGCCATCTTTCGCGACATCTCGCAGCCGGGCCTTGGCCTGCGCGAGCGGCTGAAATACGCCCTCGCCCCGCCGGGCTGGAGCCATGACGGATCGCGCCGAACCTCGGAAGAGATCAAGGCGCGCCACCTCGCCCGCCACCCGGAGGCGGCCGGAACACCCGGCTTTCCCGTGCCCGCCAAAGGACCCGCAGAATGACCGCCCCCATGACCGCCGACGAGATCATCGCCCATCTGCGCCTCGCCCCGCATCCCGAGGGCGGGCACTACCGCCAGACCTGGGTGGCCGCGAACGCAGGCCGCCCGACGGGCACCTGCATCTACTTCCTGCTGAAAGCGGGTGAGGCCAGCCACTGGCACAAGGTCGACGCGACCGAGATCTGGCTTTTCCACGCCGGGGCGCCGCTGGTCCTGTCCATGGCCGAGGGCGACAAAGGCCCGGCCACGGACCACCTGCTGACGCCCGACCTGTCGCAGGGTGCCCCGCAGATCATCGTGCCCGAGGGCCATTGGCAGGCCGCGCGCACGACGGGCGACTACACCCTTGTTTCGTGCACCGTCTCGCCGGGCTTCACCTTCGAGGGTTTCACGCTGGCCGAGCCGGGCTTCGACATCCCGCGCGGATAGATCATGACCATTCGTGATGCCACGCATCGCGAAATCGCACTCGCCCGACCCCGTGCGATGGGCTAACCCCACGCCCCATGACGACCCCCACACCACAAAGCGGCGACACGCCCGCGGGCTTCGCCTTCGCCGTCTCGGCCTACCTGTTCTGGGGGTTCCTGCCGCTTTACATGAAGGCGATAGACCATATCCCCGCGATCGAGATCATCGCCCACCGCGTACTCTGGTCGGTGCCGGTCGCGGGCGCGGTCCTCTTGGTCCTGCGCCGGACGAAAGACCTCGTGACCGCGCTTCGCACGCCGCGCATGGTTGGCATGGCCGCCGTGACGGCAAGCCTCATCTCGATCAACTGGGGCGTCTACGTCTGGTCCATCGCGAATGACCGCGCGCTCGACGCCGCACTCGGCTACTACATCAACCCGCTCTTTTCGGTGGCGCTCGGCGCGGTGATCCTGCGCGAACGGCTCTCGGCAGCGCAATGGACGGCAGTGGGGCTTGCAGCGCTGGCCGTGGCGATCCTGACCGTCTCGGCGGGCGTGGTGCCCTGGGTGGCGCTGGTCCTGATGACCACCTTCGGCATCTACGGCTTCCTGCGAAAGACGCTGCCCATCGGCCCCAATCAGGGCTTCTTGCTCGAGGTGCTGCTCCTCTCGCCGCCTGCACTCGCGTATATCCTGTGGGTCGGGCCATCGGGCCACTTCATGGCCACATCGGCGACCGACACGGCGCTCCTGATCGGGGCCGGCGTCGTCACGGCGATCCCGCTGATGCTCTATGCCAATGGCGCCAAGGGTCTTCGCCTCTCGACCATCGGCATTCTTCAGTACATCGCACCGACGATGATTTTCCTCATCGCCGTCTTCGTCTTCAACGAGCCCTTCGGCCCCGCCCGCGCCATCGCCTTCCCGCTCATCTGGGCCGCGCTGGTGATCTACACTGCCTCGATGCTGCGCACGGCCCGGGCCGCCCGCGCCTGAGCCCTCTCCTTCACCTTTCCGAAAATACGCCGGGGGGAGTCGCGTAGCGACGGGGGGCGGAGCCCCCCCGCGCCGCAGGCGCCAAAAAAGAATCACGGAGCGAAGCGACCTGAAAGAAACGCGGCAAGGCCGCTCCTTTTGGTCAGGGGCGCGACACCCGGCCCCCGCCCACCGCCGCGGCCACACCCGTCGTGCCGGGGGCCGAGGTCGGCAGGCCCCGCAACACCCGCACCGCGAGATAGGCAAAGGCCTGCGCCTCGAGTGCGTCACCATCGAGGGCCACGGCCTCCACCGGTTCCACCGGGCGGCCAAGTGCGGCTTCCAGCATCTCCATCAGCCCGGGGTTCCGCCGCCCGCCGCCCGTGACCAGCACCCGCGCGGGCCGCGCGGGCAGATGCTCCATCGCCTGCGACACCGCCCCCGCGGCGCAGGCCGCAAGCGTGGCCACCGCATCCGCGGTCTCCATCCCCGCGACCCAGTCGGCGAGCTGCGGAAACGCGTCGCGGTCGAGCGACTTGGGCGGAATGCGCCGGAAATAGATGTCGTCGAGAAAAACCGCGACCGTTTCGCCATCGACGCGGCCCGAGCGGGTCAACCGCCCATCGCGGTCAAAGGGCTGGCCCAGCCGCGCCTGAACCATATCGTCGATCGGCGCATTCGCGGGCCCCGTGTCGAAGGCCAGGCAGGCGCCGGGCAACTCGGGCCGCTCCACCCGCGGATCGACATAGGTGATGTTGCCCACCCCCCCGAGGTTGAGGAAGACCACAGGTCGCGCCTCGCCGATGAACCGTGCAAGCGCCCAGTGATAGAAGGGCGCAAGCGGCGCGCCCTGCCCGCCCAGTTCCATGTCGTTCGAGCGGAAATCCCACACGGTCGTGAGCCCCGCCTCGGCCGCGAAGCGTGCGCCGTCGCCTGCCTGATGCGTGCGCCGCCCGTCTGGGTCATGGGCGAGCGTCTGGCCGTGGAAGCCGAAGACCTCTACCCCGTCGCCGCCCTCGAACTCGGCCAAGGCCGCAAGATGCGCGTTCTCGACTGCGCGGGCGGCCTCGGCTACGCCCGCCTCGCCGGGCCAGCGGCCCAGCGCCTCGCGGATCGCCGCACGCTCGGCCTCGGCAAAGGGGCGGTAGCCCGTGGGCCCGAAGCGCGTCACCGCCACCCCGTCGGTCTCGATCACGGCAAGGTCGACCCCGTCCATCGAGGTGCCCGACATCGCGCCGAGCGCCCGCACCGGCCCCGATTTGTCGCTCTTTCCCTTCACGGCCATGCCCGCTATAGCCTCGCCTCACTGACACGCGAGCATGGACCGGACCCCCATGACCTACCAGCCCAAATCGGAGTTCCTGCGCGAGATCATCGCCCGCGGATTCCTGGCCGACTGCACCGACCTGCAGGGCCTCGACGAGACGCTGATGAAGGGCCCGGTGACCTGCTATATCGGCTATGACGCCACGGCGAAGTCGCTGCATGTGGGCCACCTTCTGAACATCATGCTCCTGCGCTGGTGGCAGAAGACCGGCAACCGCCCGATCACGCTGATGGGCGGCGGCACGACCAAGGTCGGCGACCCCAGCTTCCGCGCCGACGAGCGGCCCTTGCTCAGCCCCGAACAGATCGACGCCAACATCGCCGGCATGCAGCGTGTCTTTGACCGCTACCTCGGCTACGGCGCGGGCACGACCGATGCGGTGATGCTGAACAACGCCGAATGGCTCGACGGGCTGAACTACCTCGATTTCCTGCGCGATATCGGGCGGCATTTCTCGGTCAACCGGATGCTGTCCTTCGAGAGCGTGAAATCCCGCCTCGACCGCGAGCAGAGCCTGAGCTTTCTCGAATTCAACTACATGATCCTTCAGGCCTACGATTTCCTCGAGCTCTACCGGCGCGAGGGGTGCCTGTTGCAGATGGGCGGCTCGGACCAGTGGGGCAACATCGTGAACGGGATCGACCTGACCCGCCGCGTGCTGGATGCCGAGATTTTCGGGCTGACCACGCCGCTGCTGACGACCTCGGACGGCAAGAAGATGGGCAAGAGCCAGGGCGGTGCGATCTGGCTCGATGGGGACATGCTCAGCCCTTACGAGTTCTGGCAGTTCTGGCGCAACACGACCGACGCCGACGTGGGCCGGTTCCTGAAGCTCTACACCGAGATCCCGGTCGCGGAATGCGAGCGGCTGGGTGCGCTGGAAGGGGCCGAGATCAACGAGGCGAAGATCGTGCTGGCAAACGCCGTCACGACCCTTCTGCACGGGGCCGAGGCGGCCGAAGCGGCCGAAGCCACCGCGCGCGAGGTCTTCGAGAAGGGCGGCACGGGCGAGGACCTGCCGACGCTGACGCTGAGTGCCGCCGAGGTGGCCGAGGGCATCTCGGTCGCGCAGCTGATCACGCGGTCGGGGCTGGCGAAATCCGGCAAGGAGGCCAAGCGCCTGATCGCCGAGGGCGGCGCGCGGATGAACGACGCGGCGCTGAGCGACGCGGGCCTGATGATCGGCGCGGCCGACCTTGCGCAGCCGATCAAGCTGTCGGCGGGCAAGAAGCGCCACGCGCTGGTTGTCCTCGCGGAGTGAGGCGTCGTTAACCGACGATTAGGGCATGGATGGCAGGCTGCCGCCCATGTTCGACCTTTGCCCGTCCACGTTCCCCCATCTCGCCACGGTTCGGCCAGCACCCGATCAGCTGGCGCCCTTGCAGCAATCGGCGCTCTACGCGCAGGCGGTGCGACTGCTGGGCGGGCGGACGCGTCCGCTCGACCTGCCGGACGGTCGGGCCGCCTGGCTCATCGAGCGGCGCGTTCCCCTGCTGGGCGAGGTCGCGATGCTCTCGCGCGGGCCGCGGCACCTGTCCGATGCGACGGTGACAGACCTCGATCGCGCGACGGGCGCGCGGCACCTGATCGTCAACGCCGAGGACGGCGAGAGCGCGGCCGCGCTTGCCCGCGCAGGGTTCTGGCGCGTCGCACGCCCCCGGCAGATCGCCGAGCTCCGGCTGCACCCCTCGCCCGACACGATGGCCGCGGCGATGACGGGCAAATGGCGCAACCGGCTGCGGCACGGGTTGGCGCAAGGACTGCGTGTCGAGTGCAGGATCATGCCCCCGGACCCGCGCCACTGGCTACTGCTGGCCGAGAGCCGGGCAGCCCGGCAGCTTGGCTACCGCCCCCTTCCCCCGGTGATGATCGCGGCCCTTGCCGCGGCAGGGCCCGAGGCCGGGCAACTCTTGATCGCGCACGGGCGCGAAGGGCCGGTCGCGGCGATGCTGTTCTTCCGACACGGGCGGATGGCGACCTACCAGGTCGGATGGTCGACGGGTGCGGGCCGCGCGGCCTCGGCGGGAAACCTGCTGATGTGGCGCGCGATGGTCGCTTTGCAGGCGATGGGCGTGGAGAGGATCGACCTCGGCCATGCCGATCCGGTCAGTGCACCGGGGCTGACGCATTTCAAGCAGGGCACAGGGGCCCGCCTGCGGTCCCTTGGCGGCACATGGCTGGCCAGCCGCGCCTTGCCCCGCCGTGGCCGTCTCAGCCCGCCACGGCCCGCAAGAGCCGCGCACGCGACGGCGGCACCGCCCGGATCTCGAGGCCGGTGAAGACATGCAGCGTGCCGAGGTCGCGGTCGATCACCGCGTGGTCGCTGACCCAGCCACCCATCAGCAGGTAGGTGCGCAGAAGCGGCGGCATCTTGGCCTGCGCGCGCTTCAGGTCGGGCTTGCGCCGGAGACGGCTGGCGAAACGGAAAACCGCGGGCGCCTTGACCCGCGGCAGCCAGCGCTTGGGCGCGATATGGCGATCGCGCAGAAGCGCGAAAGCGTCGTAGTAATCGCGCGCCTCGATCCCGTGGAAGGATGAGCAGCCGAAGAGCATCTCGACCCCCTCGCGGTCGACCCAGGCCGTCATCGCGCCCCATGCGACGCGCAGGATGTCGGGGTCATGCACCTCGGGATGAATGCAGAAGCGGCCCATCTCGACCATCGGACCGTCGAAATCGGCGAGCGCCGACAGCTCGTAGAACTGCGCCGAGTAGCTGCGCCCGATCTCGGCGCCGGAACGCAGCGGCAGAAGCCGGAAACAGCACACCAGCCGCCCCCCCGACACCTCCTCGACCAGCATGTGGCGGCAGGCGCTGTCGAAGTCGTCACCGTCAAGCATGTCGGTCCCCGGCCCGCGGAAGGCCAGCGTTCTGAGTCGCCGTGCCGCCTCCAGATCGGGCTCGGTTTCGGCGAGACGTGCCTGGTAGCGACCTTTCGCAAGGGTCAACATGGCCTGCTCCTGGCTACCCGGTCCCCGGGTACACTGGATCTGGCCACAGGATGCGCCCACGACTCGGGTACGGCAAGACCCGGCACGCACGGCGATCAGCCGCCGAGTGCCTCGCCCACGTTGATCCGGCCGAAGTTGGACAGGATCTGTGCGAGGAAGCCGACGTCGCGGACCGTGCTTGTGGTGACGCGGCGGGACAGCTGAACGATGTTGCCATCCTCCAGTCCGAATTCCTCGATGTTGGAGACGCGCCCGCCACCGTCGAACGACACCGCAAGGATACGGCGCTCCACTATCTCGGGCGCGCGATAGGCGTAGTTCCGGATCCTGTAGTCGGTGTAAAACCATGCCTCGTCGCGCATGACGCCGGCAGACCCGGGCGTTCCGACGGCCTCGGCCACCGCTTCGCGGCTGTCGCCGATATTGATTTCGGCAAGATCCTCGGGTGGTGGGACGTAGCCGTGATTGTCGAACGTGGCCGAGCAGGCCGCCAACGACAGGGCCAGGATGGCCCCGATTAGACCCTTCCGGATTGCGCCGCCCGAGTATTGCATGCGTGCCTCTTGCCCCGATCCTGCCGACACCGCCTACCTGTTACCCTTGCAGCGACGCCGAAAGCTTTCTATCCGCTTAACTTACCCCGGCCCACAGGGCAAGGACGCGAGGAGGCTGAGCCATGTCGGAAAAAGACGCAATGCTCGCGCTCGCACGGCTGCCGCGCAGCGCAGATACGACATTCGAGATCACCCCGGACGCGGAAGCGCGCGCCGGGCTTGCGGCCGAGCTTGGGCTGTTGGGCCTGCGCAAGCTGCGCCTGGCGGGGCGGCTTGTGCCCGAGGGCAAGCGCGACTGGCGGCTCGAGGCGAGCCTTGGCGCGACGGTGGTGCAGCCCTGCGTCGTCACCGCCGAGCCCGTGACCACACGTCTCGACGAACCGGTGGCGCGCCGCTACCTGGCCGAGATGCCCGAGCCCGAGGGCGACGAGGTCGAGATGCCGGAAGACGACACCGCCGAGCCGCTTCCCGCAACGCTTGACCTGTTCGCGGTGCTGTCGGAGGCGCTTGCGCTGGCCCTGCCGCAATACCCGCGCGCCGAGGATGCGGAGCTGGGCGAGGCGGTCTTTGCCGCGCCCGGCGTCGCGCCGATGACCGATGAAGAGGCCAAGCCGCTGGCCGGTCTGGCCGCTCTGCGAGACCGTTTGAAGGGCCCGGAAGAGCCCGGTGAAGATGACTGAAACACCGTCCCGAAAAGGGCTTGCATGGCCCCGGAATCAGAGTATGTTCCCGGCCTCATTCGCCCCCCGGCTCCGGGCGCGGGTCATCCGCCCCGTTCCAGCCACCCGGCGCAGGCCAGACAGGCCCGCGAAGGGGACGCCGACGGCGACCTGAGAGACGAGATTTTTTGACTGCACCCGGGCGGTGCGCATTGCGATCGCCCCTAAGACTTGAGGTTGTGACATGGCTGTCCCCCAGAATCGAGTGACGCGCTCCAAGCGCGGTATGCGCCGCGCCCATGACGCCCTGGTTGGCGCCAATCCCAACGAGTGCCCGTCCTGCGGCGAGCTGAAGCGCCCGCACCACGTCTGCCCCTCCTGCGGCACCTACAATGACCGCGAGGTCATCGCGCAGGCCGACGAGATCGACCTCGACGAAGACGCGGCCTGAGCCAGCGGGACGCCCGAAGCAGCGAGGCGGCCGGGGGCATGAACGAGGGCACGGCACTCACCACCGAGGAAATTCCCGGAACGGTCCTGTCCATCGACGCGATGGGCGGCGACCTGGGACCTTCGGTCGTGGTGGCCGGCATGGCGCGATCTGCGGCCAAGAATCCCGCGTTGCGGTTCATCGTGCATGGGGACCGCCCCGAACTGGAGCGGCTCATCGAACGGCGCCGGGATCTTGCCGGCCGATGCGAGATCCGCCACGCCACCGGCGTGGTTACGATGGATGCAAAACCCTCCCACGTGATGCGGCACGGCAAGGACACATCGATGTGGTCCTGCATCGAAGCCGTGCGCGCCGGTGAGGCGCAGGCCGCCGTCAGCTGCGGCAACACCGGTGCCCTGATGGCGCTGTCGATGGTGCGGCTGCGCAAGGTCGAGGGCGTGAACCGCCCGGCGATCGCCTGTCTCTGGCCCTCGAGAAACCCCAAGGGGTTCAACGTGATGCTGGACGTGGGCGCGGATATCCGCGCCGATGCCGAGGACCTTTTGCAATACGCTCTCATGGGCGCGAGCTATGCGCGCAACGGCCTCGACCTGAAGCGGCCGCGCGTCGGCCTGCTGAATGTCGGCACCGAAGAGCACAAGGGCCGGGCCGAGCTGAAGCTGGCCGCCGACCTCATCGAGCGCGTGAGCCAGGCCGCGGATTTCGACTTCGTGGGCTTCGTCGAAGGCGGCGATCTGCCTTCGGCCGATGTCGATGTGATCGTGACCGACGGCTTCACCGGCAATGTCGCGTTGAAGACCGGCGAGGGCACGGCGCGGCTGATCCGCGAACTGCTCGGCGAGGCGTTCCGCAAGACACCCTTTTCGCGCATCGCGGCGCTGCTGGCCTATACCTCGCTTCGGCGGCTCTCAAAGCGGATCGACCCGCGCCGGGTGAACGGCGGCGTGTTCCTCGGGCTGAACGGCACGGTCGTGAAATCGCACGGCTCCGCCGACGAAACCGGCATTGCCGCGGCGATCAAGCTGGCCGCACGACTGGCGGCGGCGGGCCTCAGCGGGCGGCTTGCCGCGCGAATCGCCGAGGCAGAACAGGCCGCCGCGGCGGCGATGCAGGCAGAGGCAGGTGGCGCATGATCAGGGCAGTTCCCATCGGCATCGGCCACTATCTGCCCGAACGCATCGTCGAGAACGCCGAGTTCGAGGCGACGCTCGACACCTCGGACGAATGGATCCGAGCCCGCTCGGGCATCGAGCGGCGCCATTTCGCCGCCGAGGGCGAGACGACGAGCCAGATGGCCGTGGCAGCCGCGCGCGCGGCCCTCGACATGGCCGGTCTGACGGCGGCCGATATCGACGCGATCATCGTCGCGACCTCCACGCCCGACCTTACCTTCCCCTCCGCCGCCACGATGGTGCAGGCGGGCCTCGGGATGGAGGGGGGATTCGCTTTCGACGTGCAGGCCGTCTGCGCGGGGTTCGTCTATGCGCTGTCGAACGCGAACGCGCTGGTCGTATCGGGACAAGCCCGGCGTGTCCTCGTGATCGGGGCCGAAACCTTCAGCCGGATCATGGACTGGACGGACCGCGGAACCTGCGTGCTGTTCGGCGATGGTGCCGGCGCGTTGATCCTGGAGGCGCAGGACGAGGCCGGCACGCCGGCCGACCGCGGCATCCTGGCGACGGACCTGCATTCCGACGGGCGATACCGCGACCTGCTCTATGTCGACGGCGGCGTCTCTTCTTCGCAGACCACGGGCGTGCTGCGCATGGAGGGCCGGGAGGTGTTCCGCCATGCCGTTGAAAAGCTTGCAGAAACAGCCCACGCCGCGCTGGAAAAGGCGGGGCTGGGCGCGGATGATGTCGACTGGATCGTGCCGCACCAGGCGAACCTCAGGATCATCACCCGCACCGCCCAGAAGATGGGCGTGGACATGGACCGCGTCGTCGTGACGGTGCAGGATCACGGCAATACGTCGGCCGCATCGATCCCGCTTGCGCTGTCGGTGGGCGTCGCTCGCGGCCAGATCAAACCGGGCGACCTGCTGGTCGCCGAGGCGATCGGCGGCGGCCTCGCCTGGGGCGCGGTGGTGATGCGCTGGTAGGCGCGTCAGGGCTTCTGCCAGCGGATAAACGCCGCGCTCCAAGTCTCTAGATTGACTTGAGAAATCCCTTCGCCCATCCTGAGGCCAATCTAGGGGGACGGAACAGATGGCCAATAAGACGCTGACACGGATGGACCTGTCCGAGGCGGTATTTCGCGAGGTGGGCCTGTCGCGCAACGAAAGCGCCCAGCTTGTGGAACGAGTGCTTGAATTGATGTCCGATGCTCTTGTCGAGGGCGAACAGGTAAAGATCTCGTCCTTCGGGACCTTCTCGGTGCGGTCCAAATCCGCCCGCGTGGGGCGCAACCCGAAGACGGGCGAAGAGGTTCCGATCAGTCCGCGTCGCGTGCTGACCTTTCGGCCCTCGCACCTGATGAAGGACCGGGTCGCGGCGGGCAACCGCGGCTGAGGACGACGTGCAAGGCTGTATGTGGCGCGTCGAAAGAGGCTGAAGTAACGAGCAGAGGCGGGGCAAACCGGCCATGTCGAAATCGTCGCAAGCCTTCCGAACGATCCGCGAGGTCGCGGATTGGCTTGGTGTGGCGGCGCATGTCCTGCGTTTCTGGGAATCGAAGTTTCCGCAAATCAAACCGGTCAAACGGGCGGGCGGTCGACGGTATTACCGGCCCGCCGACATGGAACTGGTCGGCGGGATCAAGGTGCTCTTGCATGACCGGGGCCTGACCATCCGCGGTGTTCAGAAGATGATGCGCGAAGAGGGTGTGGCGGCTATCGCCGCCCTGTCGCCCCCGATCGACCTGGACGATGCCGAGGCTATCGACGGCGAGATGACGGCCGACTGGGTCGAGGACGCGGCAGAAGAGGACGCGATGGCCGGGCTTGAACCGACCGAAGCGGAGCGTGAGGACACCGCCGCCTCCGCCGAGCCAGAGCCGGTGCCTGAGCCGAAAGCCGAGCCTGAGCCCGAGCCTGAACCACAAACCCCCTCCACCCCGCCCGCCAGCCTCGAAAGCCCCGCGTTTTCCGAAACCCTCGCCCGCCTGCGCGACCGTCTGGGCGACGTGCCGCCAGCCGACAGGGCACGGCTCCGCGCGGCGCTTGTGGGTCTGCGCGACAGGGTCTGGGCCGATCCGCCGACCTGACCCCTTGCGCCCCCCGGCAAAATGAGTAGAAGGGCCGAACGTCGGGCTATGGCGCAGCCTGGTAGCGCGTCCGTCTGGGGGACGGAAGGTCGCAG